>JAWLCZ010000095.1:0-15727 GCA_041686835.1 Paenibacillaceae bacterium | reverse complement strand
GCACGGAGCGCAATAGATTGCATTTTGTGCAACATAAACCGGTCAAATCGTCATCTTCGCCCGTTTTGACCCCAATATGTTGCATTTGTGCAACATAAACGGACGAACAGCAAGTACAGAGCATTTAAATTGCATTTTGTACTGCATATCCTCACTTGCAAGGAAGCAGCCGTTGAAAACGCCCCCCTTGCATCATCGCCGGCCGGCTGAGAAGCGTATCTTTATCCCATTGAAACTAGAGGTGATCTTCCGCCAGGTTTTTCTTATTTGCAGCCTATCGCCACGTTTTTCTTATTTGCGGCCTATGATGTTGCGCATTTTGTTGTTGCGCACCGTCAGACGGTCAATGCCGGCGATCAAATGAATGCCGAGCCTTCCGTTTTCGAGGGTATTATCCTTAATCGTAATATTGCTCAGCGTTTCCAGGCTTGTAACGCGAATCAAGTCCGCGGCGTCCAGCTTCGCTTGAGCGCCGTTGGAAATCGTATTTCCCGAAACGACAACATCGTTCGCTCCGGCAATATCGATAGCGGCGGAATAGCTGCCGACCCCGTCGATCGTATTATTCTTCACCGAGACATTGTCGCCGTACACCGAAATGGCGGCGTACATATCGTATTCGTCCCCCCCAGGGTAGGTGTCGTAGTGGTTGTTTCCGTTGAACGGGTTGTGGATCCGGTTTCCTTGGATCGTAGCTCCGGGCGTTTGAATTTTTATCGCCCGCTTATGGTTTTTGTCGAACGTATTGTTCAAAATGAACAAATTGGCTTCTTCGTTCCATCCCTGAATCACGATGCCGTCTCCGTCGTCTTTCGGTCCGACACCGTATATGCGGCAATTCCGCACCGTAACGTTTTTGCTTACGGACTGGCTTTTATTTTCGGGACTGATCAGCACTCCTCTTGCCACTTTATGATTCCAGTACTTGTCTTTATGGATCGCGTACACGTTCATAATATGACAGCCATCAATCGTAATGTCGGACGTATTTCCTTCAATGCGAATGCCGATCGGGGTCATCCGGTGAAGCGGATTGCGGGTGTCGGCCGGCTGCCGAAAATTTCGGATCGTGCTGTTCCTGAGCTCAATGGCCGACGAACCGGCTGCGATAGTGACGCCTCGAACCGCTTGGTTGTTCCCGTCTATGGTCAACCCTTCGATGCGTATATGGTTTCCTTTCAAATAAAGCATGCTGTAACTCACCGATTTTGCTTTCAGCACGGTGTGGTTGCCGATAAGCCGGACGCCGCCCGTCAGCGTGAGCGGATCGGTCAAATACGTTCCGGCCGGAAAATAAAGGGACCCGCCGCCTGCAGGAAGTTCTGCCATCGCATCTCGGATAGGTTGCGTGTCGTCCTTGCCGTCGTTCGGAACGGCGCCGAAATCCGTCACGTCGACGGTAACGCTTTTCCTGTTGGAATCAACGGCTTTCCTGTTGGAATCGACGGCGTTGTGCGGTTTCTCCGACAATGCCGCAGCGGCGAGAAGAACAACGGAACTGATTATGAAAACGAGCGCATGTTTGCGTACGGATTTTACAGTCATGTTCAATAAGCTCCTTATTCCATAAATCGTGAATCGTGGGGCATACATTCTCGAAACAGTCGGGTGTTGCCTTTATGTATAATGTTATTCGGAGCGTTGCGGCCGAGAATTACCGTTTCCGGCCGATTTTTCGATTCGATTGAATAGGAGCCGATGGCTGAAAACAAGTGCCAATGGATGAAGACCAGGGCAATGGCTGAAGACCGTCAGCCATGAAAAAACGGCACCCCCGGCGCCGTCATTTGCACAACATCATTTTCTGCAACATTTCGAATCCGATTGTAACTTGCGATCCGATTGCAACCGCGGAGGGGGTTCAGTCTATACTTGTGGCGTATTCAGTCTATACTTGTGGCGTATTCAATCTATATTTGTGGCGTATTATGTTATATTTATGGTTAAGACCTTTTTGTTTAGAACATCTGTCCAACCATGATTGCTTGACGGAAGTTTTTTACCATGGAACCTCATACGAAAATGAATCCGGATGAAGAGGTGAACGGTTTGAAGTTCGAGGTCCGCCACAAATCGCCGAGGCAGCTGCTGAATCCGGCGAGCGGTTTTTTGAAAGAATACAGCCATACGCTGAATCCGTACGGCGGCTGCGCGTTCGCGTGTTCGTACTGTTATGTGAGAGAAATGCCGATCGCCTTGTTCCGCGGGCAGCCTTGGGGGACATGGGTCGATGTGAAAGAAGGGGCGGCACAGCGGCTCAAAAAAGAAATCGTGAAAGCGAAGAAAAAAGGGCCGGTTACCGTCTTTATGTCGTCCAGCACCGATCCGTACCAGCCGGTGGAATACAAGGAGCGAATTACGCGCACGCTGCTGGAGACGATGGCGGAAGAACAGCCCGATTTTCTGTTCGTGCAAACGAGAAGTCCGCTCGTCACGAGAGATATCGATCTGTTTGTGCGGTTCGGGGACAACATTCGCATCAGCATGACGGTGGAAACGGATTTGGAACCGGTTCGCCGGGCGTTCACACCGGCTGCCCCACCCATTCAAGCGAGGCTCAGGGCGCTGAAAAGCATTGTCGCAGCCGGTTTGCCGGCACAGGCGACGTTTGCGCCTCTTCTGCCGTGCACGGATCGATTGCCCGCCATATTGGCGGACATCGTTGACCGCGTATGCCTGGACGATTACTTCATGGGCGACGGCAGCCAAGGAAAGCGCACGCAAAGGCTGAGGATCGAATCGATATACCGGAAACACCATTGGGAAGACTGGTACAGTCCGACTGCCTATTTGCGGATGGTCGAGCAGTTGAAGCGGTTTTTTTCCGAGGAACAAATCTTGATCAGCCAGGAAGGGTTCTTGCCCCGCTGATTCGCTGCCGGCAAAAGAAGCTGGCTCATAAGTCAAATAAAGAGGCCTCCCCATGCGGCGGAATGGCTGCTTATGGGACGACCTCCCCGATTCAACGAAGTTCCTCTTACAATGCCGGAGCTTTCATGCCCATTGCTTCCCACTCGTCCCTTGACGGGCCGTACACGCCGGGAACCGTCAACCCCGCCTGGCGCATGAGGACGGTCATTTGGCCGCGGTGGTGAATTTCATGCTGAATGAGCATCAGCAGAGTGAAACCGATCTTCCATTTCTCTCCGTACATGTCACGCTCCTCGTGTAACGTCGCGTCGTTCCACTGCTCCTTTATCGCCCGGATCATCGCATCGCCGGCTTGCCGGTAGCTGTCCGCAATCGTTTTGGCGGATGCCGGAACTGGAGCGTTTTCTTCCGGCGCGTCGAAGACAAGGCCGGTTTTCGACATCATTTCGTGAACGGTTACGACGATATGCCACGCAATCCGCCCCAATGTGCGATCCCGGGGCGTCACTTCCTGCTTGAGCGACTCATCCGTCAGCGCGTCAAATATTCGCTGGGTCGCGCGGCTTTCCTGTTCCCATGCTTGGTAAAAAGCTTCCAATGTGGTAAACATACATATGTCCTCCTTAATATTGATAATAATAGATGCCGGTCGAGCAAAATATAAGAATGCATGTTCGTATTATACCTAAATTTTACTTCCCGTGCAACACGATTCCACAAAAAAAAAAGTCTCCCGAAAAATGGGAGATTTTTAGTTTTTTTCGCAACTTTTTCTATGATTTTACGTCTAGTATATTATCATTCGACAGTCTTTTCATAGATACATATAATGTTATCAGAGGTGTACAATGAAACGATTTTTCGCCGTTTTGCCGCTGTTGCTTTTGGTGCTGCTGTTCCCGTCCGTTGTCGGCGCCGCAAAGCCGGTGCCGCCGATCACCCTGTATTTGAACGGACAAGCGTTAAACCCGGATGTTCCGCCGCGCATCATCAACGACAGCACGGTCGTTCCCGTCCGCATCATCGCCGAAAACTTGGGCGCGGAAGTTCTGTGGGACGAGACGGCCCGCAAAGTAACGGTTTCTGGAAACGGATTGTCGATGGAATTGTGGATTGACAAGCCGAATGCTGTCGTTAACGGGAAGAAATTCGCGCTGCCTGCGGCGCCCGTCATTATAGACGACGTGACGATGCTGCCTTTGCGCTTCATCGGCGAGCAGCTGGGATTGAAAGTATCGTGGGATCAAATGAGCCGTTCGGTTCTCCTGTATAAAGCGGAAAAACCGGCCGCCGACAAACCGGACGAGGATCCGGGCTCCGTTCCTGCGGATAAACCGGACGAGGATCGGGACTCCATTCCGGTGGACAAGCCGATCGAAGCCGATGAACCGGCTCTGCCCGCCGGCGATGCGCTTCAACCGCCATCGGACGATCACCACGAGGAAGAACCGGCCGATCATTCCGATCCGGGCGCGGAGCCGGAAAACGCGCCGGAGGAAGCGGGGATTCCGGATGACGATATGAAAATCAAGGCAATCGATTCTGTCGTCATGGACGGCAACCTGCTTATCATCCATGCGGACGGCAATATAAAACCGAGCTCGTTTTCTCTGGATAACCCCGACAGAATCGTCATCGACCTGCCCCATGCGATCATCGGGCCTACGCTGAACGGCGAAACGCCGTTGCAAAACGGGGAAATTCCGGTCGAACACGAGATCGTTCAAAGAATCCGCTATGCGGTATTTTCCAACGAACCGTCCACGGTAAGAATCGTCGTCGATCTGAAGAAAAAAGCGAAATATGTTGTGACGCGCAATGAAGAAGCCGGTCAAGTGATTCTGGACCTGAATCCGCGGCGGTACACGGTCGTTGTCGACGCCGGACACGGCGGAACCGACCCCGGCGCCCCGACTTACAGCCATCGCCACGAGAAAGAATTTACGCTGGCCGTCGCTTTGAAAGTGAACCGGCTGCTGGAAAAAGAACCGCTCATCCAGCCGTACTTAACCCGTTCGGACGATACATATATTACTTTAAAGGGAAGAGTCGAAGCGGCGAACAATATGAAGGCGGATCTGTTCATTTCCATTCATGGAAACACGATTGACAAACCGCAAGTTTCCGGTACCGAGACGTATTACTCCCGCAGCGAGAGCAAAGCGTTTGCCGATGTGGTGCACCGCCATATTACGGAAGCGGCCGGTTTTCCCGATCGCAAAGTGAAGCAGGCGGACTTCTACGTTATCAAACATACGACGATGCCCGCGGTGCTGGCGGAAATCGGATTTTTATCGAACAAGAACGATGAAGCGCAGATGATGACGGATTCGTTTCAGGAGAAGCTGGCGGAAGCTATCGTTGCCGCCATCAAACAATATTTGCAAATCAATTAGGGGGAATGCGAAATGCAAAAAGTCGTCCGCACGTTGCTGGTTTTCTGTTGCATCATCATGGTTGTTTCCGCTTGCGGCCAGGCAAAAAACGCGTCTCCCGATACGGGCGGCGCCGCAGCGAACGGCGGAGACGTTAACGGCGCCGACAACAACGGCGGCCAACAAGACGAAGCGGGCAGCGAGCAAATCGCCATCAAAGTTTATTACACGGATGACAATTTGACGGATTTGATCGAAAAAGAAGCGACCGTGTCCTTCAAAGAACCGGTAGAGAAATATGAAGCGGCGCTGCAGGCGCTGAAGAGCAGCCCGGACGGGAAGCTGACCGCCCTTTGGTCGGGTATCGATATCCGTTCCGTTGCATTTGAGAACGGCGCTTTGACGATGGACATCCATATTCCCGATGAAGCAAGGCTCGGCGCTCCCGGGGAAAGCCTCATGCTTGAAGCCGTCCGGCAAACCTTGTTTCAATTCCCTGAAGTCCAATCGATAGAAATTCTGGTCGACGGACAGAAGATAGAAAGCTTGATGGGACACGTGGATCTGCCACATCCCATGTTAAGAGAAACCAATTAACCGGCAGGAAAATAAAACCCTCGTGTCGAATGAACGAAAGAGGGTTTTTATATTGAGAGAGGGGAAATCTGATGAGGAGAAGACTGTACAAACCTTTTACGAAAATGATGGCGGTTTCCGTTTCTTTATCGCTTGCCTTAAGCACCGCCGCATTCGCCCAAGAAGGCGGGGGCAGCGCTAAGGATCAAGCCTCGGCGGAGGCGGGGACAGCCGTTCAACATAGCTTGAAAACCGGATTCCCTGATGTTCCGTCCACTCACTGGGCGCAGAAGTACATAACGAAACTCGCTTTGCTCGGCGTCATCCGCGGCGACGGAGCCGGACGGTTCAACCCCAATATGTCGGTAAAGCAGCAGGACGTCATCATTATGGCGGTCAATATGATGGGATTAGCCGACGAAGTGAGCGAATCCAAAGAAACGGTCGTGCTGCCGTTTGAAGTGGACGCCTATGCCAAACCTTACGTCGCGCTTGCCATCGACAAAGGACTGATTCATGTCCAGGAGGAATTGTCCGCGGCGGGAGAAAACTCGGCAAAAAGCTGGGGCGCGAAAGAGGCGACCCGCCAATGGGTGGCGAAAGTGACGATAAGGGCGCTCGGCAAGCAAGCGGAAGCGGCGGAACTGGCCAATACGCCGACCGATTTTAAGGACAACGCCGACATCGCCTCGTGGGCGCTCGGTTATATCAATGAAGCGGTGCAGCTGAACATCGTCAGCGGCTTTGAAGACGGTTCGTTCAAACCGAACGGCAAAGTAACGCGGGCGGAAATGGCCACGTTTTTGAGCCGGGCCGAACCGTATATGGGACAGCATTCCGCGCGTGTGGCGACGGGAGCGGTCAGCGACATTACCGGCAGCAAAATCCGCCTGTTGAACGATCAAGGTCAGGAAAAAGAATTCGCGCTTCACAGCGATACCGTGTATTACAGCTACAAAGACAATGCAAAACGCATTTCGTTGTCCGACGTGAAGCCGTATTATGAAGTTTATGTCATTCAGGATCAGGGAACGGCTTATTATGTGGAAATTACGGACGAACAATCGTCATTTGAAAGAATCGAGGGTACGCTGGTGGTCGCCAACCCGGACGATCTTCAGATCGTCGTCATGGTGGACAACAAGCCCAAAGTTTTCGATCTGGCTTCCACCGTCGCCGTGACCGACAAGGACGGAAAAAATATCCCGCTCGGCGCCCTCGTCAAGGACAGCCGGATCGAAATCGTGCGCAACGAGCTGATCAGCGGCGGCAAAGCGCTGAAAATCGCGGTGAAGGAAGTTCCCGTCAATAAAACGGTGGAAGGAACGGTGACGTCGGTCGATTCCGCGGAAAATAAAGTCACCGTGGAGGAAACGGAATCCGGGAACAGCGAAACGTTCACCGTCGTTTCCGGCCAGTATGACATTCGATATGGCGATAAAGTGCTCTCCGGCATCGGCGACTTGAACACCGGAGACAAGGTGAAAATTGAAGTGAAAAACAGCCAGGTCGCCTCGATTACCGTGTTGAAGTCGGTTGTGCAAAAAGACAGCGGCACGCTGGAGAGCGTCCTGGAAGACAACAAGACGATAGTCATCCGCAAGGACGGCATGAATCTCGCCGCCTATGACATTGCCAACGGGGCGGAAGTCGTCATTGAAGGATTGGATTATGCCGGACTCGGAGACCTTGAAGCCGGCGACGCGGTGCAGCTGCAGATTAACGGGGACAACAAAGTAAGCAAAATTACCGTTACGAACCGCAATATCGAGAACAATACGCAGCTGACGATCGTAGACTACAATGAAGAAAACAAGCTGCTCATCTTGAAGGACGATAAGGGCAAAAACTATTTGTACGAAGTCACTTCGAAGACGGACATCGATTTCAACGGCAGCTCCGTCGATTTGAATTCCTTTTCGTCCGTGTTCCGCAAAGACCGCAAGGTGAACATTACCGTTTCCGGCAGCAAGCTGTTGTCCGTTCAGTTTGCCGGCAAGTATGACGGCACGATAACGCAAATCGGAACGACTTCGCGCACGATTGCGATCAAAACGGATAACAATCGGACGATGAGCTTTACTTATCTCAGCAATCCGGAAATCGAGATTTTTAACCGATCGTCCGCGTCGATCAACGATTTGAAAGTCGGCGACGACGTTCAGCTCATTCTGGACGCGGATCAGGAGCGCGTGGCGAAAATCGTCTTGAAGCAGAAGCTGCTGTTCAAAACGGCCGGGAAATCCGGCACAACGAAGCTGACCGTCAATGACATCAACGGCAGCACGTACGAGTTTACGATCGACGGAAACGTTGCGCTATCCTACGCCAACAAAACGAGAGCGTCATTTGACGATATCCGCATCGACGAACCGGTCACGATCGGCTTTGCCGGCAAAACGGTGCAGTCGGTCACACTGCTTGACGCTTTCCGGGGCAAAGTGAAGTCCGTCGACGAAACGGACGGCAAATTGACGATCGAAGACTACGAAAAAGGAACGCAGACCGTAAGGATCGGAAAGAATGTAAAGATTGATACAGGCAACAATGTCACCGGCAGCCTTGCGGTCATTAAACCCGACGACCGGGTGGAGCTTGCCCAGGATGCGGACGGAAATACGATCATCTTTATCGCTTCTCCGCAGACCAAGACGTTCTGGATCTACGATTCGGAAAACCGTGAAATTTCGTTCAAAAGAACGACGTTCACGGATCAATACCAATACAAGCTTCATACGAAAGCTTACGTTCATAAGGGCGATCAAACGATTACACCGGCATCGCTGCGCGACGGCGATCAAGTGAAGGTGTATTTGTTGAACGATAAAATTGTGGAACTGGAAAAATTGAATTAATCGACCGCATTGCAAAACTGCCTCAGCCGTCTCCGGGACAGGATCCGATTCCTTGCCGGGGACGGCTTTTCATTGCAAAACGCGGCGTTGGGCGCGATACTCCGCCGGATTGTCAATGTAGAAGATTTCCAGTACAATAGTTCAACATAGAATTTTATTGTTCGCAATGTGCCCGGGGCATAAGACTGGGCATTTACGGTCATCGACGGTTCGAAACCGCTTTCTTGGCGGACTGCGTCATTCAAACCTGACGTCATCGGGATACGGCGGATAGGCGGGAGCGAGAAAGAGAATGGGGGGACTTTCGATTGAAAAAGATGCTTTCATTTCTGGAGCGGTATGTCGTCGCGATCGTGATCGCGCTGCTTTTCATGTTGGTCGAACTGGCAGTCGAGCTGCTGCAGCCGTACCTCATTTCCAAAATCATCGACGACGGCATTTCCATGCATCATTTTCCGGCGGTGATTCAGTGGGGCGCCGTCTTGGTCGGCTGTTCCTTCCTGGCCTTTGCGGCGGGTATCGTCAATTCCTTCTATGCGGCTCATGTAAGCCAGGGCTTCGGTTACGATGTGCGGGAACGGTTATACGAAAAGGTGCAGTCCTTTTCTTTCGCCAATTTCAACCGTTTTCCCGTATCTTCACTCATCACGAGGCTGACGAACGATGTGACGCAAATCCAGAATACCGTATTCATGAGCCTGCGCATTGCGATGCGGGCCCCGCTGTTGATTATCGGCGGGGTGATGATGGCGTTCGTCGTCAATGCCAAGCTGGCCTTATTCCTGGTGCTGACCGTTCCGTTTCTGGTCGCATTTTTGTTTTGGGCGATGAATAAAGCGGGCGCGTTATTCCGTTTGGTTCAGGAAAGGTTGGATGCGGTGAACGGCGTCATGCAGGAAAATTTAGCGGGCATGCGCCTGATCAGGGCGTTTCTGCGAAAACATCGTGAAATGGAACGGTTTGCCCTCGCCAGCGAAGATTTGATGGCCAGGACGATGGCGGCGCTCCGTTTTACGGAAACGACGATGCCGGTCATCTTGTTGTTGATGAACGCCAGCATTTTGGCAGTGCTTTGGTTCGGAAGCGGCGAAGTCCGCGCCGGAGGGGCCAGTGTAGGGGAAGTGGTCGCCGTCATCAATTACGCCACGCGCATGACGGCAGCGCTCTCCGTATTTACGATGATCATTATGGCTTTTTCCCGGGCTCGCGCCTCCGCCCACCGCATTGCGGACGTGCTGGAGACGGGAGGCGACCTCGAAGATGGGGACGGCGAGACTCCTTCCACCCGGATGAAGGAAGGGAGCGTCGTATTTTCCTCCGTGTCTTTTCAATATCCCGGCACGCGCGTCCCGATTCTGCGCGACATTTCGTTCGAGATTCGTCCGGGCGAGACGGTTGCGATTCTCGGAGCGACGGGCTCCGGCAAAACGACTTTGTTTCAGCTCATTCCGCGTTTTTACGATGTGCAGGAGGGAAGCATTCTCATTGATGGCATCGACATCCGCACAATGAAGCTGGAGCAGCTGCGCCGGCTGATCGGCTACGTTCCCCAGGAAGTGCTGCTCTTTACCGGTACCGTAAAAGAAAATATCGCATGGGGCAAAGAAGACGCAACCATGGAAGACATCGTGGAGGCGGCGAAGCGCGCGCAAATTCACGACACGATCCTGAAGCTGCCAAAGCAGTACGATACGGTGCTGGGACAAAGGGGAATCAATCTTTCCGGCGGTCAGAAGCAGCGCCTTTCCATCGCCAGAGCATTGGTAAGGAAGCCGTTAATTTTACTGCTGGACGACAGCACGAGCGCGCTGGATGCGAAGACGGAGGCGCTATTGTTAAACGCGTTGAAACTATACCGGTGCACGACGTTCATGATCACGCAAAAAATAAGCGCCGCGATGAGCGCGGATACGATTCTGCTTTTGGAAGACGGAAAATTGCTTGCTAAAGGGAATCATGCCGAGCTGCTGAACCATTCCGCTCTGTATCAGCGCATCTATCAATCCCAGTTCGGAGAGGAGGCCGTCCGTCATGTTCAAGGAGCTAAGTAGACCTTTCCAATATCCACGCATGAAGCTGGATAAGCCGGAACGCGCAAGCGCCCCGCAAGCTTCACGCCGCCCGCAGAAGGCGAAGGACTGGACGGGAACGCTGAAAAAAATATGGACGGTTCTTTCGCGCAGCAAAGGGAAGCTGGCCTTGGTCCTGTTCATGGTGGTGCTCAGTTCGTCTCTGGCTCTGCTCGGGCCTTTCCTGGTCGGCATGGCCGTCGACGATTATATCGTATCCGGAGACACCGGAGGCTTGCTTGTTTTGCTGCCGGTGTTGGCCGGAGTCTATGCGCTTCATTCCCTGTCGCTTTGGCTGCAAAATTACACGATGATCGGCATTGCGCAAACGGCCGTCTACACTATGCGCACCCGGTTGTTTCAGCATTTCCACCAGCTTCCGGTTTCCTTTTTTGATAAAAGGCAGCACGGCGAGCTGATGAGCCGGGTCACCAACGATATTGAAAATGTAAGCTCGACGCTCAGCAGTTCGGCCATTCAAATTTTCTCCAGCGTGCTCACCTTGATCGGGTCCGTATCCGTCATGCTCTGGCTGAGCCCGCTGCTCACGCTGCTTACGTTCCTGGTCGTTCCGGCGATGGTGCTCGGCATGAAATGGATCACGAAACGGACCGGCGTATTGTTCAAGGAGCAGCAGCGGAACTTGGGCGATTTGAACGGCCATATCGAAGAAACGATATCCGGTCAGCGCATTGTGAAGGCGTTTTCCCAGGAAAAGCGGGTCATCGCCGAATTTAAAGAGAAGAATGAACGGCTGCGGCAGTCCGGATTTTGGGCGCAGACGTTTTCCGGCTTCATTCCCAAGCTGATGAACGTCTTGAACAATTTGAGCTTTGCCTTCATCGCCGGCGTCGGTGGGATGTTGGCGCTGTCCGGAAGCATCTCCATCGGGGTGATTGTCGTGTTCGCGGAATATTCCCGGCAGTTTACCCGTCCCTTGAACGATCTCGCCAATCAGTTCAACACGCTCCTATCCGCGATTGCCGGTGCGGAAAGGGTGTTCGATATACTGGACGAGGAAGAAGAAACGAACGATGAACAGGACGCCGTCCATTTGCCGGAAGTGAGGGGAGCGGTCTCTTTTTCGCATGTGTCCTTTTCGTACGAGAAAGGAAACGACACGATTGCGGATGTCAGCTTTGACGCGGCTCCCGGTGAAACGGTAGCCTTCGTCGGACCGACAGGGGCCGGCAAAACGACCCTGATCCACCTGCTTTCCCGGTTTTACGACCCGGACGGCGGCAGCATATTCATTGACGGCCACGACATTAAGAGAGTCAAACGGGAGAGCCTGCGGCGGCATATGGCTTTCGTGCTGCAGGATCCGTTCCTTTTCCGCGGGACGGTTCGGGAAAATATCCGTTACGGCAGACTCGAGGCGAGCGACGAAGAAGTGGAACAAGCGGCCAAGCTGGCCGACGCCCATTCGTTCATCATGAAATTGCCGGATCAATACGATACCGTGCTCGAACAGGACGGCGCCGGGATCAGCCAGGGACAGAAGCAGCTTTTGTCCATCGCCAGAGCGATCCTCGCCAATCCGTCCATCCTCATTATGGACGAGGCGACAAGCAATATCGATACGGTAACGGAAATCAAAATTCAGGAAGCGCTGCAGCGATTGATGAAAGGAAGAACGTGCTTCGTCATCGCCCACAGGCTGAACACCGTGCAAAAAGCCGATCAAATTATCGTGCTGAAAGACGGCCGAATTGTCGAAAGCGGGACGCACGAGCAGCTGCTGCGCAAAAACGGCTTTTATCATGAGTTGTATCACAGCCAGCTCCGGTCCAAAGTCGTCGGAGTATAGAAAAAGAGTTTAGCCGGTTGATCGTTTGCGGCGAATTCGCTACACTGTGATGCGTGGGACATGATACGAGGAGGGCGGAACCGGCGTATGAACAAAAAACTGGCCAGGCATATTCTCGATACGATCGGAGAGATGTTTCCCGATGCGCACTGCGAATTGAACCATACGAACCCTTTCGAACTGCTGATCGCGGTCGTCCTGTCCGCGCAATGCACGGATGAAACGGTCAATAAAGTGACGGCCGATTTGTTCCGGAAATACAAGAAGCCGGAAGATTATTTGGCAGTTCCCGTCGAGGAATTGGAGAACGATATACGCCGCATCGGATTGTACCGCAACAAGGCGAAAAACATACAGAAATTGTGCAGAATGCTCATCGACGAATATGGCGGAAATGTGCCGGAACGGCACGATCAGCTGGTCGAGCTTCCGGGGGTCGGGAGGAAGACGGCCAACGTCGTCGTATCCAACGCATTCGGCGTTCCGGCGATCGCGGTCGATACGCATGTGGAGAGGGTTTCCAAACGGCTCGGCTTTGCCGGTTGGGACGATTCCGTCCTCGAAGTGGAAAACAAGCTGCTGAAATGGGTACCCCGGGAAGAATGGACCATCACGCATCACCGGCTTATCTTCTTCGGACGTTACCACTGCAAAGCGCAAAATCCGCAATGCGATGTCTGTCCTTTGCTCGATGTGTGCCGCGAAGGAAAAAAACGTATGAAAGTTTCCGGAAGAAGAAAAAATAACGTAAAATAGCAACTCAATCCAAGCGCGAGGATGGGATTTGATGAAATGCATCGCAGTGTATACGAACGATTTTGAAGTGTTCTACGACATTTACGACAAAGTGATCGCGACGCCGCTCGCCGATAACGAAGAGACCACGGTGGACGGCGTTGCGGTGAGCGAATCCGGGACGGTGCCGGCCAACTATTTGGAGCGGATGAGGTTGAAGCCCGAAGTGGTCGTCATGAAAGAAAAACAGCGGAATATTACGATATTGCAGCACGGTGACGTATTTGAAATATTTATACCGGAAAACGAAAATATGGTACACTAGAAACCGGAGCATTCCGGAATCGAGGATGTCGGGAAAGTCCTGAATACACTTATCTGCAACATTGGGAGGGTGGGGGTATCTGCCTCCACCGCTGTTAAAATCGTGTTATCATGAATGAACTTTGTGGTAATAACAACGATTTTAAAGGCGGCCGTAGACTTTACGGCAGATACCCCGCACACCTGTATTTTAAACAGAACGTGTCGCAGGGACTTTTTCTCGATAAACTGAACCGGAATTTCCAGTTTCTTTTTTTGAGTACACGCAAACATGGGGAGAATGGGGAATGAAACTGACGGTTGGCACCGATGCCACGAAACGGACGGAAGCATTAAAGGAATTGCAGGCAACGATGCTCAGGTTTAACGATTCCGATCATGCGCGGAAAGTAAACCAGCTTATCGATAAAATGAATGCCGGACGGCTCTATATCGCCTTTTGCGGCCACTTTTCCGCCGGAAAGTCGAGCCTGATTAACCGGCTTTGCGGCCACCTGCTGCTGCCATCGAGCCCGATACCGACAAGCGCGAACATCGTTTCCATCCGCAACGGAGAACCCGGCGCGTTCGTTACGCGCAAAAGGATGGACGTTCAGAACGGGGAACCCTCGATCGTCGAGCCGGTACCCCTCGACCGGCTGCAGCAATACTGCGTAAACGGCGAACAGATCGAATCGGTGGAAATACGCTACCCCGTGCCGCTGCTCGGAGACGACGCAGCTCTGCTCGATACTCCCGGCATCGACTCGACGGACGAAGTGCATCTGATGTCGACGGAATCCGCACTGCATTTGGCCGACGTCGTGTTTTACGTGATGGATTACAACCATGTCCAATCGGAAATCAACTTCGCGTTCACGAAACGGCTGAAAGAGTGGGGAAAACCGCTTTATTTGATCATTAACCAGATCGACAAGCACAACGAGGCCGAGCTTTCTTTCGCGGAGTATCGCGATGGTGTCGAACAGGCGTTCCGGAACTGGCACATCGAGCCGGACGGGATCCTTTACACTTCGATGAAAAGGCCCGATCACCCGGAAAACGAATGGGATAAACTGCGTTGGCTGATAGGCGAACTGATGAAGCAGGCGGATTCGCTGCGGAATGCCAGCGTGGTCAAATCGGCGGCCTATCTCATCGAAGAACACGCCGGACGCCTTCGTGCGGAACATGAAGCGGAGAAGGAAGATCTGCGCCGGCAAATCGCCGCCGACGGCAGCGCCGCGCTGGCGGCGGAACGGTATACCGTGCTGGTGCGGGAACTGGAGGAGGTCGAACGGTTTCCGCATGCTTTGCTTGAGCGGATGAAAAAGGAAATCGTTTCGATCATCGATAACGCCAATATTACGCCGGCGCAGACGAGAGATTTGGCGGAGCGTTATTTGCAAAGCCGCGCGCCCGGTTTTAAGGTAGGCCTGTTTTTTTCCGCTTCGAAGACGGCTCAGGAAATCCAAAACCGTCTCAACGCCTTGTTTGACGATTTTTCGGAAAAAGTGCGGGCCCATATCGAATGGCACCTCCGCGATTTGCTGAAGCAAAGCTGCAAGGAAGCCGGCATCGATTCGGAGCGGCTGATCGCGTCCGTCGACGCCCTGCACGTTGAACTCACGCCGCAGCGGCTGGCGGATCAGGTGAATCCGGGAGCGGCATTTTCCGGGGCGTATACGCTGAACTACTCGAAACAGATTGCCGGCGAAGCGAAAAGCTTATACCGCAAACAGGCCGTCGAATTGGCCGAACGGATTGCGGACGAAGCGAAACAAAAAAGCGCGGCCAAGGCGAAAAGCCTGCAGGCGGAAATGGAGCGGCTTTCCGAAAGGCTGGCGGCGCAGCGGCGTCTGGAACATATAGAGCGGGAAGAACAGGAATACGCGCAAAATCTGCTCCGTCTTGTCGGGCAGGAACATGCGGACCTTTCGCCGCGGTTGCCGGATTTGTCGCAATTCCGCAAACCGGCCGCAAACGCGGGCACAGGCGCGGTGCAACCGGGAAATAGCGCCTCCCTTGCATCGCCGCTTCCGCGCCAGGCCGGCGGCGGTCCGCTTGCCGCCGATTCGCCGATAGCGCTGCAAACGGAATTCGCCGTTGCCGCGGAAGCGCCGCAGCCGCTCC
>JAWLCZ010000094.1:0-15862 GCA_041686835.1 Paenibacillaceae bacterium | reverse complement strand
AACACAAGTATACATTCTCCTCATGAATGCATTTTCCTTCCATATTCATAAGGAAAAAAAAGAAAAGCTTTCCCGGCGCTTCCGAATAAAAAAAACACCTGACGATTCATCAAGTGTTTTCTTGTGCCGAAATGTATGCCGTGCACCTGTTATTGATATTGCGATCCGAGCGGAACCTATACCGCCGGCTCAGGTCAGGCACTCCCCCGGCACATGAAACATCCTGCTTACGGCTGCTTTCTTCCGAACCTGACCGGGTTCACAGGCTTCCATTGCGAAGGACCCGACCGTCAACACCACGTGTAGAAGTCAGACCTCACATCGACAATACCGCTAACAGGAGTTCAACCCCGCTGCAGCGGATTGCGGGTAACAGGGCACCGCTACCTCCCCATCTAGCACGGCAAAACTAGTATATCCGATTGCCCGGCAAATATCAACCTTGTGTATATATTGGCAGGCCGTTATTTTCCCGTGTTTCGCATCATTTGCTGCATTTCGTCCTCGTCTGAAGTGACGCGGATGGTGTATCGCGGCATCATCCTTGTCAATTGGGCGTACGCTTCGGCTTCAATGCGCTGCACCTCGGACCGCGGCATATCGTCGGGAAGCTCGAGCCCCACATAAGCGATCGCTCCGTTGATAACGACCGATGAACTTTGAATCCCCTTAATATTCCTCAATGCATCCGTCATCATATCGATGTCTTTGTTGTACGTATGGTAGCCCGGCTGCGCAGGCAAATTCGGATTCGATTCGGTCAGTCCCATATAGCCGTCCCTGTCGTACGTTTTTACATTCGGTCCGTTGTTGTCGTTGACGCATGCCGCTGCCAGCCATACAACGCCTGACAATACGGCGCAAATCAGGATCATTTTGTTCCGCATAAAAAACACCTCCCTTGGTTGTTAGGATGACCCAGGGAGGCGGGTATATGCAGCTAATATAAGGAAAAAACGCGAACCGGTTAAATGCCGTATTTCTTCTTGAACCGATCGACACGGCCGCCGGCATCAACGAACTTCTGTTTGCCCGTAAAGAACGGATGGCAAACCGAGCAAATTTCCACGCGCAGGTTTTTCTTGACCGAACCTGTCTCGAATGTATTGCCGCAAGCGCAAGTCACCGTAGTGACATGATACTCGGGATGAATGGTTTCTTTCATTACGTTCACCTCTTTCTGCCCTGAATCGACTTCGAAACAGAGTTAAATAGACACATGAAAGAATTATAGCACGATGGCGGTACGGATGCAACAGGAATCGGGCAGCTTCACGAACGGACGGAAGGCGGCACATGGGTATAGGACCCGATGGCCACATCCGGCAGTTCCGCTTGAAATATTTCAATCGTCCGTTTCATCCCGAGCAGTTCGCCTTGCGGCTTAGGAATTAACGCAAGATAGCTGTCGGGATCGATATTCAAATTGCGCAG
The DNA here is from genome assembly GCA_041686835.1 of Paenibacillaceae bacterium. Classification (GTDB taxonomy): domain Bacteria; phylum Bacillota; class Bacilli; order Paenibacillales; family JAWLCZ01; genus JAWLCZ01. Next base: position 14,428 of record JAWLCZ010000094.1, on the reverse strand, counting down.
TTGAATTCGATGCAAGCCCGTTCGCTTTACAAATTCAATCATCGCTTCTATTTCTTCCTCCCGATCGGTCACACCCGGAAAAACCAAATAGTTGATCGAGGTGTATACCCCTTTGTCGGCGGCGTAGCGAAGCGATTTTTCAACATTTTGCAGCCGGTATGCCCGCGGTTTGTAGTAGGCGCTGTAATGCTCGTCTATCGCGCTGATGGTGCTTACTCTCATCAAGTCCAAACCCGCATCGACGATGGCGCGTATATGATCCGTCAAGCCGGCGTTCGTATTGATGTTGATGTAGCCCATGCCGGTTTGCCGGCGCACCCGTTTAATCGCTTCTATAATAAGGGGCGCCTGCGTCGAAGGTTCGCCCTCGCATCCTTGCCCGAAGCTGATGATGCTCTCCGGTGTTTTCAAATGCTCCAGCATCACTTCGACAATTTCTTCCACCGTCGGCTTGAAATTCATTCGGGTTTGCGGCGCGGGAAATCCGCTGTCGTCGGGTTGTTCGGAAATGCAGCCGTAGCAGCCGGCGTTGCACGAATACGACACCGGGACCGCCCCTTCCCAACGCTGCAAAAAGGTGTTGGAGGCCGTCAAACATTCATATCCGAGGGCGCAGTTGGACAAATGGCGGTACAGCCTGTTTTCGGGATATTTTTTCGTCAACCGTTCGACCTGAAGCTCCAATTCATGGACGTCGCAATTTTTCGGATTCCACCGGTAAGGATCGTCGGACTGGCAGGCGGCGACATAAAACCCGCCGTCTTTCCAAACGACGGCCGTATAGCCGAACAGCGGGAGCAGCTTCGTTTTATCCGTCTTCACGTATCCCGGAACGTACAACCGGGTATACCCCTGCGGAAGCAGCGCGCCGACGGCGCAATAGTTACCGTCCAGCGGCTTCATTTCACCCGTATCCGGGTCGAGTCCGATCGGCCGCGTAAACGGCAAACTGACCAGAGTGGCGCCTTCCGGCAAAGGAATGAGCTCATCTTCCGTCATTTCCGTGATCATATGCCCGCTGCGGGCCAGCGCCGTCATTTCGGGATGATCGTACACATTTCCCTGTTCGTCTGCGAACACCAAATACATCGCTCTTCCCCTGTCTTGTCATTAATGAGTTAGGCTACGAGGCCGAATGTTTCACTTTTTTCGCGCCCGTTCCGGAGGTCTCCAGTGTCGCCAGAAATTCCTGGTTCGTTTTCGTATCGGCCAGCTTTTTAATAAAAGCTTCCGTAAATTCATACGACTCGTTCATATTTTTGCGAATCGTCCATACTTTCTCCAACTCTTCTTTGGTCAAAAGCATTTCTTCGCGTCTCGTTCCCGAGCGGCGAATATCGATGGCCGGGAAGATGCGCCGCTCCGCCAGCTTGCGATCCAGGTGCAGCTCCATGTTGCCCGTGCCTTTGAACTCCTCGTAAATCACGTCATCCATACGCGATCCGGTTTCAATGAGCGCCGTCGCCAAAATCGTCAGGCTGCCGCCCTCCTCCACGTTGCGGGCCGATCCGAAAAACCGTTTCGGACGGTGAAATGCCGCGGGATCGATGCCCCCGGACAATGTGCGTCCGGATGGAGGGATGACGAGGTTGTACGCTCTCGCCAGGCGCGTGATGCTGTCCAGCAAGATGACGACGTCTTTTTTATGTTCCACCAATCTTTGCGCCCTTTCCAGCACAAGCTCCGCCACTTTGATATGGTTTTCCGGCAGTTCGTCGAACGTCGAAGCGACCACTTCGCCTTTCACCGAACGCTGCATATCGGTCACTTCCTCGGGACGTTCGTCGATGAGAAGAACAAACAGTTCGATTTCCGGATAGTTCACAGAAATGCTGTGGGCGATTTCTTTCAAAAGCAGCGTCTTGCCGGCTTTCGGCGGAGCGACGATCAGCCCGCGCTGGCCCAGCCCTACGGGTGCCAACAAATCCATAATCCGTGTCGCATAATGGGTCGGGGAACTTTCAAGAATAATTTTGGTCTGCGGATAAAGAGGAGTTAACGCAGGAAAATGAAGTCTTTCTGCCGCGATATCGGGGCTTTCGCCGTTGACGGCTTCTACGTGCAGCAGTCCGAAATATCTTTCATTTTCTTTGGGAGGCCTGCATTTTCCTGAAACCAAATCGCCTGTCCGCAAATCGAATTTGCGTATTTGCGAAGCGGAAATGTAAATATCCTCCGAACTCGGCAAATAATTAATCGGCCTTAAAAATCCGTATCCCTCCGGCAGAACTTCCAGAACTCCCTGCATGAACATTAAACCGCTTTGTTCAGCTTGCGCCCTGAGAATGGAAAAAATCAATTCTTTTTTCTTCATCTGCCCGTAATAAGGAATTTGATATTTTTTGGCCAGCTTGTATAAATCGGTTAACTTCATCGCTTCCAGCTCAGCCAGATTCAAATCCATGTATTTAACCACCACACTATTAAATTATCAATCTTCATTTTTGAACAATATAACCTAGCATTTCCTCTTTGTTGTCCATCTATTCCCCAAGGCGAAAAAACTATGACGGGACTTCCTCGCGCCAAACCTCGGCCCCGAGCCTGCGCAAATTATCGACAAGACGGTCATATCCGCGGTCAATGTAATCGACCCCCGTAATCTCCGTCAGTCCGGAAGGAACGGTAAGAGCGGCGATGACAAGCGCGGCTCCGGCGCGCAAATCGGTCGCTTTTACTTTGGCCGCGTTTAAAGGAGAACCTTCGATTACGGCGGAGCGTCCTTCCACTTTGATTCTGGCACCCATGCGGATCAGCTCGGGAATATGCTTGAAACGATTGTTGTATACCATATCGGTAATAATGCTGACCCCTTTCGCCTGGGTGAGCAGGCTGGTCATCGGAGACTGGAGGTCGGTGGCGAATCCGGGATAGACGAGCGCTTTGACATCGACGCTCGCATATTCGGGCTGCCCGACAACACGAATCGATTCATCCATCTCGTAAATATGTACGCCCATCTCCTGCAGTTTAGACGTGAGCGCCTCCATATGCTTCGGAATGATGTTATCGACGGTAACGTCTCCGCGGGTTGCCGCCGCAGCAATCATATACGTGCCCGCCTGGATCCGATCCGGGATAATCGAATGCCGGCATCCGTGCAAAGATTGCACTCCTTCAATGCGGATCGTTTCGGTGCCCGCCCCTTTGATTTTCGCTCCCATGGAGTTCAACAATGTCGCGACATCGATAATTTCAGGCTCTTTGGCCGCATTTTCGATAACTGTCGTCCCTTTGGCGCGCGCTGCCGCCAACATGATGTTGATGGTCGCCCCTACGCTTACGACATCCAGATAAATTTTACATCCGCGCAGCTGCTTTGCATGAATGCGAATGGCGCCGTATTCGTTCGTAACCTGCGCTCCGAGCGCTTCGAACCCTTTAATGTGCTGGTCGATAGGACGGGGTTCGAAATTGCAGCCGCCGGGAAGCCCAATCGTCGCTTCGCCAAACCGACCGAGCAGCGCTCCCATCAAATAATAGGAAGCCCGCAGTTTTTTCACTTTGCCGTTCGGCATCGGAACCGACTTCATTCTTGTCGGATCGATGGTCATTTGTTCTCCGCACCATTCAACGGAGGCCCCTAACTCCTGCAATATTTCCGAATAGACGACCACATCGCTGAGTGCCGGCAAATTATCCAGCACGACCGGGGATTCAGCCAGTATGGCAGCAGGGATCAAAGCAACCGCGCTGTTTTTCGCCCCGCTAATCTGAACCGTTCCGTGCAACGGCCTTCCGCCAGCAATCATCAGTTTTTCCATAGTTCGATTAATCCTCCCACTTGAGTGCAAGAAGAAGATAAGGGAATGCCGCAAGGGACGAACTTCCCTTATCTTGCAGTAATTTGATCGGTCTGTGGCAAGAATCAAATTACCCGAAAAACGGTGCTGTGAACGCTACGCTTGGTTGCTGCTGCCGAACAGGCGGATTTTTTCTTTGACGACTTCAATCATCGCTTGGCGTGCCGGGGTCAAATATTTACGGGGATCGTACACTTTGGAATCGTTGTTCAGCACTTTGCGGATCGCCTCGGTACAGGCAACTTGGTTTTCCGTGTTGACGTTGATTTTGCCGACACCGGCCTGCACCGCTTTGCGGATCGCTTCGTCCGGCACGCCGGAGCCCCCGTGCAGAACGATGGGCACAGGAATAGCCTTGGCCACCTTCTCAATGATGTCGAAGCGGATGTTCGGTTCGCCCTTATACAGCCCGTGAGCCGTACCTACGGCAATGGCCAGGCAGTCGACCCCGGTTTCCTCGTAAAAACGAATCGCTTCTTCCGGTTTGGCCAAGTTGGCATCAGCCTCGTCGACGCTGATGTCGTCTTCCACGCCGCCGATCGTTCCGAGTTCGCCTTCAACGGAAACGCCCATCGCATGCGCAGCCTTTACCACTTCTTTCGTCAGGCGGATGTTTTCTTCGAGCGGATAGTGCGAACCGTCGAACATAACGGAAGAAAATCCGGCCCGGATACATTTCATCGCGACTTCGAAGCTGCTGCCGTGATCGAGATGCAGAGCGATAGGCAGTCCCGATTTTTTGGCGGCCGCTTCGGCTATGGCTACCGTGAATTCAATACCCATATACTTAAGCGCCCCTTCGCTGACTCCGTAAATAAAGGGCGACTTCTCTTCGATTGCCGCTTCCACAATCGCCTGCGCAAATTCAAGGTTGTTCATGTTGAATTGGCCGACAGCGAATTTGTTCGCTTTTGCTTTTGGCAAAAATTCATTCATCGAAACGAGTGGCATGAGTCTCTTTCCTCCTAAAATGTAGATGTTTCTCATTTCCCGCAAGCCATACTGAGTTATTATAGCATACTAAAAGCTAAAATGTAACCAAGCCCCGCGCCCGCGGGCTCCGTGCACCGGTTTTCCGGGCCAAATAAAAAATCCTCTCCCGAGGATTTGCATCGACTCAAGAACCAACCGCCAGTTTCGATGAAGGCTCGTTTCCCATTTGTCTGTTGACGGCCGTGCGCAGTTCGTCTATGTCGAAAGGTTTGGTGAAGTGCATCAGCGCGCCCAAATCGGTCGCTTCCTTAATCATGTCCAATTCGCCGTAAGCGGTCATCATAATGACTTTGATTTCCGAGTTGATCTCCTTGATATGCTTCAAGATTTCCAGTCCGTCCATTCCCGGAATTTTCATATCGAGAAGAACCAGGTCCGGCGATTCCGCTCTCACGATGTCCAGAGCCAGCCTGCCGTTCGATGCCTGGAACGTTTGGTATCCTTCGTTGCTGAACACTTCCACCAGCAAGACGCGGATACCGTTCTGATCGTCGACAATCAACACTTTCTTCTTATCCAAAGCAACTCCTCCCTCAAAGTAAACGTATCCGCTCGCTGCAAGCGGTATTCACGGACGTACACATGAATATCATGATTAACAATTCGCCATCGGTCCTATAATTCCTTCCATGAATATCAAAAAATTAAGAGTTTTACAAAAATAGTTGGAATTCGAGTGAAGAGCCGCACGCGAATAAGCAAATGGAAACGAAAAAAGGATTGCGCCCGGAATACTCCTTCCGTACAATCCTTTTTTCATTCGACGATTAACGATTAACGGCCTTGCTGAAACGCGGCCTTTACGAATTCCCTAAACAGCGGCTGCGGCCGGTTCGGCCTTGAAGTGAACTCGGGATGGAACTGCACGGCGAGGAACCAAGGATGATCCGGCAGTTCAATAATTTCCACGAGCCTTCCGTCCGGCGATGTTCCGGATATCCTCAATCCGGCCGATTCAATAATGTCGCGGAACTCATTGTTGAACTCGTACCGGTGGCGGTGTCTTTCGTAGACGAGCTCGTCCCCGTATGACCTCATCGCCAGAGAGCCCGGCATAAGCTTGCACGGATACAGGCCCAAACGCATCGTTCCGCCGAGATCCTCGATCTCTTTTTGCTCGGGGAGCAGGTCGATAACGGGATACGGCGTCGTCGGGTTGATTTCCGAGCTGTTCGCGCCTTCCAGCTTCGCGACGGAGCGGGCGAACTCCACGACCGCCACCTGCATGCCGAGGCATATGCCGAAAAACGGAATGCGGTTTTCCCGCGCATAGCGAATCGCCGTTATTTTCCCTTCGATGCCGCGATCGCCGAATCCGCCGGGAACAAGGATGCCCTGCACGCCCTTAAGCAATTCATGGACGTTGCTGTCGTTCACTTCTTCGGCATTCACCCAGCGGATGTTCACTTCCGTATTGCAGTCGATCCCCGCATGGCCGAGCGCTTCGACAATGCTCAAATACGCATCGTGGAGGGCGACGTATTTGCCGACGATGGCGATTTCCGTCGTATACTTCAACTGCTTGATGCGCTGCAGCATGTTTTCCCACTCGGTCATGTCCGGTTCATTCGCAGCCAGCTTCAAATGCTTGACCACAATGTCGTCCAGCCCTTGATCGCGAAGCATCAGCGGCACTTCGTACAGCGTGTCGGCGTCTCTCGCTTCGATGACCGCTTCGTAATCGATATCGCAGAACAAGGCGATTTTCCTCTTCATTTCATCCGCCAGCGGATGCTCGGTGCGGCATACGATGACGTGAGGCTGGATGCCGATGCTGCGCAGTTCCTTGACGCTGTGCTGCGTCGGCTTCGTCTTCACTTCCCCCGACGCTTTCAAATACGGGATCAAAGTGACGTGTATATACATGACGTTGTCCCGGCCGATGTCGCTTCGGATTTGCCGGATCGCTTCCAGAAACGGCAAGCTTTCGATGTCGCCCACCGTGCCGCCGATTTCCGTTATGACGACGTCCGATTGCGTTTCTTTGGCCGCCCGGAATACACGGTCTTTAATCTCATTCGTAATATGGGGAATGACCTGCACGGTCCCGCCGAGATATTCGCCGCGCCTTTCCTTCATAATAACGGACGAGTACACTTTGCCTGTCGTCACATTGCTGTTTTTGGACAGGTTGATATCGATAAACCGTTCGTAATGCCCCAAATCCAGATCCGTTTCCGCCCCGTCGTCCGTCACGAAAACTTCCCCGTGCTGGTAGGGGCTCATCGTTCCCGGATCCACATTAATATACGGATCGAATTTTTGAATCGTGACCTTCAATCCTCTGTTTTTCAACAATCTGCCCAACGACGCGGCGGTTATGCCTTTTCCCAGGGAAGATACGACGCCGCCCGTCACGAAAATGTATTTAGCCACTTTGCAATACCCCCTATTATGTTAACGAAAACCGTCCGCGAAACGGTTATGACGTGTTAAACGATGCCAAAAAAATAAAAAGTGACTCCCGCTGAACGGGGCACTTTTGTAAACGAATCGTTAATTTATTGCTGATCTCTAGCCCATGCAATAGTTTACTCTGTCCGGGGGATGCCTGTCAAGCGCGGCGAACCGACGTTTCCGCCGATCGGCCGAACTGCCGGTTTCCGGCCTTTTTAAGGCTCCGGCAAATCGTTCTCATTTGTCTTCGTCGTCGGCTTCTTCGACAAAATCATCATCTTCCGGCTCTTCTTCGTCCGTTTCTTCGAAAGCGTCCTCCAATTCTTCGGCTTCTTCGTCTATAACGTCATCGTCGACGATGTCGGGAGCGTCCACTTCATCCTCATCGGCGTAAAATTCGTCCTGATCGTCGTCATAAGCGTCGTAATCCTCGTCATCCGCTGCAAACGAATCGTCCTCTTCTTCCGCGAAAAAGTCTTCTTCGTCCAAATCGTCGTCATCGTCGTTAATAATGCGCGGGTACTGAGCATTGCCCATCGCGTCATCCGTTTTTTCCACCGGATACCATCTTTTCAATCCCCAAAGGTTGTTGCCGACGCAAGCAAACCGTCCGTCAATGTTAATTTCGGTATACAATTGAGCGATGACCTGCATCACCTCTTCATCGGACATGCCTTTGATCCTGGCGATTTCCTGCATTAAATCGCGATAGTAAAAAGGAGTATTCGCCGCCTTCAGCACGGCAAAAGCGAGATCGACCATCGGCATCTCCTTGGCCTGCTCCGGTTCGATTTTTAGCACGTATTGGCTGCTCATCCTCGACACTTCCCTTCGCTTAGAACTCACGGTTCATTTTCTAAACTATCCATTATCTTCATTAAGTAAAACCTATTTTTCGCAAAAATGCAACTGTGCGGGTTTTTTCGCAGACAACAAAAAAAGCGGCGGCTGACGCGTCCGGCGTATCTTCCCTTCGGGAAGTTCCGCCATGCGCCCATGTCCGCGCCCGCAATTTGACTGTATCCATTCGGCTTACCGATCCCGCTTCGGCAACCCGCTTAACATACGGGTCCATTGGTACGGTTCTCCTATCCATCGTATGCCCCCCGCTTCACGGTGACACAGATGACGGCCCAATTGCCGAAAAAAAGGCACTCACTCAGTCCCGCTAAGCGATGATCACATACAATACTTCAAAACTTGCCGAGCATTGGAGGTATTCCGATGGACTATTCGCATTTCTTGCATATGCTGAATGATGAGATAGGACTTCAGGAACAAACAGAAAAACGGCGTATCCTTCGGTTCGCGAATCGAAAAGAATACCAGCAATGCGTCAATCGGCTCACCGTTCTCCTGCCCGTTCTCCCGAACCTGCGCTCCGTACGGCCGCTTAAGATCATCAACGCCATCTCTTGCCCGCTCGGTTCATTCGCCAAATTCAAACAAACGGAAAGCGCCATGCTTATCGAAGAAGACGCGCTGGTCCGGATGCATGCCAGGCCTCACTACTTGTCCTCCCCTACGTTGGAGCGGAAACCGGCCCCGCCCAAACACACGATTCCATGGGGGGTCCGCCAAATCAGGGCTCCGCAAGTTTGGAACCGATCGACGGGCAGCAGGGTAAAGATCGGCGTCATCGATACCGGTGTCGATTTTTTGCACCCCGATCTGCGCTCATCGCTTGCCTACGGCATCAATCTGCTGAATCGAAGCGCCGCCCCTTTCGACGATAACGGACACGGCACGCATATCGCGGGAACGATTGCGGCTTCAAATACCCGGAACGGCATCGTCGGCGTCGCCCCAAGCGCTTCCATTTATCCGGTAAAAGCGTTTGACCATAACGGCACGGCGTATATTTCGGACATTATTCTGGGCATCGACTGGTGCGTCCGAAACCGGCTGAACATTATCAATATGAGCTACGGCATGCAGAAGCGCAGCCAATCGCTTCTGGAAGCGGTGCGGAACGCTTGCCGCGCCGGAATCGTCATCGTCGCATCGTCAGGCAACGACGGCAAGCGGGCTTCGGTCGATTTTCCGGCCCGCTACCCGCAGACGATCTCCGTCGGAGCGACGACGGCAAACGGCAAAGTCGCCCCTTTCAGCAATAAAGGAAAGTATATCGACGTTTATGCGCCGGGCGATAAAATTTACTCGACCTGGGTGGGCGGCAAATATAACGAACTCAGCGGCACATCGATGGCCACTTCCCACGTATCCGGGCTCATTGCTTTAATGCTGTCCGTACGGCCGGGACTCAGTCCGTCGGAAATCAAGCACATTCTCAAAAAGTCGGCGCTGCCGCTCGGCGGCGCCGGAAAAACATCCGAAACCGGAGAAGTCGACGCGGTAAGGATGCTGAATATGCTGTCCAAGTATTGAGCGGAGGCCGGTGATCGTTTGCCGGGCGCGGGATGCCGGTCAAAACTCCGCCTCCCGTACGGACATCCGAAGCCGAAACTTGCCGGCATGCTGTCCGCCGATCGTCAAATCATAGTCCCAAACGGCCAAGCCGCTCCCATCCGCAAATTGGACATGCAACGTACGGGTTTCCGTTTCCAAATCCAGCCGCCCCTGTGAAGTTTCATAAAATCCCCTGCACCGCTGTTGCGGCAAAAACGTTTGTTCCGAGCGGACATCTCCGTGCCGGATGATTCGGATCGCATCGGCGGCCAGCTTTACCGTCGTCATCGTTCGGCCGAGGGATGCATCCGGCTCCGTATAGCGCACAACCGTCTGTTTCCCCAACCGGTACAGTTCTCCCCGCACGGTCTGCACATTCTTCTCCCCGGGGACGGCGCTTTCAATCGTAATCCAAACAGCCCGTTTCCCCGTCATGGCCGTTTCCTGACGGGCCTGTCCGCTATGTTCCGTGCCACGCCGTATCCTCCCCTCATCCATGTCTTGAATTGAATTCGGTTGCTCTGAACACCTGTTCACGCAGCGGTTTTCCTGCTACTATATATTATACTTACCCATTGAACGGCGGAACGCGCACCTTACAAAGGCGAGGGAGTCGAACGTATGGATATGAGCATATTTACGCTGCTGACCGACATCGATATGACACTTCCGTTTTACGTAACGAATGCCGGCGGTTGGAGCCATCAGGAACCGGTTGTTCGCGAGAACGGGTTTCCTCATTTCCAATGGATTCAATGCGTTAACGGCCAAGGTGCGCTCACCGTGCACGGCACAAGCCAGACGGTATCCCGGGGGCAGGGCATGCTGCTGTATCCGCAAACCCCCCACCACTATTATCCGGTGACCGAACCGTGGGAAGTACGCTGGGTGGCGTTCAACGGCAGCCATGCCAAAGAAATGCTGGCGAATATGGGCTTTACCCGCTCGCAGGTGCTGTACGTTTCCAACCCGGACCTGACGCTGAAAAAAATCCACGAAGCGGCAACGATCCTCCAGTCGAGCGACCCGATGCGCAGCTTCGAATGCTCGGCCGTCGTCTACCAGCTCATTCTTGATTTGTGCAAATACGCTTCCGGTGCGGAAATCCGCTCCAAGCAGCAGCATTTCGATCAGCTGTCGCCGGTGCTGAGCTACATCGAAACCAACTACAGGCAACCGCTGACGTTAAAGCATCTGGCCGGGCAAATTGCCGTCTCCCCCCAATATTGCTGCCGCCTGTTTCAACAAACGCTCGGCATGCGCCCTTTCGAATACGTGACGAGGCTGCGGCTGCGGAAGGCGAAAGAACTGCTGCTGCAGGAGCTCGATATGGAAATCAAGGAAATCGCGGATCGGGTAGGTTACGAGCATCCAAGCTATTTCATCAAAATTTTCAAGCAGCAGGAAGGCGTAACGCCGAACGTGTTCCGGAAAATCCACCGTCTTTCCTAAACGGAACGGGGCGCCTGTTTGATTCGCGGTTTGCGCAACCGCGGTCTATTCGCCGGTTTCTCCATAACCCACAGCTTGGCGAACGGAACAATGGCGAGAAGGATAAGAACGGACGCGCAAAGGAACAGTCCGCCCGAACCCCATAGCTGGTACAAGCCGACACCGACAAGCGGGGTAACCAGCCCGCGCAAGCCAACCAGAGTCAGATGGATGCCACTGTACGTCGACGACCGCTCCCCCGCCATCCGGTTTACTTGGTTAATCCAGGCCAGATCGACGGCTGAAGCGGCGAAAGCGCCGAAAACGCCGGCAACGGCGCACAGCCAAAAGTTCGGCTCCAGCACATAAATGAATGGAACCGCGCTGTTGAACACAATGGAGCCGATCATCGCGACGAGCGGAGTCGTTCTGTCGATAATCCGCCCCCATACCGGATAGGACAAAAACCAGGCAACCGACCATATGATGCTGATCCAGCCTATTTCTTCATAAGTAAGGCCGAGCGTCTTCACCTGATAAATCGGATAAACCGCCGACGGCAGCAGAAAAGCGAACTCGAATATAAAAAATCCGTATAAATACCAGCGAAACCGCCTGTCGCCCCGGATGACGGAAACCATGTCAGACCACGTCACGTTCACCACCCGCTGGACGGCGGACGGCTGGTCCGCCGGTTCGGAAACGCCGCGGAACAGAACCGTACTGACGAAACCGAACATCGCGGCAATGGCGAATCCCCAATACATGCCGCGATCGTACAATTGGCCCGCCGCGTATGTCCCGGCAACCATCAGGATGCCGAGCAGCACGCGCACGTATGCCATGAGCGAAGCGCGTATATGGGCCGGATATATTTTCCCCATCAGACTGACGTAAGCGGGGGTCGCCATGCTCGCCACGACAAAATGAAGCAGCGCGACGGCGACGACCTCCCATGAGGAAGAGACGAAAGCAAGCAGCAGAATCAGCAGCCGGGCCGTCCCGAGCGTATAAAAAATAATCGGGATTTTGGGCCGACCTTCCGACCACCGTCCCCATAACACAGCCAAAATATTGCCGATAAACGGCGCGGCGGCGATGATCCCGGTTTCGAGCGATCCTCCGCCGAAACGTACGGCGATGACGGCGAGAAACGGGTACACCATACCGGAAAACAGGCCGACAAGCGCGGCGCTCGCGCTGTCGATACGAAAATTGCGTTTCACTTCAGGGGAAAGATTCCACCTCATGCTCGATTTTGCAGCTCCCTCTAAGTAATTCTCCGAAGATGAACTCACCCTTGCTATCGTAATGGATTCGGCTCACGATTGTCTACAGACATTTGTTAACAAAGCGCTTTCAAAAAAAAAAAAACTACAACGGAATAACCAGCGCACTATGTTTGTTTTCAAGTTCTTGAAGGTATACTAGTGGATTTTTTCTAAACCTTCTGCGAAGTACACTTTCGTTCAATCGGTTATTCCAATGCTGTCTTTGTTGTTTGTAATTCTCAAAAGAAACATGACTTAGTCTGCCAGACAAATCTTTCTGTTTCAATGCATCGTCGACAAGCACAACGTATTCGCCATTTCGAAGTATGTATTCATTCCAACTACGGCGACCTGTCATCCGACGATGACGCGTCTTCGTTTGTCGAAAAAAACGTTCATGGTCATTGTTTGTTCGAGGCAAATGCGAATGGTCATAGCAGGAGAATAAACCTTTCCAAAAGCCTTTTGTGTAGTTCTCGATGTTCTTTACCATGGGGAAGTCCGAGTCCCGATCATAAGTGCTTCGTAGCCATACGAGGATTTGAGTTATTTCCTCACGTACCGTGTGACTCGTTTTATGTTCAGACGGCTCTAGGGCTGTGACGATTCGGTGAATAGGCTCCATCCACCGGCATACTTCTTGATACTGAGAATCAAACAATTCTAATTTGCTAAATATTCTGACGATGGATCTGAGAATCGAAGGCCCCTTTTTTTCTCAGGCATTGTTCGAGTGATGCCTGAATGGCTTTAGCATTTTGGTAAATTCGCATACCAGGCAGATCGAGCGGCGGGTTACCGTCTTCTAACAGCAAGGATCTAACAGCTGCGATGTAACCTCTGGCCACTTCGCTCTCTTCCGATGGGTTGTCTTCCACCTTGCGCTCGATCTCTCGGATGCCGCGGAGGTTTTTCTTGATCTCGGTCTTGAGTTTTCGATCCAGGTCCACCACCAGTTTAGAGATGTCTTTGAGGTAATGATACTGGCAGTATTGGTAGGGTACATCAGGCAACAACTTTTCAAAGGCAAGACGAATCGACTGTTGGCCATCGCTGACGATTCCAATAATGGGATAGCCCAGTTCAACAATGGGGCGAATGAGATTCTGAAGTTCTTCGGACGATCCGCTTTTCAAGTTTTTGGCGACCAGAACTGTGCCGCTGAACACTTCGCGTATCACATACAGTGTCTCGTTTCCTTTCTCCGGTTGGACGCCATCCATGGAAAGCAGCACCGCCGTTTTGCTCTGAAACGTCTTTCAGCACTTCTCTGACGTGTTGATCGATACTAGCGCCTAGAAGAGTGAGATACCGCTCGTAAAGCATTTGAGCGTTGCGGTCGGTCGTCTTTACGCCGCGACGATTCAGTTCGTCTGCAATTTCTTGACGGGTCATGTGTTGCTTAAATCGCAGTTCGCCTACAAGGCAGAGAACATCGAATCCGTAGGTCGTAAATTTCATACAGAGTTTTTCTGCTTCCGCAGACCTGTAAAGCGCACCGGGATGAGGGCATTGCTGGTTTGAACAGCGGTAGGCCATACTCCATGCGAAAATAACCCCTTGTAACGTCGAAATTTTCTTTTTCCATGCTGCGTGCGCTCGAACAAGTTTTGACTCACAATGTGGACAGTTTGACATTTCGGGACGAAAGTATATGGTTTTTTCAGGAACGATTCGATTTTTCGGACGCATAAGGAAACCCCTGTTCATCTAAGAAATGGTACTCCATTACTTGGACAAACAGAGGTCAAAAACCTTCGTTGCATGGTTATTCCGCTGTAGGAAAAAAAAAATGGTTTGGGAAAAATTTTCCTTATACTTTGTGACGAGCTAGCAGTACAAGGCTTCTCCGAAAATTAAATGTACTTTTGCAGTTGCGATAGCCTTTGTTACCATCGATGGTATTTAAAAACAGTTGCGAAACACATGGCCGTTTTTGTGTTGTGGAGAATGGACGGTTGATAGAGGAAGGGGACCCACGATGAATTACTTTCTAATCAAGGGCTATATAAACGGTTATATACTAGAGTCAATTTCATATATTGCACCCCTTGATACGACTGGATTTTTAACACATGAAAAAGGAGACACCTCCCCAAATCTCGAAGGTAACTATAGTCGACG
>JAWLCZ010000093.1:0-15975 GCA_041686835.1 Paenibacillaceae bacterium | reverse complement strand
CGCGGTTCAGTTCTTCCTTCGTCAAGGTGATCTTCTCCTTGCTCATACTGACATTTTCTCGGAACAGTTACACCCTGACAATATCACAGAACAACAACACGGTTGAAAAGGGCAGGTTGAAATCATATAATAAATTTGGTATATTGTAAATTTTTAGCGGATTTTTGGAAAGACAAGCTCCCACGATGCTTCTGCTTCCAATTTCAATAAGCGAGGAATGACGATGGCCAAATTTTCTGTTTCCGAATTGTTGCCGGGAATGTGCGTATCGGCTGACGTTTACAGCGCCAACGGCAAGCTTCTGATGCGACGGGGGACGGTGCTGACCCGAAATCAAATCTATTTTTTAAAGCAGTTTCGAGTGGGCAAGGTGGAAATCGCCGACGGCAAATTTACCGGGAATGCATCGTTTTCCGCCAAACGCCAAGAACCGCCCCGCCATTTGTCAAGCAAAAATGACGTATACAACCGGTTTGTTCTGGACGAAATTTCGGCCCATTTGCCGAGAATGATCCGCAAGCTGGTCAGACAAGACGATACGACTTCGCACGGCATCCGCGAACAAATCGAGAAAATGATTCACCATATCGTGCAGGACGACAAGGTGGTCGGCTATTTGTTCAAAATGCGGACGATCGGCGACTCCAGCTTTTATCACAGTTTGCGTGTCGCGGTGCTTTCGTTGGCCATAGCGATACATATGAAAATGGAACTGTCCCATCTGAAAAAAATCGGAACCGCCGCACTGCTTTACGATATCGGAAAATGGTATATCGACAAGCGCCTGCTTTTGAAGGAAGGAAACTTGACGAAAGAAGAATTTGAAAGAATGAAGGAGCATACTTCGATCGGATACGCCATTTTATCAAAGGAATTCGACGAAGAAGTCGGGATTGTCGCGCTGCAGCATCATGAACGGTATAACGGAAGCGGTTACCCGAAAATGATTAAAAACGACAGCATTCACCTGTTTTCGCGTATCGTTTCCGTCGGTGACATCTACGCATCGCTCATCAACGACCGCTCCTACCGCAAAAAATATTTGCCTCACGAAGCGGTGGAGTATATATACGGCGCGGGCGGACATTTGCTCGATCCCGAAATCGTCGCCCACTTTTTCAAAGTCGTGTCCCTATACGAAATCGGCGACCTTGTCGAATTGAACGACGGAAGTATCGGCATCGTCAAAGAAATTGACGGCAATCTGATCGCCCGGCCGATTATCGAATTGCTGTTCGATGAGATCAAAACGGAATTGACGGATTTGAATGTCGTCGATTTGCGAAAAAAAAGCAATCTTTTCATCGTAAGAATATTGGAAAATTAACCTTCAGGCGGAGAGCATTCCGCATGAGGCGAAGGTATGGCAGCCGCGTGATTCGTGAGCTTCGGCGCACGGGTGGCGCGGCTTGTCCGTTTGCGCCCGGATTTGCATTTTCTTTCTTGTTCATCCGGCGAACATTGTTATAAAATAAAGGAAATACGGGCGGTCTCATTGTTGTTTGTTTTCATTTTTTTCAATGGTGAAGGAGGAACGATGATGCTGCACCTGTCTCCGGACGCATTTCAATTGAAGCCGGCGTTTGCCAAAATCGTCTGCGAACCGTCCTGGAAATGGTCGAAAAGAGAGCACCCGATGCCGAATTTCGATTTGTTCTACGTATGGAACGGAGAAGGAGAGGTTGTATTAAACGATCAGCCTTACACCGTCGGAAAAGGAAGCTGTTTTTTGTTCCGTCCCGGCGATTACACAAGCGCGACGCACAATCCGCAAAAACCGCTCGTTTTGACATACATTCATTTTTCGCTCGACGAGGAACCGAAACAGATTCCCGCCCCATACCGCGTTTTGAAAGAGACGCTCGATTTCGAAGCGCTGCTCACCCGTTACGTGAGGCTGTTCCTGGTGGAAACGTACGGTTACGAGCAGGAGGCGAAATTGATTTTGAAACAGCTTATGATTCATTTGCTGCGGGCGGAGCGGCAGGAAGAAGACAAAGTGAAAAGCAAATACAGCAATCAACTGCTCGAAGTGATTCACGAGGTGGCCAATTACATTAAACAGCATCCCGGGATGTCCCACCGGATCGAAGACTTGGCCGGACGCGCCGGCTTGTCTCCCCGTTATTTTTCCGCAAAATTCAAGGAAATTATCGGCCAGCCGGTGCAGACCTACATTATCGCAACGCGCATCGAACGGGCCGAACATCTTTTGCATTATGCGGGGATGAGCGTAACGGAGGTGGCCGACGCGCTCGGATACAGAGACATTTTCTTTTTCAGCCGCCAGTTCAAGCAGTATACCGGAAAAAATCCGTCGGAGATACGATAAGCCGATTTCCCCGCCGCCTTATTCGCCGCCGGAGGCGTCGTTCCATTCTCTCAGCTTGCGGTCGGACGGCAAGAAGAACGTAAACAATCCGATGAGCGGGAGCATCCCGCAGAAGAGCATGACGAACTTTAACCCGTACACGTCCGCGAGCCCTCCGAGCGCCGCGGAACCGATAGCCCCCATTCCGAAAGCGAGGCCGATAATGAGGCCCGATACCGTTCCGACCTTTCCCGGCATCAGCTCCTGGGCGTAAACGACCGAGACGGAGAAACTGGACAGGATGATAAATCCGTTGACGAGGCAAATGACGTACGCCCAGAACAGGTTGACATGGGGCTGCAGCAGCGCGAGCGGGGCCGAGCCGACCATCGATAACGCCAAAATGTTGCGCTTCCCGAAACGATCGGCGAGCGGTCCCCCGAAGAACGTTCCCGCCGCGCCGGCGGCAAGGAACAGGAAAATATAAATTTGCGCCGCTTCGAAAGAAACGCCGTACTCTTCCATCAAATAAAACGGATAAAAGCTTGAAATGCCGGCATGATACCATGAACGGGCAAAGACAAATCCGACGAGCAGCGCCATGGCGATGCCGATCCTCTTATGGTTCCGGCGTGTCCCTTCCGGCGACAGTTCCCGTTTCGGCTTCTCCGGGCGGGCGCGAACGGCCAATGCTTGTTTGTACCAGGAGGCGATATACATGAGCACGACGATCGCGGCGGCCGCGACGACGGTAAACCATATCGCCCCGAACTGCCCGAGCGGCGCGAAAATGAGCGCGGTCATAATCGGCGCGAGCGACTGCCCGGAATTGCCTCCGACTTGGAAAATGGACTGGGCCAACCCTCTGCGGGGGCCTGCCGCCAAATAGGCGACCCGGGATCCTTCCGGGTGGAAGACGGCGGAACCGACGCCGACCAATATGACCGAGATGAGCACGAACAAGTAATTGGGGGAAAAGGCCAAACCGAGCATGCCGACAAATGTCGCAAACATGCCGAGCGGCAGCAGGTAAGGAGACGGTTTTTTATCCGAATACAAACCGACGACAGGCTGCATTAGGGAAGCGATTGCATTGTTGGTAAAGGCGATAAAACCGAGCTGCGTGTAGGAAAGATGCATCGAATCTTTCAAGATGGGAAAGATCGCCGGAATGACGGACTGAATCGAGTCGTTCAATAAATGCACCAGGCTGATGGCAAACAATATGCGGTATAACGTTTTTTCCACGCCGGTCGACGGATTCGTTCTCGCACGGGAATCGGCTACAGCTTGCATCTGTTTCCTCTCCTTTTTTTCAATCTCTTGGTTTAAGAAGCCCCAGCGCTTCTCCCATTTTTACGGCGCTGCCGATGCGCAGATCGTCCCGGCAGTCAAAGGTTCCGTTCTCGGTCAGCAGAACAACCGTCGAACCGAATTCAAAATAGGCCAGTTCCCCGCCGCGGGCGATTCGTCCGGGAACGGGCTCCACATAGCGGATGCTGCTCACATTCATCGCCCCCACTTTGACGACCGCCACTTCGCCTTTATCGTGCTGGATATAAGTAATAAGCCGCTCGTTCCGGCTTAACACCCCGCGCATATGCCGCAGTCCGAACCGGTTCACCGGATACACTTTGCCGTGAACGTGCTCCGTTTCGATGATTTTTCCGGTAACCGGCGCATGGATGCGGTGATAGTCGGAAGGGCTCAGGTACAGGACAAAATAAAACCCGTCGGTATAATTCAATGTCCGGGGCGATTGATTCAACAAGGCTTCAATCGTGTAATCCTGGCCTTTCACATTGACGATTAGACCGTCGCGAACCGTACCCATCCCGGTGATGACGGCGTCGACCGGACTCACCAAGGCGTTTTCGTTTTGATCGACCGGACGCAGCCCGGGTTTCAGGCGGCGGGTGAAGAAGTCGTTGAGCGACTCGTATTCATCGACAGGTTTCTCCGCATCCTCAATCCGGATACCGTATACTTTGGCGAACTTCGGTATAAGCATGCGGCTGAAACCGGATTTGGCAAAACTTCCGGCCAGGCGAGATATCGTTTTTCTTGAGGACAGCTCGACCAGCAAACGGAGCAATGAATTCATCATGTCAGAACGTCTCCTGTTCCTTTGTTGCTTTTATAAAAAACAGCCGATTCGGCTGTTTCAGGAAACCTGTTCTTGCGGGTTTTCGCCCGGGTTTTTGTATTCGCCGCAGGACAGGCAGGTCGCCACATTGACGCAAATGGGATGAATCGCTCCCGTAAATTTCGTGCAATAAATGGGCGTCTTATATTCCGGATTCGAGGAAACCATCGTGCAGTATTTGCACGGGGATACGAGTTCGGTCGTAACTTTAAGCAGATCGATCTTCAATTGTGTCAGTTCATCCATATGTACTCTCCCAAAGCAATTTATCGGGCTGGAAAAAGCGTCGGTGCAAAAATGCGTTCTGGCGCAAATGCTTCAGGGCGGCCCTTGTTCAAACAATACGAATATAGTAACACAGATTGCGGGCGATTGCCATAAGGTTGATGCGGAAAAGCCGTCGGGACGGGGCTCTAAAGTATTCATTGACAACCAAACGAGTCCTGTTGTTATAATGGGGTATGGCACTAGGGGAGCCTTCCGGAGGCTGAGACTGGATCGACGGATCCTAAACCCTTTGAACCTGATCTGGGTAATACCAGCGTAGGGAAGTGGAGCGGACATGCTGCGTTATTGTATGCGATGGTATGGTATGCGTTCAACCACTCCCTGCGGAGTGGTTTTTTTGTTGCCGAATTTTAGAAAGGGGTTAAGGTTATGGGAAAAAGAAAAGGTTTGAAGCTGGCGGACATTTTGGTTACGATCATCATTTCTCTTGTGTTTGCCGTCATTTACAAAGTTTGGGGGCCGGTGTACAGTATCGTGTCGACGCTCGGACTTCATCTGGAACAGTTGATTTACGGCATGTGGTTTATAGCGGCCACGGCAGCTTACCTGATTATCCGCAAGCCCGGTGTGGCGCTGCTTGCGGAACTTGCGGCCGCGCACGGCGAGTTTATTTTCGGCGGACAATGGGGATTGTCCACCCTGGTCTACGGCCTGGCGCAAGGCATGCTTGCGGAGCTGGTGTTTGCCGTTTTCCGCTACAACCGTTTTTCTTTGGGCGTGGCGTCGCTCGCGGCTGTCGGCTCTGCCGCCGCATCGCTCTATTTTGATCTGTACTACGGGTATATCGAGTCTTTGGCCTGGTGGAATTTAACGATGCTGATCGTCATGCGGCTCATCGGTTCCGTGCTTATTGCGGGCGTGTTCGCCTATTACCTGGTCAAGGCGCTGGAAGCGACCGGCGTGACCGCTTTGGTCCGTCCGGTTTCCAAGGAAGACTATTCTTCATTAAAGTAACGGACAGCAATCGAGACACAAAGAAGGTGCTGGAATGAACATTGCGGCCTCCGTAAAAAAACTGCGCCTGAAGTTTCCCGGGGACGAATCGCTTTTGTTCCGCGATTTGTCCGTCTCCGTTCATAAAGGAGAAAAAGTATTGTTTCTCGGTCCGAGCGGCTGCGGAAAATCGACGCTGCTGCAGGTGCTGACCGGGATCATTCCCGATTCGGTGGAAGTGCCGCTCCAATATGAGCGTATCGACATCCCGCCATCGTGGGGTTACGTGTTCCAGGACCCGGACACGCAGTTTTGCATGCCGTTCGTCGACGAGGAGATCGCCTTTGTGCTGGAAAATTTGCAGGTGCCGCGTCGGCGGATGGCTCCGCTTATCGAGAAATACTTGAACATGGTCGGCCTTCATTTCAACGATATGCATATGAAAATTCAATCGCTGTCGCAAGGGATGAAGCAGCGTCTGGCCATCGCGTCCGTCCTGGCGCTCGAACCGGATGTGCTGTTTCTCGACGAGCCTACTGCGCTGCTCGATCCGGAAGGAACGGAACAGATATGGCGGACGATCAAGACGGCGGGAAGCGGCAAGACGCTCATTATTGTGGAACATAAAATCGATCATATCGCGGACTTCGTCGATCGCGTCGTACTGTTCGACGATGCGGGCGGCATCATTGCCGACGGCAGTCCGCAGGCCGTTTTCCGCAGCTGCAAGCAGCAGTTGATCGAATACGGCATCTGGTATCCCGGAGTTTGGGACGATTATGCCTCAAGCCCCGCGTACCGGCAGCTGCGCCAAGAGCGTGGCTTGCCACATGGTGGCGGCCAACCGCATGAACGCGCTGATGCGCGCTCAGATGCGCGGGAGGGCGGCCGTGAAGGCGTGCCGCTGATATTTATGGAGCATTTTCAGGGCTGCCGGGGAAAACAGCCGAAAATCAACGTGCCGCGCGCCGAAGTTTTCGCTGGGGAATGGATTGCCGTCGTCGGGGAGAACGGGGCCGGAAAAACGACGCTGCTGCTTGCACTCATGCAGTTGATTCAGACGAGCGGGGATTACCGCATCAAAGGGATTCCCGCTGCCGGAGCCAAACGTTTGCCGCAGCAGCTTGCTCTTGTGTTCCAAAATCCGGAGTTCCAATTCGTCACGAATTCGGTTTACGACGAAATGGCCTACACGCTCAGACTGGAGAAGCGGGACCGAAAAGAAGCGGACGAAAAAGTAAACGAACTGCTGTCGTTTTTCGAGCTGGAGCATAAGAGAAACCATCATCCGTACCAGCTGTCCATGGGGCAAAAGCGGCGGTTGAGCGTGGCGTCGGCCGTCGTAATAGAACGCGACGTGCTGCTGCTTGACGAGCCCACGTTCGGACAGGACGCAAAAAACACGTTTGCGATGCTGGAAAAAATCGAACAGTGGCGCCGCCGCGGCACAACGATTATGATGGTCACGCACGATCTGCAGATCGTCAAACATTTCGCCACACGGGTTTGGGAGATAAGCGGGGGCAAGCTGGTCCGCGATTGGCCGCCGGATCAGTAAGTTTCCGCCTTTGAGTGATCAAACGGGGATTCCGGCCGGAAGGAGGAAGCGGCATGCTCCTGGACTTAACTTACAAGGAAACGTGGCTGCACCGGATTAATCCCGCGTTCAAGCTGCTTACCGCCACGATTTTGCTCGTCGTCATGCTGTTTGTCCATAATCTGAACTATATGTTGAACGCGACTTGCGCGATGGCGCTCTTGCTCTGCTTTACCGGACACCCGTGGAAACGGGTGCTGCTCTTTTGTTCGCCGTTTTTGCTCGTCTTTGTCTCCACCGCGGCAACGATGGCCATGTTCGGCGAAGGAGAGACGACATGGGTCCGCTGGGGCTTATCCGTGTGTCCGAGGAAAGTTTTTTCCGCGGACTTCATCTCGGACTTCGAGCGGTTTATTTCGGCGTCATCGGGCTTGTGTTCGCTTTGACGACGCGTCCGGTGCATTTGTTCTATTCGCTCATGCAGCAGTTGAAGGTGCCGCCGAAATACGCGTACAGCTTCATGGCGGCGCTTCGCCTCATTCCGATCCTGTTCGAGGAATTTCAGACGCTGAGACTGGCTTTGAAAGTGCGCGGCGTCCGGTACGATCGCGGAGTGCGCGGCTTTTACCAGCGGGTGAAGCGGTATGCGATCCCGCTGCTCGCGCAAAGCATCCGCCGCGCCCAGCGGATTGCCGTCGCCATGGAGGCGAAACGGTTTTCGCTGGTGAAACGGCGCACCTATTATTATGTAATCGGGTTTTCGCGGAACGACGCCCTTTATGCGGTTTATCTCGCCGTTTCGCTGCTGCTTGCCTATATAGCGGGCCGGCAGTTTCCTTATTTCGACGTCACGGATGTCCGGTTTCGCGGATAGCGAACCGGCATACGGTTGACGGAATTTTGAAAACGCTTTATATTAGCGTTGTATATGATTTCTAAAAATGTAAGGTTCGTTTTGAAGGTTGGACGGGAAGCTTTCCGGCGTTTCGCAAATGGGTTCGGAATTCCACTGGAGGGGAGAAGGTTCGGTTGCACATTGATTTGAACGGCAAAGTCGCCATCGTTACCGGGGGAGGGCGGGGCGTCGGACGTGAAATCGCTTCGACGTTGGCGCGCGAAGGGGCGGCCGTCGCGGTCACCGATCTGAACGAGGCCGATCTGCGGGAAGTGTCCGCGGAGTTCATGCGGGAACGGTATGAGGGCCGCCAGTTCGTTTGCGACGTGCGGGACGATTCCCGCATCCGGGAAATTGTCCGCGAAGTCGAGCGGAGTTACGGCCGTATCGATATTCTGGTCAACAACGCCGGGGTTGCGAACGGAGGAACGGTCGAATCCCTTCGGGAAGAAGTTTGGGATCTGAATTTTGACGTGAATCTGAAAGGGACTTTTCTCATGTGCAAAAATGTAATCCCGATCATGAAACGGCAAAAATCGGGGCGCATCCTCAATGCCGCTTCGTTTGCCGCGATTGTGCCGAGCATTGGCGGCGCCGCCTATGCCTCTTCCAAGGCGGGAGTGTATCAGTTCACAAGAGTGCTCGCCGGCGAATTGGGGCCGTGGAACATTACGGTGAACTGTTACGCCCCCGGGATGATTCCGACCGATCTGAATCACTTTGCCGATCTACCGGCGGAGCGGCAGCAGCGGCTGCTGGACACCCTGACCCTCAGACGGTGGGGCGAGAAAAAGGATATCGCCCATCTCGTCTGTTTCCTGTCTTCGGATCTGGCCGGGTATATCACCGGAACGATGATCGATGTCAGCGGCGGGAAGCTGGCGACCCAATTCCCGAGAGACGCCTATGAAAGAGCCGCGGCGGAAGGGGAATACGAATTTTAACCGGGGAGGACGAGACGATGAAGAACGCTCTCGGCCATTTTGAACACAAGACGGTGCTCGTCACCGGCGGGGCCAAAGGAATCGGCGCTTCCATTACAGAGCGGTTCGCACAATCGGGAGCGAAAACCGTCATCGCCGACGTCGACGAGGAAGGCGAAGCGGCAGCGCTTCGATGGAGACAAGCGGGCCGCGAAGTGAAGTTCATTCGCTGCGACGTCTCGCGCGCCGCCGACGTCGAACGCACGGTTGCGTTGGTCGAACGCGAATTCGGCACGGTCGATATTCTTGTAAACAATGCGGGCATCTTCCCCCGATCGGAGCTGCTGGAAACCGGCGAAGCTTTCTGGGACAGCGTCATCGGCATCAATTTGAAGGGCGCCTTTCTGGCGTGCAAAGCCGTCGTTCCGGGCATGATCCGGCAGGGCGGCGGAACGATCGTCAACATCGGATCGCTTCATGCCGCGAGAGGGCATGACGACACGCTGGTGTACGCCGTATCCAAAAGCGGCATCGTTACGTTGACCCGAAATTTGGCTCATTCTCTTGCCAAATATAAAATCCGGGTCAATGGCGTCCATCCGGGTTGGGTCGCATCCGACGGCGAGTTGTCCCGTTTGCGCGCTCTGGGGCTGGACGCGGATGAGCTGGAGCGAAGCGCATCCTCCATGCCGCTCGGCAGAATGCAGACCGGTGACGATATTGCCGCGGCGGTGGCGTTCCTCGCCTCGGACTGGGCAGATCAGATCACGGGCCAAATGTTGGCGGTGGACGGCGGGCTCGGTCTGAAATTTTGAGATCGCCTTCCTCCAGGTATGGAAAGCATCCTTTACAAACCGCGCACAATGTCCGCAGCCCGGCGGCACGCTTCGGCGATAAGCTCGTCCTCGTCAATGGTCAGCAATTTGCGGTTTCGCATCAGCACGCTTCCGTTGACGATTGTCGTATCGACGTCGGATCCGTTGGCCGCATGAACAAGCAAAGACTTCACGTTATGGTGCGGCACGAGATGAGGCTGCCTCATATTTACCAGAATAATGTCCGCTTTTTTGCCGGCTCCAGCGTCCCGACCTCCCGATCGATGCCGAGCAGTTTCGCACCGTTGCAAGTCGCCATCCGCAGCACCGTGTCCGCGCCCATGACAGTCGGATCGAAGCGCGTTGCTTTTTGCAGTCCGGCGGCGGCCCGCATTTCATGGAACAGATCGAGCGACGCGGCGCTGCCCGCGCCGTCGGTGCCGATGCCGACCGTAATGCCGCGTTCAAGCAGAGTCTGGACGGGAGCGATCCCGCAGCCAAGCTTCATATTGCTTGTCGGGTTATGCGCGACGCCGCCTTTCATTCCCGCAAGCAGACCGATGTCGCGCTCGTTCAGATGAACGGCGTGCGCCAGCAGGACGTGTACGGAACCGTCGAACATGCCGAGATCGTGCAAATATTCGGCCGGCGTTTTGTTATAGTTCCGGCGAATTTTCTCGACTTCTTCTCTCGTTTCCGCGAGATGGATATGCAGAGGGACGTTCATGCGGCGGGCCAGCGCAATAACGCCGGCGAGCGGTTCCGGCGGGCACGTGTACGGCGCGTGGGGGGCGAGCATCGTTGTAATTCTTCCTTCGGCGGCTCCCGACCAGTTTTCGATGAGCCGTATCGCTTCGTTCAACCTTGCGCCCCCGTCGTCCTGCAGAAAGATGAGCCCCCGGCTTAACGAGGCGCGTATCCCCGACTCCGCCGCCGCCCGGGCGATGCTGTCCATATGAATGTACATATCGGCAAAGCAGGTGGTGCCGGATTTGATCATTTCGGCGATGGCGAGCAGCGCCCCCCAATAGATATCATCCGGCGTCATGTTCGCTTCCGCGGGCAGCATTTTTATCTCCAGCCAATCCGTAAGCTTCAAATCGTCGCAGTACGCCCTGAGCAACGCCATCGGCGAATGATTGTGCGTATTGATCAGTCCCGGCATCGCGATCATGCCTGTGGCGTCGATGATTTCATATTCCGCCCGCTGCAGGTTTGGCGGAATGCTTCCGATGGCCGAAATCGCCTCCCCTTCAATGACAATATCGCCGGTGAACGGTTCGGGAGCTTGTTCCGTCATGGTGACGATCGTCGCGTTTTGAATCCAGATGTTCATGGTCAGGTTCCTCCTTTATTTCACTTCACGCTTACAGTAATCGTTCACCCTGCGTGAAGATCAAGAGGAATTTGAATTTTACCGGATTCGCACCGCATAGACGATATGCAGCAGCTCGTTGAGCCGTTCGTATTTGGCGATGTATCCGCGCCCTTCCAACCATTGAAGCAGCTGCGAACGATCCGCGTAATATTCGTCTTCCAGTGCGCGCAGCGCGTCCCATCTTTCTTCCGCTTTCAATCTTTCCATATACCGCGCCCGCTCCAGGCTGTTCTCAAACATATAATCGGTGATGCAGATGCGCCCGTGCGGCTTCAACACCCGGTCCATTTCCGCGAGCGCCAGCGGTTTCTGCTCATCGGTCAGATGATGCAGCGCAAAGCTGGTCACGATAAAATCGAAATGCCCGTCAAAAAAAGGGACGGCGAGAAAGTTGCCGACCTTCGTTTCCATCTGCGGATATTTCCGCCTGCACCGGTTTAACATTTCCCGCGATTGATCGATGCCAATCATGCGAATTCCTTTGTCCAGAAAACGTCCCGCCAGGTTTCCCGTGCCTGTGCCGATATCGAGGCCGATTTCGCCCGCCGCAGGCGATACCCGTTCCACCGTTCTGTCGAGCGCTTTCTCATATTCCGGTCCCGTGTGGAACGGTTGTCCGACGCCCGTCATCCGTTCATCGTACGAGAGCGCTTGTTGGTCGAAGTCCCACCGGTCATGCCAGTTGCTGCGGATTTGCCGGAGCCTCTTCGATCTTTCCGCCAGTTCATGCAGGTTTTCCGGTGTTAGCGATTGCTCCCGGTTCAACAGCTCGATCAAGCGATCCATCGTCTCGATCATCTGTTTCAACTCGACCCATTGCGAGAACATAATCGAGCGCTGGAGTTCCAGAAAATGCTGCACTTCGTGTTTGTCTCCCCGCTCGATCGGATCCAGCGCTTTTTTGATGTCTTCCACCGCGACGCCGACTTCCCTGAGCGCCATAATCGTCTGCAGCCGCCATGCATCCGATTCCGTAAATTCGCGGTAGCCGTTATGCGGATGCTTATGCGGGGATATCAGTCCTTTTTCCTCGTAGAAGCGGATGGCGCGCGGCGACAGGTTCAGCTTTTTGGCGATTTCATGGATTTTCATCAAAAAACCCCCTCTTCTACAGTAAACGTTACCGTTACGTCAGAGTAAAGGGGGTTGATCAGGAGAGATTCAAGATTCATTTCAGCATAGCGGAGAATCCGCCGCATTGGTTACTCGGAATGAGCTGAAAAAGCTTCGCTTCATTTTTTCACGTGATTCAAAATGTGCGTCAGAGAACGGGCTTGATAAACGCCGTTTGCTGAATCGACCGGTTCGTTGACGATGCGGTTGACCAGCAGCCGCGACCCGTCGGGCGACCAGATAAGCCGCAGCCGTTCCCCGGCAATGGTCGCAAAAGGCTCGGCCTTTCCTGTCGTTCCGTCCCAAAGGACGACCGTGTTGATTTCATTGCCTTCCTGCCGCCTGGATTCGGTAATGACGGCGGCTCTGCTTCCGTCAGGGCTTACGATCGCCTGTCCGCCGGGGAGCCCGGCTTCCGTTCTCGACCAGTCGTTAATGTCGTACAGCCAGTAACGCCCGGGCCATGCGGAACCTTGTTTCCGCTCGCCCACAAGCAGCCCTTTACCGCCCAGAAAGCCCACCGGCGAAAGAAACGTCCCGTCCGGAAAGGATGTCACTTTGCGGTACGTAGCTTGTTTCAAATCGAATACGGCAAGATCCTGGCGGTACCCGCTTCCGTATTCCTGCTTGCCGTCCAGCGAGACGGAAGCCCGGGTTGTGAACAATATTTTTGCGGAATCGAGCCACATCGCGGCTTCGTTAAGAAAATACCCGTTCAATTGCGTCGGTAAAGTTTGCGATTTTTTTTCACTCGGATCGATGACCTTGTATATCGTATCCCATTCGAAGCTCCAGCCGGAAAGAAGCTTGCCGTCGGGTGAAAACAGCAGCTGCGATGCAGGCGATTCGTCTTTTGCGTTGGCGTAAACCATTCGGGGCATCGTTCCGGGCGCTCCCACAAAGATCCCGTCCTTGTGCGACCATGCCACGGCGTTGCCGTCAGCGGAAAGAGCCATCGCGGATGCGTCTTCGGCCAGTTGAACGACTTCCGGCTGCTGCACGCCGGCCATCACGATCGCCGTTCTGGCGGTGTTATCGTCTCTCGATTGGCCTGCAATCCGGTGCGGTCCCAAAATCTGTTTCGCGTCGGTCCAGCCTAGCGCCGTGAAGTTCGGAGGCAAGTGAGTCAGCTCATCGATGGTCCACGTCTTTGCCGCTTCCGGATCAAGGGCGATATGACGGCTTGTAAAAATATAGACGGTTCTCGCCGCACGGTCCCAGTCCACTCGGGCGCCCATGCTCTCACTTACAAACCGAAGCGGCACCATCGTCGTATTTTTGACGATTTGACCGGGCGCATCGAGATCGATCTTTTGGCCGTTTTTGTAGGCGGTGCGTTTACCGATGGTCAGTTGAATCCGCACGTTCTCTTTGACGGCGGTCACCGTCCGGGTGGCGGCGTTCCAATCCACTTTCGCTCCCAAATGTTCGAAAATGGTCCGCAGCGGCACGAGCGTTCTGACGTTTACGATGATCGGCGGAACGGCAAACTTCAGCCTGCTGCCGTCGACGATAACGGAAATGCCGGAACTTTGGGCAAGTGCAAACCCCGGAAAGGCGGAATACAGCAGGAGAACGATACACCAGAACAATAGCGGGGCCTTTTTCATGCGCGTTCACTCCTTTGGCGATGAAATGATAAAACTATATTCCATACGCTGGAAAAAAATAAAAAGTTGCTGTGACGAAAAAAATATTTCAGATAGGATGGAGCATACATCGGACGCAATTTTGAAGTAAATGTTTGGAATGGAAGGAATTTAACGGGAAATAAAGAATGTATAAAATGAAAGCGGTTTCGAAGTGAAATCATTCCGAATGAAGGAGGAGCAAAATGAGCAAAAAAGCAATCGCTTTATCGGTATTTTTTGTTTTGTTGGCCGGGATCATTACAGGCTGCAGTTCAGAAAAGGATGCGGGATCCGGCCAAAATTCCAATGCCGGTAACGGAGATGCAAGCGCGCAAAAGAAAAGCAAAATGATTTTTTGGGATAAATCGGAGTATGTCAAGGATTACAACGATATGCAGAAAGCGAGAGTCGAACAGTTTGCGCAGGAAAATCAAGTGGATGTGGAGTATATCGCCATCCCGCCGGGCGACTTGAAGACAAAGCTTCTTGCCGCCATAGAGGCGGGGAATCCGCCGGATTTGCTGGTCGCCGACGATTTTGTCGCCAAACAGTTCGTAGGCAACGATCAACTGGTGGAAGTTTCCGATATTTTAAAGAAAATCGATTTCAGGGAAGACGCCAAGAAATATGCATATGCTTTGGAAGGGTGGTACGAAGTTCCCTACTATCATATGCCCAACGTCATGTATGTCCGCAAGGACAAACTGGACGAAAAGAATCTGGCTCCTCCCCGAACATGGGAAGAAGTAAGAAACGTGGCCAGAGCCATCAACGATCCGAAAAATAATTTTTACGGGGTCGGGTTCCAGCTCGGCGGAGGCGGCGATTCGGAAGGCCGGATCGGCAACGAAATCAGAACTTGGGGCGGCAATCTGGTCAATGAGAAAGCGGAAGTGACGGTCAATTCGCCGGAAGCTTTGGAAGCTATCCGATTCGACGCCACCTTTTTCACGGAAAACCTGGCGCCGCAAAGCGCAATAACCGGCGATGACGCGTGGAACAACAATGCTTATTTAGCCGGTACGGTAGGCATCACTTTGAATTCCAGCAGCCTTATGGCCGCCATGAGAAAAGATAAGCCGGAATTAGCGGAAAAAACGATGGTCCTGCCTTTTCCCGCCGGTCCTAAAGCGCAATTCAGTTCAGGGGCGGGGACGGTGTTTGTGATGTTCAAACAAGCTAAGAACACCGAATTGGCCAAGAAATTTATCGATTATTCTTTCGAAAAAGATTATTACCAGCAAATGATTGAGAAACTGAACGGACTGGCCGTGCCGGCAATCAACGGTCTGGAAAATACGGAATTTTGGCAACGTCCTGAAAATAAAGGGTGGTACGAAGCGACGAAAAATATTCTTCCGCTTGGCGATCCCGGACCTCCCGACGCGCGCGCTTCCCGGGTCATCAGCGAAAATATCCTTTCGAAAGGGGTCCAAAACATAGTCATTAACCATATGGATCCGCAAAAGGCACTGGATGAAATCGAAAAAGGATACAAGAAAGTGTACGGACAAAAATAAACGCGAATCGTACCTGGCGTACTTTCCCATGGGAAGGTGAAACCATGCTTCAATCGAACCAAAGAAGAGAAATGGCTTTAGGGTATACGTCGGTCACGCCGATTATCATTATTATCTTTGTGGTGATCGGCCTTCCTTTCATGAATGCGTTGTACTTAAGCTTCACAGATAAAACCGTTGGCGCCAAAGCCAATTTTATCGGGTTTGAAAACTATCGTGAAATTTTAACGGACCCCATTTATTGGAAAGTATTGAAAAATACATTCATTTATTTTGTAACCGATGTACTCTTTAAACTGCTGTTCGGCATGATTTTCGCACTCGCCCTCAACGAACGTTTTTTCGGAAGATCCATTGTGCGTGTGTTGTTCCTCGTTCCGTGGGCCATATCGGGGATGGTGGCGGCAACGACCTGGAAGTGGATGTACAATGTCACATACGGCATTATCAATCAACTGCTGCTTGACATCGGTCTGATACATACA
>JAWLCZ010000092.1:0-16048 GCA_041686835.1 Paenibacillaceae bacterium | reverse complement strand
GTGCGCACCGTTCCGATCAATTCGCATGTTTCCGCGATGACATTGAAGCTGCTACCGGCGTGGAACGATCCGACGGAGATGACGCACGGATCCAGCGGGTTGACATTTCGACTGACTATCGACTGCAAATTTACGACAAGATGGGAGGCCGCCACGATACTGTCGACCGTCTCGTGAGGCAGCCCTCCGTGCCCGCCCTTCCCTTTAATTTCGATAACGAATTCGTCCGCCGCGGCCATTACCGGACCTGCGGCCGTTTGCACCGTCCCTACGGGAAACGGAGTCCACAGATGGACCCCGTATATGACGTCGACGCCATCCAGCACCCCGGCTTCGATCATCGATTTCGCCCCGCCGGGACTGACTTCCTCGGCATGCTGGAAAATGAATATAACGTTACCCTGCAGCTGTTCGCGCATTTCACTGCACAGTTTGGCTAAAGCAAGCAGGACGGCCGTATGCGCGTCGTGACCGCAAGCGTGCATGACACCCTTCACTTTGGAAGCGTATTCGCAAGTCTTTTCGTCCTGAATCGGCAGAGCGTCCATATCCGCTCTCAGCGCCACCGTCGGTCCGGGCCTTGCCCCCTTGACGCGTCCGGTCACCCCGTTTCCGCCAACGCCGGTTCGCACTTCGATGCCCCATTCACGCAAAAGTCCGGCGACGAAAGCGGCCGTGCCTACCTCCTGGAATGACAACTCCGGCCGTTCGTGCAAATGCCTGCGCCAAGACACCATATCCGCAAACAGGCCGTTCACTCTATCCATCCACCGTTCCATCGTAACCTCCGTATAAACCGTTATCGTTAGGCTTACCTTCATTGTATCAAAACGTCCCTTTGCCCGCCATGCGGTTTTCAGGCCGGCGGACGATCGCCATATTTCATAAAATTGTACCCATATCTGCCGATGTATCAGGCTTGCACAACTTGGGGAAACGTACTATCATGAATAGAGAAAAAGACTAGGAGGCGTTTCTGTGATTATTGAAAATTCCGGCTTGAATGGATTGAAAAGCGATCTTGCCCATCTGGATGAAGCCACTTCCAAACTTGGCTTTATCCGCTGGCAATGGGAATATTACCGCGCTACATACGACTGCAAACTCCATGACAGCGCAACGAAAAACGATTACTTTGTGCGCTTGAATACAAGGGCGGTGGAAGGAAAGCTGGAAGCCCCCGACACAATTCTCGTCATCGAAGACGTATATATCGGCAAAGCGACGTTCCCGCACGGACTGGACTATAATTCGCCGATACCCGATGCGATACTGAAAGCGGCGCAGCAAAAATTATCCGATCTGAAGCAGCTCCTCATCTAGGCAAGAGGGCGGCATCCATGCATCAGCCCCGCAGAGGAACGCCGGATTTCTTTTTGCTGTCCCTGACTTTCGCGCTTGTCGGATTCGGCTTGGTTATGGTCTTCAGCGCCAGTTCGGCGACAGCGGCTGACGAAATGGGTGACAAGTTTTATTTTATCAAACGGCAATTGATGTGGGCGGCGCTCGGCACGACGGCAATGTTTTTCTTTATGAACGTCCATTACAGCAGGTTGAAAAAATGGTTCTTTCCTTTCTTCCTTGCCGTCGTCTTCATGCTCATCATCGTGCTTTTCAGGGAGCAGGTAAACGGAGCGAAAAGCTGGTTCCTTATCGGCTCGTTCGGCATTCAGCCCGCTGAATTCGCCAAGCTTGCCGTCATTATGTATTTGGCCGCTTTAATCAGCAAAAAAGGCGATAAAATCCGCAGCTTCAAAAAAGGGCTGCTTCCGGTTTTGACCATTATCGCTTTTGTGACCGGACTCATTATGCTCCAGCCGGATATGGGCACATGCATGATCTTGGTGATGTGCTCGGCGCTTGTGATCGTTGCCGGGGGAGCCCGGTTCAAACATCTGATGGTCATCGGGGGAGCCGCGACGGTCGCGGTCAGTTTCCTGATCATGATAAAGCTGCTGACGGGGAGTTACGATTACCGGATGGCCCGGCTTACGTCGTTTCTCGATCCGTGGGTGGATCCGCTCGGCTCGGGCTATCAATTGATTCAATCGCTCTACGCTTTCGGCCATGGCGGACTTACCGGCGCCGGTTTCGGACAAAGCATCCAGAAGCTGCATTATCTTGATTTTGCCTACAACGATTTCATCTTCGCCATTATCGGAGAAGAACTCGGATTTATTGGCACCACGCTGTTTTTGCTCGTCTATTTGCTGTTTTTATGGCGCGGGCTCATCGTGGTCATGCGCAGCTCCGATACGTTCGCCATGCTTCTAGGTACCGGCATCGTCAGCATGTTCGGCATCCAGGCGCTGATTAACATCGGAGGGGTGAGCGGAAGCATCCCGCTTACGGGGGTCACGCTTCCGCTGATCAGTTACGGCGGTTCTTCCCTGCTCGTTTCGATGGTAAGCATCGGCATCCTGCTGAACATTTCCCGCGAAAACAACAAACCGGACAAAAGCAGAAAAATGTGAGAAAAGTTTAAAACCGTCCCGGAATACGGAGACGGTTTTTCCATCGGGCCGGTTATTTTACCCGATCCCGCTGCACTTCTTCCATTTCTTCTTCTTTAAAGGCAACGCCTTCCACTTTCACGTTGACTTCCACGACCTTCAACCCGGTCATATTTTCCACAGCGTCTTTGACATTATCCTGCAAATCGCGGCATACTTCCTGGATTTTCGAACCATAGTTCACTATGACGCGCAGATCGATCGCCGTTTCTACCTGTCCGACTTCAACCGTCACGCCTTTTTGCACATTTTTGCCGCTTAATCTTCTGGCCAAACCTTCCGAAATGCCGCCTGACATGGCCGCAATTCCCGGCGTTTCCAATGCGGCCAATCCCGCTATCGTCGCTACGACATCGTCGGAAATTCGCACCGATCCGGTTTGATGTTCTTCGATCATCGTTCTCACTCCCTCGTGACAATTGCCCGCTGATTTCATTGTAATCGTATCGCCTGGCGAAAGCAACTGCGGAGCCGCTTGCTTTTGGTTTTTAATGCCGATATACTGAAATCAGTTTGTAAGAAAAGCTTCTATCGAAGCTTTTCCAAGCAATCAACGCAGTGTTGACATGGAGGGACGCCATTTGAAACAAAAACTGTTCTTCATTTCGCTCGTCACCGCTTTTGCGCTAAGCGCCGTCGCTCACTATTCGGGGTTCCCGACGATTGTACAGTTCACCGTTTCGTGCATCGCCATCATTCTCTCCGCAGCGTTTCTCGGCAAAGCGACGGAAAGCGTAGCCCATTACGCGGGCGAACGCATGGGCGGGTTTTTAAACGCTACGTTCGGGAATGCCGCCGAACTCATTATCGCCATCTTCCTTGTAAAAGAAGGCCTATTCGACATGGTGAAAGCGAGCATTACCGGATCCATTATCGGAAACATGCTGCTTGTTTTGGGCTTAAGCGTACTGATGGGCGGATTGAAGCATAGAGTGCAGAAATTCAACCCGTTTTTGGCCGCGCACAATGCTTCGCTCATGCTGCTGGCTGTCATCGCGCTCATCATTCCCGCCGTGTTTGCTGCAAAATTGGAAGCAAGGGAAACGACAACGTTCAGCCTCATTGTCGGGGCCATACTCATCATCGCATACGGACTCTGGCTCGTTTTCTCGATGATCACCCATAAAAACGAAATATCCGATGAAGCTGTGGAGCACGGGGAACCGGCCTGGTCGAGAACCGTGTCGATCGCTTTTTTGATTGCGGCAACCGTGATGGTCGCTTTCGTAAGCGAATGGTTGGTGCATACGCTGGAATATTTCACGCATCAATTCGGTTTGTCCGAATTGTTTGTGGGCGCCTTCCTCGTTGCCATCGTCGGCAATGCTGCGGAACATAGCGCCGCCGTCTTTCTCGCGATGAAAAACAAAATCGGGGCCGCTGTCGAAATCGCCGTCGGCAGCAGCTTGCAAATTGCCCTGTTCGTAACGCCCGTTCTCATTTATGTCAGCTATTTGTTCGGCAACACGATGGACATCGTTTTCACCCCATATGAGCTTGCCGCGATTGCGGTTGCGGCATTTATCGCCAAATCGATATCGCGGGACGGAACGACGAGCTGGTATGAAGGCGTACTGCTTCTCGTCGTTTACGCCATACTGGGAACCGCGTTCTTCATGGTATAAGAAAAACCGTCCGGACAAATCGCCGGACGGTACTTTTCATGTGCAAACCCATACGTCAACGCGTATGGAGTTTCGCAGCGCACGACTCCCAGCGCGCGGATCGCCACATGGTGGGGGTCCAATGTATGGGTTAAAAGACCTGGCGGCGATCTTCCGCTAGGTTTTCTTATGAGGAATTAACATTCGCCTTCACTTGTGCTATCCATCATTTTCGTCTAATATAATGGGTAAGGATGGGTGACTCAGCGGACAAGGGGGATGTGGAATGTCTTCATCTGAAATATTGGTGAATCTAAACCAAAAAGCGCTCGATCTTCTGCAGGAAGATGCAAATAAAATCGAAAAATTGATTGAGGTGCAAATGGAGAATCTGACGACGCGGAAGTGTCCTTTATATGAAGAAGTGCTGGACACGCAAATGTACGGATTGTCCCGCGAAGTCGATTTTGCGGTACGCGCGGGTCTTATAACGGACACCGCCGGAAAGCTGTTATTGAGCAAGCTGGAAAGAAATTTGGCCCAGCTGTACGAAGCGCTGGCCCAAAAAGAGCAGCCTTGATGATCAAGGCTGCTCTTTTTTACGATAATGCATGTTTAAAATTCCCTTTAAAGAACGAAAGCGTTTCTTTAAGGGTATGGAGACATGGAGACGAGAGTACGCTTGCACGTATATACAATCGAGAAACTACTCGATGGAGGGACCTGCCGAATTTCAAACGGACCTCAGATGCGTTATTTGTACGAAAATCCGTCCATTCGGATTTCAACCGGACACACGATCCGTTAATTGCGTGTTTGGGCGCTGAAACGGACTCGTTTTTGCTCAATAAGATACCGTGTGTCCGCAAGATATAGAAATTGGAGCGTTTTTAATAAAATAAGGGCCTTGATGTCCGCTGACTTACGCGAGATCCTTCATGCGCTGCATTATAGTAACACGGCATCATGACGAATATATGTGTTTGACCGCCACCATGTGGCGGAACCGCACGCTGGGAGTCGCGCGCGGCTTGCCGCGCGCTGAGTTGGGTTCACTCGCTTTGCAGCGCCGCCACGCGCCAGGAGAGGCGATGGCCTCCGATTCGAATCGATGTACTCCTTTGCTTCCTCACGGCTTTAACGCTTCATCGAACTTCAATATTGTTTAGCGTGAACGGAAGGGAGGAAATTCTTCTAATCGAAGAACTTCCTCCCTTCCGCTCTTACGACGACTTATTCGCTTACCAGGTTTACCTTCAGGTTGTGCTTCGCGAACACTTCCGACATCGCTTTCTTCGCTTCTTCCGCATCCGGCCCGTGTACGTGCAGGTCGTATGTACCCGTTTCCATCAATGTCGTAAACAGGCCGAGGATGCTCTTAACGTCGATGTACTTGTTTTCATATTGCAGCACGATGGAAGATCTGAACTTGCTGGCGGTTTGCGAAATTTCAACAATCGCAGCGTTTGTACTGTTCGACATCTTAACCCCTCCGATTCTTAATCGAATACCTGCATATTTTCATGATACCTTGGATTGATGTGAACGCGCAAGATCGTATTTTGGTTTGCACCCATATTGCCGGCGGCGTTATGTCAAGTTTTCCGGATTGAGCGGCTCCAATTCCTTGATGACGAAACGGCCGTCTTTGCGAATCAGCACATCGTCAAAATAAATTTCTCCGCCGCCGAATTCGGGACGTTGAATAAGCACGAGATCCCAGTGGATGGAGGAACGGTTTCCGTTGTCCGCCTCTTTGTACGCCTGGCCCGGCGTGAAATGGAGGCTGCCCGCGATCTTCTCGTCGAACAAAGTATCCTTCATCGGATACAATATGTACGGATTGAAGCCGAGGCTGAATTCGCCGATATACCGCGCGCCTTCATCCGAATCCAGTATTTCGTTCAACCGTTTCGTATCGCTGCTCGTCGCTTCGACGATTTTTCCGTTTTCGAAGCGGAACGCCACGTTTTCGAATAGAACGCCCGAATAAACCGAAGGCGTATTGTAACGGATTGTGCCGTTGACCGAATCGCGGACCGGCGCCGTATACACTTCCCCGTCCGGTATGTTTCTTTTCCCGTCGCATTTTACCGACGAAATGCCCTTGATGGAAAACGTCAGATCGGTTCCCGGCGATACGATGCGCACCCGATCCGTCCGGTTCATCAAATCGGCGAGCGGATCCATCGCTTTCGACATTTTGCCGTAATCCAAATTGCATACATTGAAATAAAAATCCTCGAATGCCTCCGTGCTCGTATTCGCGAGCTGCGCCATCGATCCGTTCGGATAGCGGAGCACGACCCATTTCGTATGCTTGACGCGCTGCTCGAGATGAACCGGCTTCTGGTAATACGACTCATACAGCCTCATCTTGTCGTCGGGCACGTCGGAAAGCTCCGTCACGTTGTCTCCCGAGCGAATCGCAATGTACGCCTGCATCCGTTTCATGCGCTCCACATCGATCTCGCCCCACTGTTCCATATGTTCCTTCGTGGCGCCCATCAAAACGGAGCGAAGCACCGAACGGTCGGACAGCTGAACATAGGGCCGCCCTCCCCTCGCCAACGCTTCCTCGACAATGCATTTCACCAATTCCCGTTCCGAACCGATCATGTCGATCAGGACGTTCTCGCCCGGCTGCAGATCTACAGAATACCGGACCAGATTGCGCGCCAACGTTTGCAACCGCGGATCTCTCATCAATGTTTATCCTCCTTCAATTTTTTATTGATTAGGGCGCCGATGCCCAGAAGCAGCAAAAACAAAACGGCCAGAATGAACAATCGCTCCTTGTATTGTTTGAAATGCAGCAGATCATGCCCCAGCATGCTTTCAAACAAAACGGCGGGCAGCTTGCCGATTAAAGTCCCGTATGTAAAATGGCGCAGCGATATTTTCGAAACCCCCGCCCCGAAATTGATGGCGGTCGAAGGGATGACGGGAATAAACCTTCCGAGCAGGATATATAAAAAACCGCGGGATTCCAGCTTCCGGTTAAATTTTTGCACGGTCGGATAGCGGGACAATTTTTTTTCCGCCCAATCGGAAGCCAAATATCTGGCAAACAAAAAAGCGAGGAGAGCGCCCGAAACGGCGGACAAATAATTGATCGCAAAGCCTCGCCACAGCCCGAAGACGAGCACGTTGGCCCCCGCCACCACAACAAAAGGAACGACCGGGAAAAAAGTTTGCAGCAATACCGCCAATACGCCAAACAGTACGGAGTAAACGCCGAAGGAGCTAAGTTCCGCCGACAGCTGCGGCACGTTGCTGTGCGTAAACAGGCGGCCGAGTTCGGTAAAAAACAGCAAATAAACGGCAAGAGTCAGGGCGGCAAAAAGCAGGAGAAATTTCATCGCATTTCGCACACTTGTAGTTCTCACCCCGCTTACCCCCCCAATCAATCGATACTATTGTACCACAGGCACCTCCTATGCAAGCAACTTTTTCTTATCATTGCCCTCATGGAGGAACATATGCGCACGCTGCCCATGCGAAAAGTTCCACCATGGCTTTAGATTTGCGCTATTCCTCTTGACATGCGGGCGGTTCATCTCTTAAAATTAATAGTCGAGTGGATTCAGGATAGCAATTTTCGGAAGGAGAAGACCGATTGTGTCGCCCTCTCTGGTTTTGTTGCTGGCAGGACTGCGGCTGATATTTCCTGCCAAACCGTCGCCGCGCTATTCCCGGCAGACTTTAAGCAAAGCCAGGCACAACGAACGGCTTCCCGCAATGTTTAAAATTTAACCAGAAGGAGAACTATACATGGCTCGTTACACTGGACCAAAATTCAAGCTGAGCCGCCGTCTCGGCATTTCTTTGAGCGGAACGGGCAAAGAGCTGAAACGTCCTTTTCCTCCCGGACAGCACGGCCCGGGCCAACGCAAAAAGTTGAGCGGCTACGGCATGCAGCTGCAAGAAAAACAAAAACTTCGCCATATGTATGGCCTGAACGAGAAGCAGTTCCGCAACTTGTTCGACAAAGCTTCAAAAATGGCCGGTATCGCCGGCGAAAACTTCATGATTCTTTTGGAAAGACGGCTTGACAATTTGGTTTACCGTCTCGGCTTGTCCAATACTCGCGCAGGCGCGCGCCAATTGGTGTCCCACGGCCACATTACCGTGAACGGCAAGAAGGTCGACATTCCTTCATACTCCGTAAACGTGGGCGATGTCATCGGCTTGCGTGAGAGAAGCCGAAACCTGGCCGTCGTTAAGGACGCGCTGGCCAACCGAAACTATTTGCCCGCATACCTGGAGTTTAACGAACAGGCAATGGAAGGCAAACTCGTCCGCCTGCCGGAACGTTCCGAGCTGGCGCAAGAAATCGACGAAAAACAAATCGTCGAGTTTTACAGCCGATAATTTGAGCCGTAGAAAACCCTCTGAAGCAAAGCTTCAGAGGGTTTTTTTGCAGCCTTTCGCTTGTCCCGGGACTCGCATCGGCATGTTATTTCAGCCCCAACATCGCCAGCGCAACGACTTCCCGCGCCGCTTCCTCCAACCACGCCGCGGCCTGCTCCATCGCTTCCGGCAGCGCAGCCGGACGGGGCATGATGCTGAAAATGGCGTCAATCCCGTATTCTTTCACCTTGGCGTATCCTTCCCCGAGCCCTCCGGACAAACAGACGACCGGCACGTTCCGGCGCTTCGCCCGTTTTGCCACGCCGACCGGCGTTTTTCCCATCGCGCTTTGCGCATCGGTATTTCCTTCGCCGGTTAATACCAAATCCGCTCCATCCAGTTTTTGTTCAAATTTGCAGGCGTCCAGCACAAGTTCAATGCCCGGAACGAGCCTTGCGCCGCAGAATGCGACCATCGCCGCGCCCAATCCGCCCGCCGCGCCTCCGCCGGGCAGCGTGTGAATATCCGTCCGCAAATCGCGCTCAATGCAGTGGGCGAGCTTGCGCAAAATCCGATCCAGCTGAGCTACCATCTCGGGCGTCGCTCCCTTCTGCGGGCCGAAAACGGCCGAAGCCCCCCGCTCGCCGTAAAGCGGTGCGTCCACGTCGCACGCGGCGATCACTTCCACGCGGTCCAGCCGGGGATCCCGTTCATCGGCTTCGATTTTCGCGACGTGATGCCAGCCCGTCCCTCCGACTTCGATGAGCTTGCCTTCGCCATTGCGGAAACGGTAACCGAGCGCCTGCGCCATTCCGATGCCGCCGTCATTGGTCGCGCTGCCGCCCAAGCCGACGAATATCCGCTTGCATCCCCGATCCAGGGCGGCTTTGATCAGCTCGCCCGTACCGTAAGTGGAAGATATGAGCGGGTTTCTGCGCTCCTCCCGTACAAGCGTTAACCCGGAGGCGGCGGCGATTTCAATCACCGCCGTTTCCCCGCCGTCAATCAGCCCGATAGCGGACGTAATTCTACGGCCGAGCGGATCCGTCGCCTCGACTTCGATGACTGATCCATGTTCGGCGGCCACGATCGCTTCCACGAATCCTTCTCCTCCGTCGGCCATCGGCAGCATCGTCACTTCTACGGACGAATCGGCTGCATATGCGCCTCTTCGCATCGCTTCGGCCGCCTGCAGCGCCGTAAGCGATCCTTTAAACGAATCGGGTGCCACTATGATCTTCATCGATTGGCCTCCTTCGCCCGTTCAAATCAGCTTGATTTTGGCAAACTTTCTTTTGCCGACCTGCACGACATCCCCCTCTGCGACCGACACTTCCGCATTCGGATCGGCAATCCTTTCTTCGTTGATCCGGACCGCGCCCTGAACGATGCTTCGCCTCGCTTCGCCGTTAGACGACTGTAGTCCGAGCGAAACGAGCAGCTTGATCAGACGGATGCGCCCGCCGACCAGTTCCGCGGAGGAAAGCCCGACTTCTTCAATATCGTCCGGAAGCGCCCTTTGTTGAAACACGGTCTTAAAATGCTGCTCCGCGGCCTGCGCCGCTTCGTCGCCGTGAAACATTTTGACGAACGTATAAGCCAGCTTCATCTTTGCGTCCCGCGGGTGGACGGTCTGATCGGCCAGCCCTTTCTTCAGCGCGTCCAGCTCTTCGTTCGAAATATCCGTGGCAAGCTCAAAATATTTCACCATCAACTCATCGGGTATCGACATCGCTTTCCCGTAAATTTCATTCGGTTCCTCGTCGATGCCGATATAATTGCCGAGGCTTTTGCTCATCTTGTTCACGCCGTCCAACCCTTCGAGCAGCGGCATCATGATCGCCACCTGGGTCGGGCAGCCGTATTCTTTTTGCAGGGTCCGGCCCATCAGCAGGTTGAATTTCTGGTCGGTGCCTCCGAGCTCGATGTCGCTTTTCAACGCCACGGAATCGTACCCCTGCATTAACGGGTAAAAAAATTCATGAATGCTGATCGGCTGTCCCGACGCGTACCGTTTCGTAAAGTCTTCGCGCTCGAGCATGCGGGCCACGGTCATTTTGGCCGCAAGCTGCACCACATCGGCGAACCGCATCGGCGCAAGCCAATCGGCGTTGTAAAAAATTTGCGTCCTGGCCGGATCGAGAATTTTGTAAATCTGTTTCTGGTACGTTTCCGCGTTCCGTTCCACATCTTCTTTGCTTAATTGCTTGCGCGTCTCCGATTTCCCGGTCGGATCGCCGATCATCCCGGTAAAATCGCCGATGATGAGCTGCACCTGATGTCCCAAATCCTGAAACTGCTTTAATTTATGAAGCACGACCGTATGTCCGACATGAATGTCCGGCGCGGAAGGATCGAGCCCAAGCTTCACTTTGAGCGGCGTTCCCGTCGCCACCGAAGAAGCAATCTTCTGTTTCAATTCCTCTTCCGGCACGATTTCCGCCGTTCCGCGGCGAATGATCTCCAGTTGCCGTTCCACTTCCTGCTGCTGTTCTTTCGTCAGCTTTTCCCATTCCATTCCTCTTCGTCCTCCATTACCGTATTTCTTTAACAAAATAAAGAACCTTCCCATCCGACAAGGGACGAGAAGGTAAACCCGCGGTACCACCCTAATTAAAGCGGCACGCACGAAACCGATAAGGCAGGCGCGTCCGCTTTCACTTCATTCGATAACGGGAAAACCGGCAAGAAGCTACTGGCGACAATCGATTGTCGCGTTCCCTTCTTCTGCTCCGAACGGTAATTCGAATGCAGGCATGTGCCGGTTCGCACCAACCACCGGCTCTCTTCAAGCGATGCGGGCATTCTACTGCGGTTCTTCATCGCATGTTGCAATCATTGATTTTGTTCACTTTGTTTATAACATACCCCGGAAGAAAAAGTCAAACTTTGATCTATGTCCGGGCAGGATTCCGGATACATATGAATCAGAGCCCGGCTTTCACTTTTGGCATTTTACCGGGGACCTTTGCTCACCCAGAACGTGACTTTGCCGCCCTTCGG
Organism: Paenibacillaceae bacterium; assembly: GCA_041686835.1. Lineage (GTDB taxonomy): Bacteria > Bacillota > Bacilli > Paenibacillales > JAWLCZ01 > JAWLCZ01. The sequence goes on along the minus strand of JAWLCZ010000092.1, from coordinate 4,575 downwards.
CACTTGCGTTCCCGCCTCCGGTTCCTGCTTGAACACGGTTCCTTGCTCCTGCTCGTTGAATTCGAGAAAAAATTCATAGTGGAGCCCGGCGGACAGTGCGCTTTTTTCCGCTTCCTCCCGGGTCAATCCGATGAGAGCGGGCACCATAACCGAACCTTGATCGCCGGAAATGTCCGTTTCACCCGATAGCCGCTCTCCCGTATCCGCATGGTCGGTTGATTGCGGATTCGTTTCCTGCCCGTCCTCACTGTCGGAATGGTCAGCCGGCGCCGCATCATGATCAGGTTGCTCCGCCGGCAAAGTGTCCTGTCCGGTACGTTCTTTCGTGACCGCGGGCGGAGCATCCGCGTTTTCGGTATTGCCGGATTGCAACCAGCCTCTGAACACGCATCCCGCAACGACCGCCAGACATATGAGAGAAATGGCGGCCCACAGCCTTTTGTCCTTTATTTTTTGCAACAATGTGGCCGATTCCGAATCGTCGAACTCATCGGAATCTTCGTCGTATAATTCTTCATCCTCTTCATCGTCGGGAACATGGCGATAACGCGACGGCGGTTCCTTGTCCGTCGAATTGCCGCGGTAACGCGGCTCCGGTTCTTTGTCTGTCGCAACATGGCGATAATCCGTTTGCGATGCTTTTTCCTCCGGCCTCATATCCCGCAGCAGATCGTGAAGATGCATCATAAACGACGACAAAGAAAGCTGCTCCTGAAACGCTTGCCTGGCGATAAGAAGGAGCGCGTCCGCTTGATGCGCCGTCAAATCGTCCAGAGACGCCCGCAAGTTTTTCGTAAACAACTCTTCATTTACCGGGATCATGTGGGAACGGGTGCATAATTGATACAGCAATCCGCCCAACCCTTTCACGCCTCTCCGGGCGGCTTCCCCTTCCGTCCAATAATCGATGACCATCAGGCCGCCTTTATCGGTCAGCCATATATTCTCGGCCGTGACGGAAAAATTGCCGATTCCTTCTTCCAACGCTTCCAGCAAGCCTTTTCCCAGTTCATAAATATGCTGCAAAATTTCGTTCAGCTTGAACGAATGATGCTTCAACCCGCGCAATAGCGGTTGCCCGTTATTCTTTTTTAATACGGCATAAATGCGGCGTTCGTCCAAACCGATATCGAGAATATGCATGAATCTCGGATCGGTAAAACGGGAAACTTTCCCGAGCACCCTCATAATTTGTTCGGAATCTTCACCGCTTTCCTTATTTATCAAATAGATAATAACATCCCGTTGCAGCGAACGATCGACCGCATTGTAGATCAGTCCGCCCGCTGGAACAATCGCTTCTTTCAGCATATATCGATTGCCGATGTGCGTGCTCATCCGGTTCCCTCCCTGCTAGCCCTGCTTTCCGACTTAATATTTTTATTTTATTTTACTATTTCGTAGATGCGATTGTTTTTTAGTCGCATACTTCAATCATACCAGAAAAGAAGTAAGGATTCCCGCCCCGTTTACCGTTTCCGGAAATAGCGAACTTCCGTCACGAGCACGCCCCGTTTCGGATTCTGTTCCCAAAGCCTGCTGAAACGGCTGCCGCGTCGCGTATCCATCAATTTCCCTTTTATGATATAATGAATTTGTTTATACACTTCAGGAGGCTTGGTCATGACTTCGCAATCATCCAAAACATCGTCCGGCAAATCCGCGGCGAAAAAAATCGCCATCATCCTGTTGAGAACGTTCAACTGGATTATTGTCGCCGGCATCATCTTCTTTTTATTGGGAGCCGGAGTCGCGGTCGGTTATGTTGCCGCCCTTGTAAAAGACGATCCTGTACGTTCGAAACAACTGATTATGGAAAAAATGCAGGATAACGCGGTGACCGGATTCGTATTTTTCCGGGACGGGACGCTCGTGGGCCAACTGCGCTCCGATGAAGACCGGCGTCTGGTGCAATTGAACGAAATTCCGCAGGTGGTCAAAGATGCGTTTATCGCCACGGAAGACAGGGAGTTTGAAGACCATCCGGGAGTCGATATCAAAGGGTTGTTCCGCGCCGTAAAGCAAAAACTGCTGAAAGAAGACGTGCAGACCGGCGGCAGCACGATTACGCAGCAGCTCGCCAGACGCGTGTTTTTAAGTCTGGACAAGACGGACAGCAGAAAAGCGAAAGAGATCTTTCTCGCCCTGCGGCTGGAGCGCATCATGTCAAAAGATGAAATTCTCGTGGCGTACCTGAACAAGATTCCATTCGGAAACGGCGCTTCGGGATACAATTTGTACGGCATTAAAGCGGCCGCCAAAGGTATTTTCGATATCGATAACCTGAGCGAGCTCAACATCGCCCAGGCGGCTTATCTTGCCGGCCTGCCGCAGCAGCCGAGCCGCTTCTCCGCTTTTACAAGCTCAGGGCAGTTCGACAGCGAAGGATTCGAGAACGCGATGGAACGCCAGCGGCTTGTGCTTAAAAATATGCTGGATGACGGAAAAATTACGCAGCAACAATACGAAGAGGCGTTAAATTTCAATCTGAAAGATTCGCTTGCGAAACCGAAACCGAAAGCGTATACTACATATCCGTATTTGATGCTGGAGGCGGAACGGCAGGCGGCGGACATTTTGCTGAAGCTGCAGTTTCCGAACCTGAAGCCGGAAGATTTTCTTAAAGAGGAAAACAAGGATATGCTTAAGGACGCCCGCGAGCAAATCCTGCGCGGCGGCTACAAAATTTATACGACGATCGACAAGACGATCTACGACACGATGCATGCGATATCCGGAAATGCGAAAAACTTTACGCCGGACGATCCGCAAAAAGGCGTGGAACAGGTCGGCGCGGTGATGATCGACCATAAGACAGGCGCGATTCTCGGAATGATCGAAGGAAGGGACTTCCATATCGAGCAGATGAATCATGCGACGCAAATGTTAAGGCAACCCGGCTCGACCATGAAATTCGCCGCATTCATTCCGGCCCTGGAAAAAGGCGTCATCCAGCCGGCCAGCATCATCGACGACGTCCCGATCGTGCTGAAAGACGGACAAAAAGGGTTCCATATCCCGCAAAACCATGACTCCAAATACCACGGCCTCATTACGGCCCGTCACGCTCTGAATCAGTCCTACAACATTCCTGCGTTGAAGCTGTTTCTGAGCAAAGAAATCGGCATTAAAGAAGCGTGGAACTATGCCAGACAGATGGGCATCACGTCGCTTGTGGAAGAAGACAACTACGCGCAAACCGGAGTTATCGGCGGACTGAAATACGGCGTATCCGTGGAAGAATTGACGAACGCTTACGCTACAATCGCCAATAAAGGCGTATTCAATGATGCGTTCATGATTGAGCGAATCCTGGATGCCAATGACCGGGTCGTATACAAACACGAGAGCAAACCAAGCACCGTTTTTTCCGAGCAGACGGCCTTTCTCATGACCGATATGCTGCGGACGGTTGTTACGTCCGGAACCGCATCGGATTTGACGAGCAAATTTAAGCATTACCGGAAAATTCCGATGGTCGGCAAAACGGGCTCGACGCAAAATGATTCGGATGCGTGGTTTATGGGCTACACCCCCGATATTACGTTCGGCGTTTGGGTCGGTTATGAAAAACAAATCCATACGTTAAGCCGGGAAGGAAGACGCCGCGCCAAGAACATATGGGCGCTTGTCATGGATGCCGTCATCGACAAAAAACCGGAGCTTTTTCCAACAACTTCATTCGACAAACCGGATAACATCGTACGGATAACCGTTTCCAGCGTATCCGGCAAACTTCCGAATTCGCTGGCCAGAGAAACGAAACGGCTGAACACCGACTGGTTCAACAAAAAATACGTTCCGACCGAAGAAGACAATATGCTCGTCAAAATGCAGGTCGTCCCATATAACCAAATCAACTACATTCCACATCCGGAAACGCCGCCGGATATGGTGTTGGACAAAGTGGTCGTCAAACGGGAAAAATCGATTAAGGATATTTTACAGGAAGTGCGGCAGGCGTTGGCGAAATTGCCGGATCACAAAAAAGGCATCGGCAGCTACGTTCCGATCGACGCCGAACTGGATGCGCCGACGGAAACGGATCCGCGCGCCGATGACGGCAAATCGCCGGATTCGCCGACCGGTGTGGCCATTCAAAGCAATAAAGGCGCCGTAACGATTTCATTCCGGCCCGGAACCGCGTCCGACATTGTCGGATATCGGCTTTACCGTTCCGTGAATAACGGCGCATTCGAAAGAGTGTCCGGCAAAACCGTATTTACCGGTCAGGACACCGAATTTACCGACAACGTATCGCCGTCCAACGTTTACGGCTATTACATTACCGCTGTCGATGTGGGCGGTCATGAATCGGAACCGAGCGAAGTCGTGTTTACCAACGGCAGCTCTATGAGTCCGGATATGATTCCGCACAATCCGCCGTCAGACGGGCAGCAAAGCACGGAAGCTGCGGACGGACTGCCGTCATCCCCTGCCGGCGTGCAGCTGGAAGGCATTCCGCTTGGGATAAAAGTGACGTGGAATGCGAATCCATCAAGCGAAAGCATCGAACGTTATAACATCTATTACAGCGATACGAAGCAAGGCGAATATAAAAAAATAGGCTCCTCG
>JAWLCZ010000091.1:0-16217 GCA_041686835.1 Paenibacillaceae bacterium | reverse complement strand
CCGTACTGTTTGCCGCCGTCTGTCTGTTTATTTTCGGAAGCGAATCGATCAGGCTGTTCTCGCTAGCCATGATTGTCGGTTTGCTTTTTGGGGTCTATTCTTCGATTTTTATCGCCAGCCCGATCTGGCTTCACCTTAAATATAAAACGTTAAACGCGAAAAAGGCCGCTGCAGCGAAAGAGTAAGAGGGTCATGAAACGAAAGCGGCTACCATCACTTGCCGAGAGGTGGCTCCATGACAGAGCAACGTTTTGAAAAAGCGGTGTTTGCCGCATGGGTTGGAATCGTCGGCAACGTTGTGCTTGCCGTTATAAAAGGAGTCGTCGGCATGGCGGCGAACAGCAAAGCTTTGATCGCCGACGCCGCCCATTCGGCCTCCGACGTGGCGGGCTCGTTTGCCGTGCTCGTCGGGCTGAAAGCGGCGAAGAGGCCGCCGGATAAAGATCATCCGTACGGACACGGCAAAGCGGAGTCGATTGCGGCCATTATCGTATCGGTTCTGCTGCTTCTGGTCGGAATCGAAATCGGCACGACTTCCGTTAAAGCGATTTACGCCGGAGTCGAATCGCCTCCCGCGTGGTATGCGCTGATTGCCATTTTGCTGTCGATCGTCGTTAAAGAAGCGATGTTCCAGTACAAATACCGCCTCGGCAAAAAATTGTCAAGCCAGGCTTTAATCGCCAACGCCTGGGAACACCGTTCCGACGTTTATTCCTCCGCCGCCGCGCTTGCCGGGGTCGGAGGGGCGATGATTGGGAAATATTGGGATACCCCCGTATTGTATTATCTGGACCCGCTTGCCGGTTTGTTTGTGGCGGCTCTCATTATCCGCATGGGGTACCGGCTGGTCAAAGAGTCGATTCATAATACGCTGGATCATGTGCTTCACCAGGAAGACGCGGAGGAGCTGCTGGAGACGGTGCAGCGGGTAAAGGGCGTCATTACCGTTGACGATTTGCGGGCCAGAGAGCACGGACACTACGTCATCGTCGATGTGAAAATCAGCGTGAACCCGCGAATTACCGTGATGGAAGGACACGATATCGCCAAATCGGTGAAATATCAGCTGATGCAGCGGTTTTCCCACGTTTCCGACGTGTTTATCCACGTGAATCCTTACGATCCCGGATATCCGTACAAAAGCGGCGGCGATCCGGAGCAGGATGATCTGCCGACTTTACTGCATTAGAATTGGAGAGAAATGACGTGCTGCGATCGAGGACGAGATGGAAAGTGCGCGAACTGGATGCGGCGAAAGCGGAGCAATTGGCCCGCGAGCTGCAGTTGGATGCGCTGCTGGCGAAATTGCTTGTCGTAAGGGGCATATCGGACAAACGGCAGGCCGAGCGGTTTTTGTCCGGCGGACCGGAGCAATTTCACGATCCTTTTTTGCTGGACGGGATGAAAACGGCGGTGGACGCCATTAGGCAGGCCATCCGTTCGCAACAAAAAATTAGAATTTACGGCGATTACGATGCCGACGGCGTCAGCAGCACATCCTTGATGATTCTTTTGATGAAACAGCTCGGCGCGCATTTCGACTATTACATACCGCACCGGATCGCCGAAGGATACGGGTTGAACGCGAACGCGCTGGACCACGCGAAAAAAAACGGAGTTTCCCTGATCGTCACCGTCGATACGGGAATCAGCGCCCGGGACGAAATCGCTTATGCGAACGAACTCGGCTTGGAGGTCATCGTCACCGACCATCATGAGCCGCCCCAGCTTTTGCCTGAAGCGCTGGCCGTCATCAATCCGAAAAAGCCGGGCTGTCCGTATCCGTTCAAGCAGCTGGCCGGGGTCGGCGTGGCGCTGAAACTGGCGCACGCGTTGCTCGGACGTCTGCCGGAGGAATTTCTGGAAATCGCCGCGATCGGCACAGTGGCCGACTTAATGCCGTTAGTCGACGAGAACCGCGCCATCGTGAAATGGGGGTTGCAGCGAATGCGGCAAACGTCCCTGCTTGGAGTCAAGGCGCTGCTCGGGGTAGCGGGAATCAAACAGAAAGAATTGACGGCTTCGCACGTCGCTTTTGCGCTTGCCCCGAGAATCAACGCCAGCGGAAGGCTGGACAACGCCGACGATGCGGTGAAGCTGTTGACAACGTCAAGCGAGCAGGAAGCGGAACATCTGGCGCACGATCTCGACCAGCTGAACAAGGAACGGCAGCGCATCGTCGAAGAGACGACAGGCCAGGCGCTGCAGCAGCTTGAGCGGGCGGGCGCAACGGACAACGTTATCGTACTGGGACAGGAGAACTGGAACGTCGGCGTTATCGGCATCGTCGCCTCCAAACTGCTGGAGAAGTATTACCGCCCGATTGTCATTTTAAGCATCGATCCGCAAACGGGCATCTGCAAAGGCTCGGCACGTTCCGTGCCCGGGTTTGACATCTACCGCGCTTTGACGGAATGCGGCGATCTGCTCGACCATTACGGCGGACACCAGGCCGCTGCGGGAATGACGATGCGGGTCGAGCACATTTCCGAGCTGCGAAACCGGTTAAACCGGCTTGCGGACGAATGGTTGACGGAGGAAGACTATATTCCGATTTCCAGCGCGGATTTGGTGTGCCGGCTTGACGAAGTGCCGATCGAGTGCATCGAGCGTATCGATTCGCTCGCGCCGTTCGGCATGGGCAATCCGTCGCCGCGCTGCATTTTTACCGGACTTCAGATTCAGGAAATGCGGGCGATCGGCAAAGACCGGCAGCATTTGAAAATGATCGTATCGCAGGCGGAAGGCGACGAAAACGGCACGATGGATGCGGTAGCATTCGGACAGGCGGATTTGGCCGAGAATATATCGTCCACCGCGCGGCTCGATGTGTTGGGGGAGCTGTCGATTAACGAATGGAACGGAACGAGGAAACCGCAGCTGCTCATTCACGACATGCGCGTTCCGCACAGCCAGGTGTTCGATTGGCGCGGCGTTGACGATCCCGGCGCGAAATTGCTGGATTGGGCCTGCAATCGGCATCAAACCGGAACGATTGCGCTGTTGTTGAGCTCTCCGGACGAAGCCGATACGCTGCCGGAGCCGCTGAAGCGGCCGCCTTTCTCGATCTGGGCAGCGTCACCGCAAGGCGAGGTGGAACGCTGCGGGGGCGATGAATCCGTCCGTTTCGCCGATTTGAAGCATATCGTTCTATATTCGATGCCCCGCATGCTGCAGCCGCTGCAGTCCGCCTTGCGGCAGGCGGCCGGAGCCGAACGCATCTATGCGGTATTCTACGATCGGCGCAAAGCGGAAATGCCGCTGCCGTCCAGGGACATGTTCAAACACGTGTACAAGGCGATGATGAGCGATAAAGGAGAGAACCGGAGCGGCCATAGACTTGCGTCGCTGAGCAAACGGACAGGTTTGTCCGCGGCAATGATACAGTTTATTTTATCCGTATTCGAGGAACTGTCGTTAGTGGAACAGGCGGAAGGATACTACCGCTGCATGCCGGATCCGGCGAAAAAAGACCTGGCGTCATCGTCCCTTTATCGGCAAAAGATGCACCGGGCCGAAGCGGAGCGGGTATTGGTCTATTCGACGGCCGAACAGTTGACGGAATGGATTCTTTCCCACATTCGTCCGGTGCATGTCCATCCATCTTCCCATAATCATATATTGGAGGGAATCGTATGAACTTCAAGGAACATATCCGGGTGATTGAGAATTTCCCGCAGCCCGGCATCCGGTTTAAAGATATCACCACCCTGCTGAAAAAGGGCGACGTGTACAAACAGGCGATAGAGCAGATTGCCGGAATGGTGAAGGACAAACAAATCGATGTCATTGCCGGGCCTGAAGCGCGCGGGTTCGTGATCGGTGCGCCGCTCGCCTATGCTCTGAACGTCGGATTCGTGCCGATACGGAAAAGCGGCAAATTGCCCGGGGAAACGGTGGAGGCGGAATACGGCCTGGAATACGGAAAAGATAAGCTGGCCATCCACAAGGACGCGATTCAACCCGGACAAAAGGTGCTGATCGCCGATGATCTGCTGGCTACCGGGGGGACGATCGGCACGTCCGTCAATTTGGTCAGGCAGCTTGGCGGCGAAGTCGTCGGAGCCGCTTTTTTAATTGAATTGACCTATTTGAACGGAAGGGACAAACTGAAAGACACCGACATCTTCACTTTGGTGCAGTATTAAGGAAAACCGGAATCGCTCCGCGACCGATACCGGCAGGACAGGGCGATTCCGGTTTTTCCCATGCCCGCATCAACGTATTCCTTTTAATTGCCCCGCCGCTTTCCCCCATTTGGGAGCCGCTTCCTCGCACAATCACATAAACGCACAAACCCGAATAAAACGGAATAAAAAAGTAAAAATAGTATTGACAAGTCACGGGAACACGGAATATATATGAAACTAGAGCCTAAATATGAATGATCAGAAAGCGGGTAAAACGGATGAAATGGTTAGAGGTTGAATATTCCGGAGAATTGAACGGCATCGTCAACGTTCCCGGGTCGAAAAACAGCTCACTTGCACTGATGGCGGCTTCATGCCTGGCGGACGAACCCGTCGTACTGAAGGGAATTCCTTATAGTCTCGACTTTAAGGTGATTTATGAAATCGGCGAAGAGATCGGTCTTCGCATCAAGCGCAACGCCACGGGCGACATGTTGATCGATCCGCGCGGCATTTCCCATTCCGTTCTCGATCCGCGCAAAACGTCCGCATTTCGGGCGTCTTACTATTTTGTCGGGGCGCTGCTCGCAAAGCGGGGGAAAGTTTCGATCGGTTATCCCGGCGGGGACGATTTCGGAGGCAGGCCGATCGATCAGCATGTCAAGGCGCTTCGGGCCATGGGAGCGAAATTCACTTTTCACCAGGATCGTTATGAGGTTGAGGCGGAGCGGCTCACCGGCGCGGACATTTATTTCGATATGATCACTTCCGGCGCGACGATTCATGCAATGCTGGCCGCCGTGCTGGCTGAAGGGGAGACCGTGCTGCGCAATGCGGCCAAAGATCCCGAGGTCGTCGACGCGGCCAATTTCCTGAACCAGATGGGGGCGCAAATTCGCGGCGCCGGTACGGACACGATACGCATCAACGGAGTAAAGCAGCTTGGAGGCTGCACGTATACCGTCATTCCGGATCGGCTTATCGCCGGCGCCTTTCTGATGGCAGCCGGCGCAAACGGAGGCACGGTGACGGTGGACGGCATTATTCCCGAGCATTTGAACTCGTGCATCGCCAAGCTCAGAGAAATCGGCATCGACACGGAAGTCAGGGAACAGAGCATTACGGCATCGTGCAGAGGTCCGCTGAAAGCGGTACGGGTCAGGGCATCCATGTATCCGGGATTCGCCACCGATCTGCAGCAGCCGTTAACGGCTTTGCTCCTGCGGGCGTCCGGGAAGAGCATCGTGACGGATAAAGTATTCCCGAAACGGTTCAATCATGTTCCACAGCTCCGGCGCATGGGAGCGCACATCGAAATGCGCGGAAACACCGCCTTCATCGAAGGACAGCGCCCACTGCAAGGAGCGGTTGTGCACGCGTCCGACGTTCGCGCGGGCACCTGTCTCATACTGGCCGGTTTGATGGCAGAGGGAAAGACGTATATAACCGGTGTCGAGCATATCGAACGTGGGTATGAAAATGTAATCGAAGCTTTCGCCGCACTCGGTGCCAAACTGAACATTCGTGAAGGGACCAGCCCTTTCGAAATGGAGGAAGAAGCATGTTTGCGGAGGAACGACGCGATAAGATTTTGATGCTGCTGAAAGAGCACAAACGGGTCATCGCCAAAGATTTGGCCGAACGGTTCCAAGTGTCGATCGATTCGATTCGCAGAGATTTGTCGATGATGGAAGAACAGGGGCTGCTCAAGCGTACGCACGGCGGCGCGGTACCCGTATCGAAAGTCCGCACTCAGCCTCAGACGCCTTCCGTGCGTTACGGCGAGGTCGATGAATACCAGAATGCCGTCGCCAAAGCGGCGGTTTCCTACATTGACGCCGGGGATACGGTGCATATCGGCGGGGCGGCCCTTCATTATGCCATGCTCAAATACCTTCCAGCGGACATTCCGTTTACAGTCGTAACCAACTCGCTCAACATTGCCGGCAACCTGAAAGACCGTGCGAACATCGAGACGTATATCGTATGCGGAAAGCTGAAACCTTCGGGAAACATTACCGACGCGCTGGCGCTCGACTTTTTGAAGCAGTTGAAAATCGATACCGCTTTTCTCGTCGGGGGCGGGTTGACGGCCAAGCGCGGCATGAGCACAACGACCCCGGAAGGGGCCGCTTTCGGCCGGGCGGTTGCCGAAGTGTCGCGAAAAGTCATCTGCCTGTCCAACTACTATAAAATCGGCGCCGAATATTTTGCCACAGTCGTTCCGCTCCAAGCGATCGATACGGTCATCACCGATTGGGAATCACCGAAAGACGAGCTGGAGAAGATCGAAAAACAAGGCGTCAAGGTCGTTATTGCCGCAGCCGACAACTGAATATAACCCGGAGATTCCCTGGCCGCTTTTGTGCCGTATGGTTCCGCGGACAAAACATAGATCGTTTCGATTTGACCGTTTGCGCAAGCAAACGGGAGGCTGTTGAGAAAGTCCCAATTAAAGTTTTCTGCATTTGAGAAAGTGGGGGTATCTGCCTACACCACTGTTAAAATCGCGTTATCTTAATGAATAATTCGGTAAATAACAGCGATTTTAAAGGTGGCCGTAAACTTTCCGGCAGATACCCCACACCCCTATTTATAAGAAAACTTGTCGTAGGGACTTTCTCGTCAATTTGACCGTTTGCGCAAGCAAACGGTTATCTTTGTTGCTTCGGAAATTCAAACTTTTCATTTCTGTGGATCACTACTTTCGTTTCTCATCCGACCTCAAACCGGGGAAAGAAAAAATAGTTGATTTTTGAAAAAAATGGGAGGAATGATGAAACAAACATAGAAGAGGGTAACTTGTCCGAAAACATTAGACAGTGCCACTAAAAGAAATCCGGTTTGGAGTGATGAACGATGAGGAAGAAAACTTTCTTTTCATTTTTGCTTATCTGTGTTTTTGCGGCGAGCAGTTGTTTCGCCAGTCCTTCGAATCCCGAAAATAAGAAACGCGATGGGATTTTGCGCTTGTTCGATCTGAAAAACTTTCTGTCCCAATTTGAAGACACGAAAGTGCAATACGATTATCTGAAGCTGGCATCGGCTTTGCAGGGCCTGGTCAACAGGGATAAACCGCAAATTTATTATTTTTACGAATCCAACTCGATTGCCGAAGCTGCGGGAATGGACATGGATCGCTACTGGTTCGATCAGCTGAACGGAGACGGGCAATATTTATCTTCTTTTGCCAAAGTGCATGAAACGGATTTCTTCCGCCTGCTCGAAGTTTTCAAAAACGAGATACGCGGCATCGTGCTTTGGGACGAAAACGTTCCGGCCACCGCCAACGTAGCGGCTACCGTAGCCGGAGCGGACAAGCTGCTGCCGGTCCGGTATGACGAAACGCCGGGCAGCGTCTACGACGAGGTGGTCGTAAAAAGAAACTTGTTGCCGGTCAAGCTGAATCTGGTCGGCAAATTTACCGGCCAAGGAACGATTGACGGCACGAATATGCCGTCGACCGGAAGCGCGAAGAACGACGCCTATCTTTGGGCGAAGTTCCATTACCTCGATAAGGGGCTGACGAATCCGGTATTGATGGAATATGCTTTGGACGCCTTTTCATGGGACAAAAGCGGCGGGCAGTATAACGCGAAGATGTACTCTGCTTATATCCCGCAAAAAATGAAAGCCGGACAAGAGCTTGCGGTGTCGGTCACGGTGGAGAACACGGGGGAAACCGCGTGGAGTCTGGAAACGAACGACCGGCTCGGCTCCGGCATGACGAATGAGTTCATATGGAACGATTTGCACGGCGGTTATTCGAATCATCCGGGCGATCAAAGGGTGTTTTTGGATGCCGGCGAGCGCATTGAACCCGGACAGCGGAAAACATTCACCTTTACGCTCATTGCCCCCGACACGCCGGGCGAATACACGTTCAACGCAAGAATGGTGCGGGACGGGGTTACGTGGATGGGAGACAGTCTGAATCGGACGGTTGAAGTGACAGCGGAAGACGTCCCGCCGGAAGATCCGGCGGAAAAAGTGATCGCCGGCGGCAGCTTCCGTTATCCCGACCTGTTCAATTCGTTTCTGCCGAACGCGGACTACTACATTGCCAATAAGGCCTTTTTCTTCGACTTGAGTCCGGACCGTACCATTGCTCCGATCGATGATCGCGGACAGCCGGTCGGAACGGATTACAATACGCTGATCGAATTGCTTCGGGCGCAAAATCAGCGGGCGGGCAAGCAGATTATCACCATAGGCGGATTTGTGCCCTGGTTTTTGAAATATACGACGGCAGCCGATTCGGCTTCCCGTCTCGAACCGGTGGCCGCAGAATGGGGATACCTAGACATCATTTCCAAATACAATGCCCAGAAAGATGCGGACGCTTACGGCCTGATAGGACTTGCCAACGCTTCCGTATTCCAGCACGTCCCGCTGAAAAAACAGTTCAAACAAAACAACGATAAGGGAAAAAACGGCAAACGTTTGGAAAGCGATAAAAAATACGTTGTCTTTTATATGGGCGATTACGATGGCGGCGCCTGGTTTTCCGGGGCGCTTCCCGCGCTCTGGAACGATCCGAAGCGGGGCGATTTGCCGCTCGCCTGGTCGCACGTTCCCGGTCTGTCCAAGCGGGTGCCGCACGTATTCAACTACATCTACGATACGATGACGCCTAACGATTATTTCGTCTCCGGGGACAACGGAGCCGGTTATTTGAATCCGATGATGCTTCTGGAAGAAAACCGGCCGGACGGGTTGCCGCCCTTTCTAAACATTTGGGAGCAGTATAATCGGAAATATTACCGGCAATTCGATTTGGACATTACCGGATTTTTGATCAGCGGAAACTCGGGCAGCGTGAACCGTGAAGTGCAGGAAGCGTACAGCCGCATTTCTCCGGTGGGCGTCGGCAACAACAACGGATTTGAGGAGCCCGTTGTCAAGGGCACTCCGTTCGTGCACGTCGTCGATCTCGGCATTCAGGAACAAAACGCGGAGGAGTACGGCAAAAGACTGGCCGGCATGCTTCAAGGCGACAAACAGTTCCATATGTTCCGGGTCATTCTGACCCGGCCGGGAGTTCTCGTCGACGCGGTCCGGTATGTAAAGGAAAACTATCCGGATCAACGTTTCGAAGTCGTCGATCCGTACACGTTTTTCCGATTGTATAAAAATTCCCTGGGAAATAATTGAGCGCCTGCCCCGTTCACTCCTTGGACAGACCGAGCACCTCGAACAGCTTGAACAGCAGGCTGAGCACGATTGCCGCCACGGTTGCGAGCGCCATTCCTTTCAGCGCAAACGCTCCCCATGTGAAGGTCGTGCCGCTGATGCCGATGACGAGAACGACGGTCGTTAAAATCAAATTGGACGCCTTCGAATAATCGACTTTCGTTTCAACGAGCATCCGGATGCCGGATGCGGCGATGACTCCGAACAGGAGCAGCGAGACGCCGCCCATGACCGGCGTCGGAATCGTCTGGATGAGCGCCGCCAGTTTTCCGAAGAAAGACAGAATAATGGCGATGACGGCGGCGCCTCCGATCACCCATACGGAATACACTTTCGTGATGGCCAGCACGCCGATATTTTCTCCATACGTCGTATTCGGCGTGGAACCGACGAATCCGGAAAGCATGGTCGATAAACCGTTGCCGAGCAGCGAACGGTCCAATCCCGGATCTTTCGCCAAATCTTTTCCGACGATATTGCCGGTCACGATCAAGTGCCCGATATGCTCGGCGATGACGACGAGCGCAGCGGGAGCGATGACGGCGATGCTCGGCCAGTCGAATTGCGGCGCGTAAAAATCCGGGATGGCGAACCATTTCGCTTCCGCCACTTTGTCAAAGCTGACGATACCGATCCAGGCGGCAACGGCGTAACCGGCCACGATTCCGACGAGAATCGGTATGATTTTCAAGAAACCGCGAAACAGCACGGAACCGATAATCGTAACGAGCAGCGTTACGACGGAAACCGTAATCGCTTTCGGGTCCGGGGACCAGTCGGCCGGAGGATTGTTCAGCGGTTTGATGAAGCCGGCCATTTCCGCCGCGACGGGAACGAGTTCGAGCCCGATGACGGCCACGATGGCCCCCATCGCGGCAGGCGGGAATACGACGTCGATCCAGCGGGTGCCGGCCGCGCGAATGATCAGGGCGACCGCCGTAAAGATCGCTCCGACGACAATGAAACCGCCAAGAGCGAAGCCGTAGTTTTTCGTCTGCCCCAGCACGACAAAAACAGGGGATAGGAAGGCGAAGCTGGAACCGAGGTAGGCCGGAATTTGGCCTTTGCAGATAAAGAGGTAAAGCAATGTACCTATTCCGTTCATGAGCAGAATCGTCGCCGGATTGACCCCGAACAGAATGGGGACCAGCACGGTGGAACCGAACATGGCAAACAGATGCTGCAGGCTGAGCGGGATGCTCTGCATGAGCGGCGGACGCTCGTCCACTTGAATGATTCGTTGCACGGTTGTTCCTCCTCTTTTCGCATTAAGCGGGTTTTCGACAAGAATTGAGAAAATTCACCGTGGACTATCTTACCAGAAAATAGGGCGCCGATCATCATAAATTTTAGTTACATTTCCCATCTTTCGACATTCGTATGCATTTGCCGTACATTTCCGCGCGGAATTGCGGTCCGCGGAACGCGGCACGGTTGACGCGGCATCCGTTCAAAGGCATAATTAATAGAAAATCGGTCATGTTTGTTCAATCGAAACTTGTCGAGCAAACTCCTTTAGGAAGGGAATCATGCAATGGGCATTGATCAGCTGCTTGAAAAGGCAGGTGCATATTTAAAAGAAAACGATTTGATGCGCATCAAAGAAGCCTATGAATTTGCCGCAAAAGCCCATGAAGGCCAGGTACGCAAGTCGGGAGAACCGTTTATCCTTCACCCGGTGGCCGTCGCCGAAATTTTGGTGAACATGCAGATGGACGTCACTTCGATTATTGCGGCTCTCCTGCACGATGTCGTGGAAGATACGACCATTACGCTGGATACGATCAAAGAGAAGTTCGGCCCCTCGTGCGCCATGCTCGTGGACGGTTTGACGAAACTGGAAAAAATCCAGTTCAAATCAAAGGAAGAGCAGCAGAACGAAAATTACCGCAAAATGTTCGTGGCGATGGCCCAGGACATCCGCGTCATTTTAATCAAACTGGCCGACAGGCTGCATAATATGCGCACGTTGAAATACCAGCCCGAAGAAGATCAGCGCCGCATTTCCGACGAAACGCTGGAGATTTTTTGCCCGATTGCGCACCGGCTCGGGATTTCCGCGATCAAGTGGGAAATGGAAGATATCGCCCTGCGTTATTTGAACCCGCAGCAGTATTACCGGATTGCCAACCTGATGCAGAAAAAACGGGCCGAAAGAGAGCAGTACATTCAAGACGTCATCGGGAACATCCGGACGAAGCTGGAAGAAATGGGAATCGAAGGCGATATTTCCGGAAGGCCGAAACATATTTAC
Organism: Paenibacillaceae bacterium; assembly: GCA_041686835.1. Taxonomy (GTDB): domain Bacteria; phylum Bacillota; class Bacilli; order Paenibacillales; family JAWLCZ01; genus JAWLCZ01. Next base: position 4,640 of record JAWLCZ010000091.1, on the reverse strand, counting down.
AGCATTTACAAAAAAATGGTGAGCCGCAACAAGCAGTTTAATGAAATCTACGATCTGCTCGCCATCCGCATTATCGTGGACAACATTAAAGATTGTTACGCCACCCTCGGCATCATTCATACGTTGTGGAAGCCGATGCCCGGCCGGTTCAAAGATTACATCGCCATGCCGAAAGCGAACATGTACCAGTCGCTTCACACGACCGTCATCGGTCCGAACGGCGAGCCGCTCGAAGTGCAGATCCGCACGTGGGAAATGCACCGGACGTCGGAATACGGTATCGCCGCCCACTGGGCGTACAAGGAAGGGATTCCGGTTCCGAGCGGCAGCTTCGGCGAGAAGATGAACTGGTTCCGCGAAATTCTGGAGCTGCAAAAAGAGGCTCAGGACGCTTTCGAATTCGTGCAATCGTTAAAAATGGACTTTTTTTCCGATTTGGTGTTCGTCTTTACGCCGAAAGGGGAAGTCATCGAGCTGCCCGCAGGCTCCGTGCCGCTCGACTTCGCCTACCGCATTCATACCGAAGTCGGAAACCGCACGATTGGCGCGAAGGTGAACGGAAGAATCGTGCCGCTCGACCATAAATTGAAAACCGGCGATATCGTCGAAATATTGACATCGAAGCATTCGTACGGCCCGAGCCAGGACTGGCTGAAAATCGCCCAGTCTTCCCACGCGAGAAACAAAATCAAGCAGTGGTTCAAAAAAGAAAAGCGCGAGGAAAACGTCGCCAAAGGCAAGGAAGCGGTGGAGCGCGAACTGAAGCGGCTCGGCTTCGAGCCGCACGCCGTCATGACGGAGGACAATATGCTCGAAGTCGCTTCCAAGTTTAATTTCCACGACATTGAGGACATGCTGTCGGCCATCGGATTCGGCGGCATTACGGCGGCGCAAATATGCACGAGGCTGACGGAAAAGCTGCGTAAAGAGGCGGAGGACGCAAACGCCCTTGAGCTTACGCAAGAAGTGAAGGAAGTGAAAACGGCCCCCGAGCGAAAGAGCAGGCCGACCCACGGCGTCCGCGTCAAGGGCGTGGACAATTTGCTCGTTCGGTTTGCCCGCTGCTGCAACCCGGTTCCGGGGGACGAAATCGTCGGTTACATTACACGCGGGCGCGGGGTTTCGGTTCACCGCCAGGATTGCACGAACATTCCGACGGGCGAGGATGAGGAAGATCGTGTGATCGAAGTGGAATGGGCGGAATCGGTCGAAGCGAATTACAACGTGGAGATCGAGATTACCGGTCACGATCGCCGCGGACTGCTCAATGAAGTGCTGCAGGCCGTTTCCGAAAGCAAGACGAATATCGCCGCCGTATCCGGCCGATCCGACAAAAACAAGATGGCGCTTATTCATATGACGATTCTGATCCGCAATATCGATCACCTTTATTCGGTTGTGGAGAAAATCAAACAGGTCAAAGACGTTTATTCCGTACAGCGGATTATGCAGTCATGACTCAAAAGGCCAGGAAGGAGCGAAGTAATGAGAGTGGTTGTGCAGCGGAGCAAAGAGGCGAGCGTCTCCGTGGACGGCAAGGTGATTGGGAAGATCCCGCAAGGGTTGATGCTGCTTGTGGGCGTGACGCACGACGACACGGAAGAAGATGCCCGCTACTTGGCCGAGAAAATTGCCGGGCTGCGCATTTTCGAAGACGAGCAGGGGAAGATGAATTTGTCCGTCAAGGAAACCGGCGGGCAAATCTTGTCCGTGTCGCAGTTTACACTGTACGGCGATTGCCGCAAAGGAAAACGGCCGAATTTTATGGCCGCCGCCCGGCCGGAGCACGCTTTGGGTCTCTATGAAACGTTCAACGAACGTTTAAGACAACTGGGGCTGCACGTGGAAACCGGGGAATTCGGCGCGATGATGGACGTGTCGTTCACGAACTGGGGGCCGGTGACGCTCATCGTCGACAGCAAGCGAACGGACTGACGATGTGCCGCGCTGCGGCCGCAGCGGACGATACGGCAACACTGGCGTCGGTGTTCCGGCATTCCGAAGGCTGTGAACCTGAGTGTGTCCGGACTTGCCGAAACCGTACAAACCCAAGCGCGGGTTACTTTTTCTACGTTGTGGGGACAATAGATGCATAACGTGACGTAAAAAAGGAGTTTACTATGCATCAGTCCGACAAAGAAATAAAAGTGCATTCCCCGCTTAACCGCATGTTAAATAACAGTTTTCACGAATCGCAGAACATGTCCGCCGTTTTTCAAGAGACGGAAGGGATGGGCCAGGGACATGCGTTCGGCGAACGAAACAAGACCGGTGATCGCAAGCGTCACCGGTGACGGGAAGGAGCTTCGGCCGTGAAAATATACGTGAACCGCGTCGGTTTTGAAGACTACCAGACGGAAATCTCTCATATATTAAGGCTGTTTTTGGAGGACGTCGAAATCAGTTACGAGACGGGAGAAGACGCCGATGATCGATTGACGCTCACGGCGGCGCCGAAACAAAACGGTGAACGGATGGAGGTGGCTGCCGCATTGGAGCGGCGCGCGCCGTCCGGCTTTTGGACGGACCGGCTGGAAAGGACGGTTCCTTCCGATGAAGAAAAGCGCAAACGAGCGGTAAAAAGAATGATCGGTTTCGTTATGCTGCACGTTTTGCAGGAGGCGACCGGACTGGAACAGCCATGGGGCATATTGACCGGCGTCCGCCCGACGAAGCTGATGCACAATCTGCTGATGAAGCACGGCCGGGAGCAAAGTATGGAAACGCTGCGCGACGAATATTTGGTGACGGAGCCGAAAGTCCGCCTGCTGACCGATATTGCCGAGCTGCAGCTTAAGGTGATCCCCGACTTGTTCCATCTCGACCGTGAAGTGAGCGTTTATATCGGCATCCCGTTTTGCCCGACCAAATGCGCGTACTGCACGTTCCCGGCTTACGACATCCGCGGCAGCAACGGTTCGGTGGAGACGTTTCTCGAAGGGCTGCATTATGAGATACGGGAAACGGGCCGCTGGCTCAAGCAGGCCGGACTGGGCATTACGACGATCTATTGGGGAGGCGGGACGCCGACCAGCATCGAAGCCGATCAGATGGACGCGCTGTTTAGCGCCATGCACGAATCGTTTCCGGCCATGGAGCGGGTTCGCGAACTGACGGTGGAAGCGGGCCGGCCGGATACGATCTCGCAAGCCAAGCTCGATGTCATGAAGAAGTGGAATGTCGACCGCATCAGCATTAATCCGCAGAGCTTCACGCAGCATACGCTGGACGCCATCGGACGCCACCACACGGTGAAAGAAACGGTGGAAAAGTTCATTGCCGCACGGGAAGCGGGCTTTAACAACATTAACATGGATTTGATTATCGGGCTGCCGGGAGAAGGAACGGAACAATTCCGGCATACGCTTGACGAAGTGGAGAAGCTGATGCCCGAATCGCTCACGGTGCATACGCTGTCTTTTAAACGCGCTTCGAAAATGACGAAAAACAGGGAGCAGTACGAAGTGGCGGAACGCGACGAAATCGCGGAAATGATGAAAATGGCCGTTCGCTGGACGGAAGAACATCGCTATGTTCCCTACTACTTGTACCGGCAAAAAAATATATTGGGCAATCTGGAGAATGTGGGGTACTCCCAGCCGGGAAAAGAAAGCCTGTACAACATCGTCATGATGGAAGAACGGCAGACCATCATCGGCCTGGGCTGCGGCGCTGTAAGCAAAGTGCTGTATCCGAAGCGGCCCGGACAACCGGAAACGGAAGAACAGAAGATTGAAAGGTTTCCGAATCCGAAAGAACCGTCGGTCTACAATCAGGCGTACCGGGAATATACGGAGAAAAAACTGAGGCTGCTTGATGAAGCGTACTTTCGTATGGCCCTCTCTTAACTGTAACCGTGCATGTGAATATTTAGTTGAAATGATCGGAATATGTGTGTGCGCATGAACGTCGCGCGGTTCACCGTGCCCGGCCGGACCGGGCATTCCTATTATTTTTCCAAGGATGTGCAAGATGATAGAGAATCGGCAAAAAAAGTATAAACAAAAAAGCTATAAACATGTGATCGCCGCAATGACGCTTATCGTTGTCGCTGCCGCCATCGTATGGGGGTACGCCGATTACCGGTCGGCAAAAGGAAAGGAGCCGCATATCGGGAAAAAACAGGATTTATTGCCGGTCGAATCGGCCAATACGATTAAAAACAGCTATGACGTCGTTGTCGTCGGCACCGATCCGGAAGGGATAGCGGCGGCGATATCCGCTGCGCGCAACGGCCTGCAGACGCTTTTGGTAGACGATAAGGGGCGCGCCATTCTCGGCGGGCTGATGACGTTGGGCTGGCTGAACAGCCTCGATATGAACATAACGCCGGACGGCAACATATTGAATAAAGGAATATTTCTGGAATGGTTCAATCAAATCGAAGGCGATTCGTTTGACGTACATACGGCTGCCAATGTGTTCTATCAAATGGTGAAAAAAGAGAAAAACATCGATTTGCTGCTGGGAGCAAAACAGATTTCGCCGGTCGTCGAAGCGGCCGGGCCGGCGGGCAATAACCGAATCCATGCGGTAAAAGTAGTCAACCGAGACGGACAAACCTTGCAAATTGCCGCCAAAGCGGTCATCGACGCGACCCAGGACGCCGATATCGCCGCGGCCGCCGGCGTCCCTTATAC
>JAWLCZ010000090.1:0-16463 GCA_041686835.1 Paenibacillaceae bacterium | reverse complement strand
CTTCGCCAAGCATTCGGTCCGTTCGACTCCGGTGCGCAGCAGGCTTTCAAACAAAGACAGCTCGCATTGACAGGCATGATTATATGAGTATGCCACCTGGGATATCGGGCAGTTAAACTCCTTGAACACATAATTTCCCGCTTCGTCGGCTTCCCATTCCACCATGTAGCCGTTGGCGTTTTGAATTTCCGCCAGCACCGCTACCCGCTCTTCGAGCGGTTTTCCTTCCATCCGCAGCCCATATTTGTGCAGAAGCTTTTTTTTGCGCCGTTCGAACAATTTCCCGACCGCTTCCTCGCCTTGCTCCAGCGCCAATTCTTCGAGCAAATCGAGAGCGAGCGCATGATAATTTTTCGGGAAAAGATCGTCGGCCCGTACCGTCAGTGAGTATAAATGGGCGGGCCTTCCCATCGCCTGGCGGACCAGCGTCGCCTCGATCAGTCCGTCCCGCTCCAGGGTGTTCAAATGGCGACGGACGGCCATTTCGGTGATGCCGAGCCGTTTCGCGATATCACTTACGCTCAAATGGCCGCCTGTTTTTAACATCGTCAGAATCATTTTGCGCGTAGAATAATCCATTTCAGGTTTCATCGAAATATATCACCGCCTGACGACATTCTAACGCATTTGCCGTAATAAGTAAATTATGAAACAAAAAAGTTTATAAAAGGCTACACTTCGCCCAATTCCCGCTTCAGGTAAGCCTGCACCGATTCGGCAAAACGGGCCAGCACCTGCGGAAGACGGAGCAAGAACGGTTGAAGCCGGGAACGTTCCAAAGCGTAATATTCCTGAACGAGCGGCTTGCGCAGTTTGACCAGCTCAATGAGCGGTTCCGCCAATTCGTCCGGGAATACGTTTTCCCCGCGCAAAATTTCAATGATATCCTCGTAACTGCTTGCATCCCGCATCAAAAAACCGTCGATCATAAAGCTGCCGATATCGGTGACCGACTCAATGGACAGATGGACCGCCCTTTCCAGCGCCAAAGCGTGCAGATCGTCCGTATCGTCCCAACGGTCCTGCAATCGTTCCAACGCCCGGTTGATGAGCGGAATAAACCTCAGTCGCTGTTCAATTTGCTGGCGATTGACGTAATACATGCACTTTGCCCTCCGCAAGTAGTGTGTTTCATAGAAAACACGCTCTATTTCTTCCTTTTGCTTTTCCGTTTCAACCACGTGATCGTGACGACAAAAGTCATGATCACGACAAGCAGAATCGTCATGGCTTCCATGACTTCTTCCGATCTCATATTCGCGCCACCTTTTTTTGCTGCAATGATTCCCGCCGGAGACGAGATGCGGAGTCCCGATGATTCGGGAGCTCCTGGCTTTCCGTCACGGGGAGTCGTCACCTTTCAGTGTATGTGCTGCTTCGGTGGGAGTCAAGCCGGGAAACAAGCGGCCGTAAACTTTGGCGAAACCCGTCCGATAGACGGCTTCTCCCAAGCGAATGGCGGTTGAATCCGCATATTTGTATATGACATAGGATACGGGCAGCATGACCGTCCACGAAAGGAAGAACGTTGCGGCAAAGCTCGCGTGATACGAATAATGTGTGACGAGACAGGAAAAGAGGAATGCGGAAAAAGAGCAGAGGATGATAAAGTGGGTCAAATACAAGGAAAACGACAGCTTTCCGAGGAAGCGAAACAGTTTGCGCGATAATGCTTTCTTTGCCGAATCCGCATTCAAGACGGACCACATCAATAGAAAAGCGCCCGCGATATGATACAGAACGAACGCATTATTTTTCACAAAAGGCACCGGAATAAGCAAGTAACCGTACATCGTATGGACAGGGTATATATACGGAAACGAACCGAAGAACAAGCCGGAGGCAAACAGCAATAACACGGCGAAACGGAAAAAGGACGTTCGCGGGAAGCCGCCGTAATTGTTGTGCAGGTCACTGAGAAACAGACCCAGTATGAAGGCGGTATAGTAAAGATCGATATAGACGGCCAGCCCGGCGATGATAGCGGCATATAGGAAGTAAACGATATAACGCTTTTTCACATGACCGAACAAGGCAAGCAGAGCGAAGATGATGTACGACCCGACCAGTTCATACCTCATGGTCCACAGTACCGGATTAAAATCCGAATCCCCATGGATAAACACATCGCCGAAGCCGAGTTTGATGATGTGCGGGAAGCCGGCGTTCCCTGCATACGGATCCTCCATGTTCGAACGGGTGATGCCCCGGATATCGTCATAATAATAAGCGTCCCATTGCAGAAGCGCCCACGCGAAACATACGGATGCGAAAACGGGAACGGCGAGCCGGACGTACCTTTTCACCGCGCCGGAAAAGAGGATTTCCCCGTCTTTATACTTGAAAAATTTGAAGCTCAGCACGTACCCGCTTAAAACAAAAAAAAGGCATACCGAAAAATTGCCGTTGTACAAAAGATTGGCCGGATACTTGCTCAGCCAGCCTTCAAACGGATGATGCGCCATTTCCGGATATCCCGTTAACAGCGCCGGATAAAACATCTGCACAAAATGGGAAAACACAACGACAACCGCGGCGATACCTCTCAATCCCTCCAGATACTGCAGTTTTTTCATAGCCATCTCCCTGTTGCCGTATAGATGGTTGGCTTTTTATTTGAACCCGGTCATCGTGGAGCCCGCTTTCATGAAAAATTTCTGGCCGAAGAAGTAAAGCACGACCATCGGGATCGTAAAGATCGCCGCCGCCGCCATCAGCAGCTCCCACTGCGCGCCATGATCCTGCAAAAACCCCTGCAAACCGACGGTAATCGTCCATTTTTCGGCATCGTTCAAATAAATCAGCGGCCCGAGAAAATCGGTCCACGACGAGACGAACGTAAACAGCACAATCGTTGCCAGCGGCGGCTTCAGAAGGGGCATCATGATCTGCCCGTAAATTCTCAACTCGTTCGCTCCATCGATGCGGGCCGCCTCGGACAATTCATTCGGAATGCCGAGGAAAAATTGGCGCAGCAAAAAAATAAAAAAGGCGGATCCGAAGAAACTTCCGATGGTGAGCGGCAAATACGTGTTCACCCAACCGAGCTTGGAAAAAATGATGTACACGGGAATCATCGTCACCTGCGGAGGCAAAATCATCGTGGCGACGATGATCATGAAAATGACGTTGCGCCCTCTCCATGGAATTTTGGCGATCGAGTAGGCGACGAGCGGCGCCGACAGCAGCTGCCCGACAATATTGACAGCGCATATGATGAGCGTGTTCCCGACATAACGCATGAAGGGAATGGCCTCCAGCGCGTTGGTATAGTTCTGCCACTGTGGTTCGGAGGGAATGAAATCCGGCGGAATTTTAAAGATTTCGTCCGGCGTTTTCAACGACGTCGATATGAGCCATGCAAACGGGAACAGAAATACGATTCCAAGCGCAATCAATAAGGTGTGGGGAATGACGGATTTGCGCAGCGTATAGCGTATATTGCGTTTTGGCTTCAGCCGCGGCGCGGCGTCTGTCGAAGACCGCTCCTTCCGGCTCTGAAGGGATGTCATTCTATTCACCTCCGTAATAAACCCAGCGTGCCGATGTTTTGAAAACGAAAACGGTAATCAGCATGACGATGACGAACAAAATCCAGGCCAATGCGGAGGCGTAACCCATCTTCAAAAAAACGAAAGCTTGCTGATAAAGATTGACCGCGTAAAACAGCATGGACTGGTCCGGCCCCCCGGCAGCGCCGCCCATTAAAATAAACGATTCGGTAAAAATTTGAAAAGCGCCGATCAAGCCCATAATCAATTGAAAAAGAGTAACGGGAGACAAGGCGGGCAAAGTGATGTACATGAACCGGTGCCGCCAATTCGCCCCGTCCATGGCTGCGGCTTCGTAATACTGCTGCGGAATTCCGTGCAGGGCGGCCAGGTAAATCAAGGCGCCCGCGCCCGATCCCCACAGTCCCATCAGGATGAGGGAAGGCTTGGTGAAGCGGGGATCCGTCAGCCATGCCGGATCGGGAAGGTGCAGCGCCCGCAGGCCGATGTCGATTAAGCCGTACTCGGGATTCAACAGCCAGCTCCACAGCATCGCGCCGGCCACCGCGGGGATGACGGCGGGCAAATAATAAACGGTCCGGTAAAAAGCGATCCCCCTCACTTTCATATTCAACAACAGCGCAATGCACAAGCTTGAAACAAGGCCGATCGGGACGGCGATGAAAGCCATAAAAAACGTATTTTTCAGCGATTTATAAAAACTTTCGTCGTGAATAACGTTCCGGTAATTTTCCAATCCGACCCATTTCGGAGATTGAAACAAATCATACTCCGTAAAACTGTAATAGAGCGAGCCGAAAAACGGATATACGGTAAACGCGATAAATCCGATGATCCAAGGCGAAGCGAAAGCCAGCCCCAATAACACGTATCGCTTTTCTCTTGCCGTAAACTTCCGCCGGGCTTGGGCCGCCGGGCGGGCTCGCGCGGCTTGCGAACTCATGGGCACCCCCCTTTCTTTCACGCGATGGGACGAATCCCGCGGCAGTGTACCGCAGGATTCCCGGGACAACAACACTACTGCTTATTGACCAGCGGCTGGATTTTTTCTTTGATCTTGTTCACCCCTTCATCCAGCGACACTTTCCCGCGGAGAATCGCATCATACTGTTTTCCGATTTCATCCATATACTCGTTCATGAACGGCAGGGAAGGGAATGAATGAATATTGCTCCCTTTCGCATATTCCAAAAACTCTTTAAACCCCGGAACCTGACCGAATGCGGGATCGTCCAGAGCGCTTAATCTCGTCGGCAAATTTCCGATCGCGGAATCGAATTTGACCAGCTGTTCTTTCGCCACCAGCCAGTGAAGAAACTCCCACGCCTCGTCGGGGTGCTTGGCGCCTTTCGGAATATACAGCACGCTGGTGTTGGCGGAGCCGGCGCCGGCCAGTTCCGGATGTGCATCATCGTACGGTATGGGCGCGATGCCGTAGTTCAGATTCGGCGCATATTGTTTGATGAAGGTGGGCAGCCATTCGCCGTCCATCGTCATGGCGTATTTCCCGATAAAGAACGGGTTTTGCGCCGACATATATTTGCCGAGCCCGGACGCGAACCGGTCAAGATTTTCAGATCCGTATTTGTCCCAAATGTCCTTCGACAGCTGTATGGCCGATTTGAATCCGGGATCGTCGGGAGTGATTTCCTTCTTGTCGGGATCCCAGAACTTTCCCCCGAAAACATAAGTGAACGTGTACGGATCGACCCCCGGCCAAAGCCCGAGTCTTTCGAGCCGTCCGTCATCCTTTACCACACTGAGTTTTTCAATGTAAGCCTTTAATTCCGATATCGTTTCGGGCGGTCCGTCAAACCCCGCTTCAGCCAACAAATCTTTGTTGTAAAACAGCATAGTTACGTGCATCGCCAGCGGCAATGCATACGTCTTTCCGTCGTATTGCGAAGTTGATAATGCGGACGCGACAAAATCATTCAAATCGACTTTGCTTTTTTGAATGTAGTCGTCCAGCGGAATCATCGCCCCTTTGACTCCCCACGCCGCCACGTTGTTGCCGAATTGGGACGCGATATCCGGAGGATTCCCGCCGGTAATCGCGGTCATTTGTTTTTGATAGTCGCTTTGACTGAGCCCTTTGACGACAATTTTGTCCTGGCTCGAGTTAAATTCGCTGATCAGCTTTTCCAACGCTTCTCCTTCCGGACCGGTCCAGCCGTACCAGAAGCTGATTTCTACTTTGTCTTCGCTTCCGGAGCCAGCGGCATTTCCTTCAGACTTTCCTTCTTCCCCTTGCGTCTGTCCCTGATCGCGGGGAGCCTTATTGCTCGATGAACATCCGGCAGCCGCCGTAAGCAGCAAAAATACGGATAATACAACGGAAAACCATGATTTTCTTGTCATTCGGATTCCCTCCTTTAATTCATCATGGCATGGCACGGTACAGCCTTTTTTATTAGGGAACCGTGCCACTGTTCATCATCGGCATCTTCCTTTAGTGTGAAAATCTCCTGACTTTTATCGGTTTTTGAAGAATTTATCCAATAAATCATATTCCCGGCGCATCGAAATTACTACAATTTTCTTTCCGCAAGATCAAAAACCGACAGCGTTACCCGATTTCCGTGTACCGCTGCCGGTTTTTGCCGAGCATCCCAATGATTGCGGCTCCGCTCTTGAACTGGCGTACGTACTCCCATTTTTGCGGAAGCAGTTCATTCGTTTAAGTCGTATCGCCGGATCAAGCATATGATACGATAAACGCAAAAAAACTTCCGCCCCGTGCCGGAGGCGGAATGCAGTATCCCTAATCCATGTGCCCAATATAAAATTTGCCCGTTCGTTAAATGACAACGCAACGCAGAACAATGACAAGCAGAATGAACAGGACTAAAATGATGCCGATGGGACTAACAAAGAACGGCATCGGAAACGCAGGTGCGTGAACAGGCATGAACTTGGGAACCGGTCCGTACTCCATATCTTGGGCACCTCCTTTTTTTCAGATACAACAGTCTATGGATAGCCCCCTAAGGTGAGCACGGCTTCAACCTAAATGCAGACAAAATTGGAGCATTTGACCGTTTCCGGCAGACGGCCGGCTTCTCCGAACGCGGAGCAGTCCGGCCTTCTTTGTTTAATCTTTAATCGCTCCGGCGGCAATGTCCGATATAAACTGGCGGCTGACCAGCAAAAACATCACAATGAGCGGCAGCGTCGCCATCAGCGTTCCGGCCATCACCATCGCGTAATCCGTATTGTAAATCCCGTTGAGTTGGGAAAGCGTGATTTGCAGCGTATATTTTTCCGGATTGTTCAAAATAATGAGCGGCCACAAATAGTCGTTCCACGACCCGATAAAAGTGAATATGCCGAGAAACGCGAGAGCCGGGCGCAATATCGGCAGCGCCACGTTCCAGAACAGCCGGAAATGGTTGCATCCGTCGATTCTTCCCGCATTGATCAAATCGTCGTGAATCGATCCTTGGGCGTACTGCCTCATCCAGAAAATGCCGAACGCGCTTGCCATTCCCGGTATGATGAGCGATTTGTACGTACCGACCCAGCCGAGCTTCTGCATAATGATAAACGAGGGCACGAGCGAAAGCTGCCCCGGAATCATCATCGTGGCCAGCAGCAGGACGAACAGCACTTTTTTCCCCGGGAAATCGAACTTGGCGAACGAAAACCCGGCAAGCGAACAGAAAAATAAGGTGAGCAGCGTCGATGCGGTAGAGACGAAAACCGTGTTGACAAACGATCCGAAAAAATCGATGTTCGCCAGCACGTTCTGGATATTGGTCATCAGTTCGGTTCCGAACGTCACTTTCGGCGGAAACTTGTATATGTCGCTCGTTGTGCTCGTCGCCATGACGGTCAGCCAGTAAAACGGAAACATGGAGACGGCGACCCCGATGAGCAGCGCGAGATGCAGAATCAGTTTCTTGACGACAGCATGCTTTCCGATCATCTATACTCTCCCCCTCCATGGCTACGATTCAGGCCGCTGCACGATTTTCCAGTTGATGAAAGAGAACACCGCAATGACGACAAACAATCCCCACGCGACGGCGGAACCGTACCCGAACAGATTTTTCGTGAAAGCCTGCTGGTACAAATAAAGCACGATCGTCATCCCTTCGGCGTTCGGGCCGCCGCCGTTGCCGACCAGGATTTGCGGTTCGGTGAAGATTTGCATGCCGCCGATCGTCGATGTGATGACCGTAAACAGAATGACCGGGCGGAGAAGCGGTATCGTAATGCGGAAAAACGTCTGTACGGTGCTCGCCCCGTCGATGCGCGCCGCCTCGTACAGCACGGTCGGAATGCTTTGCAATCCGGCCAAATAAATGATCGCGTTATAACCTGTCCATCTCCAAACGATCATGGAGGCGATGGCGATTTTCAGCCAGAAACGCGAATTCAGCCATTCTATCGGCTCGAGTCCGAATGAGGTCAGAATAAAGTTCAGGAATCCGTAGGTGTTGCCGAACAGCGTGCCGAAGATGATGGCGACGGCAACGATCGACGTGACGTTCGGCAAAAAGTAGGCGATCCGGTACAAATTCCGGTAACGCAAAAACGCGGAGTTCAGCAGAAAAGCGATAACGAGCGCGAAAAACAGCATCGGTATCGTCGAATAAATCCAGATTTCCAGCGTGTTCCATATCGCTTTCCAAAATACCGTATCGGTGATGAGGTAGCGAAACTGATCCAGGCCGACGAACTGCATTTCCCCTATTCCGTCCCATTTTTGAAACGCCAGATAAAAGGAAAACAGAATCGGAAACAGACCGAATATGGCAAACAAAATATAGAACGGGGAAATAAACAAGTATATCACTTTGTTCCGGTAAATTTCACGCCACAGGCTGCCGTATTTCCCCGTCTGCTTCCTCCCGCGCCCCGTCGCAAGTTCAAGATTGCTCATCCCGGATTGATCCTCCTTCTGTCAAAGTTCCCGCTTGAATGAAAAACAGGGGATTCGAATGATCGAACCCCTCTCGTTCACGATCCGTCAGCGCGTCAATTCTTTCTTGATTTTGTTCAGAGCGTCGTTCCAGGCTTTTTCCGGGTCTTTGTTCTGTTTTTCGATATTGGTGAGCTCATCTTGAAATGCGCTGTTGGCGATCGAAAACTTCGGTCCGCGGTAGGCCGGTTTGACGTTTTCCGCAGATTTCATAAAGATTTCGTTCATTTTTTGATTGCCGAAAAACTCTTCTGCCTGAACCACCTTCGAATCGCTGAACACGCTTGGCGTGGACGGGAACAAATTCATGGTCACCAGGGAGTTCAGCTGATGCTCCGGAGACATGAGCCATTTGATCACTTCGTAAGCCTCTTTCGGATGTTTCGACTGCTTGGTGATCCCGATGAAAGAGCCGCCGTTGTTGCCGTCGCCGCCGGGCGCCCGGGCGATGCGCCATTTGCCCTTCGTGTCCGGCGCGGCTTCCATCAGAATCTGCTTCATCCATACCGCGCCGATGAACGAGGCGACTTTTCCGTTGTTCATCGCCGCGTTCCATTCCGGCGTCCAGCCGCCGATTTTCGCGCTCAGTCCCAATTGATGAACTTTCACGGCACGATCCCAGGCCTGTTTGATATGCTCCTGATCGCCGATGAAATTATCGCTGTTGTCAAAATAAATTTTGTCGTTTTGATGGGTCGCTTGCGTAAACACGGTATTGATGTTGTCGAACATGAACACTTTTTTGTCGGCGAGCGCGCTCTGCAGTTTTTGGCCCGCTTCGAAATAATCTTCCCATGTTTTGATCTGCGCGCTCACTTCTTCCGGTTCGGTCGGGAGCCCGGCTTCCCTGAACAGATCTTCCCGGTAGAACAGCGCGGTCGGGCCGGTGTCCATCGGCAGCGCGATCATGTAATTGCCGTCCGGCGTCACCGCCTGGTTCCATTTCCATTCCAGGTATTGCGACTTCAATTCTTTGTCGGCGCCGTACTCAAACAAATTGACGAACTGATCCTTGTTCGGGAAAAATTCCGCAACCCAGTCGTTCAACCCGACGATATCCGGCGCGCCGGATCCGGCCGCGAGCGACGTCGTCAATTTCGCTTTGAAATCGCCGCCGATTTTTTCGGCTTTCAAATTAATGTTCGGAAACTGTTTGTTTACTTCCTTCAGCAAGTTATCGTCGATGGAGCGGTTCCAGTACCATAACGTCAGCGTTATCTTCTCGCCGCCGGAGCCCGCATCTCCGCCGCCGCCCGAGCCTCCCGTATCGGCAGCTTGCTGCCCGCCGCAGCCGACAACGGTTACAAGCAGGCAAAATATGAGTGCCCAACTGAAAAATATCTTTCTGGTCATCCGCATTTCCCCCTTAAGAGTTCGGTCTTCGTCCAATTTGCCGGCTTTACTTCGTAAGCGTTTTCATTGAAAATGAATCACCTCCCCGATGGAATCCTTACAGTTATTCCATATAAACATATCTTTATTTTAAATGGGTTGAAATGATACGGAAATATAATATAATTCTGAATATATATAAAAAAATGAAAATAAACGGTTAGGGGGCGCGATTTTATGAAAGCGGATACAAATTACCGGCGCCATTTTTTGCTGTCGACCCTGGAGCAAAATCTTCCGTTTTATATCGAAAGCATCGGAAGACATGCGCATCAGGAACCGATTGACCGCAAGGAAGGATATCCTTATTTCCATTGGCTGCAGACCGAGGAAGGCGAAGGAGAAATTATGCTGTCGGGCGAACGTTTCCTTCTCCCTCCGAATCACGGCTTTTTCCTTTTTCCGCGCGTACAGCACGCTTACGAAGCGCGCACGTCGAAATGGACGACCGCCTTCATCACTTTCGACGGAACCCAGGCGCAATCCGTAATGGCATCGCTCGGTTTTCATTATTCCACCGTTTACCGGTGGGAGGAAGATACGCCTCCGGCCCACTGCCTGGTACGTGCGATTCAAAAAATAAAAAAAGATCCGGATTTTTCCGGATTGGACGGTTCAATCGAACTGTATCAATTTTTAATCACGCTTAAAAAATACGGGCAGACGAACAAACAGACATCGTTATCAAGAATGTACGAAAGATTGCGGCCCCTGCTCCGCTGGCTGGAGGAGGAATATCGGGACGACGGCATCAATCTGGAACAAATGGCGCGCATCATCCATCTCAGTCCCCAGCACTTGAACACTTTGTTCCGCAGCACATTCGGAATCAGCCCGTATTCGTATCTGATTCAGCTGCGCATCCACAAATCGAAAGAGTTGCTCATCATGCATGAGCACGCGACCGTGAAAACCGTTGCCAACATGGTCGGATTTCTCGATGTCAGCCACTTTATCGCCACGTTCCGCAAAGCGGAAGGAATGACGCCCGATCAATTCAGAAGACTGCATACGTCTTCATAAGGTTCGGACCGTTCACGTTTCGCCGTTCATGTCAATGGAGATGGTTACGACGGTTCCGTTCATGATCCCGCTCATGACCGCCATGTCCGCACATTCGCCGTAGTACATTTTGAGCCGGCTGTATACGTTCTTCAGTCCGACGCCGCTCCCTTTGCCGAACGGCGCCGATTCCCCCGTTTCCGCGTCGGTGCCGGACCGCAATGACGATACAACCTGTTCCAATTTCGACGGTTCCATGCCGACGCCGTTATCGTGAACCTCCAGAACGAGCCGCCCGGCCAGTTTGGCGGCAATGCGCAGCCGCCCCCCGCCCGTATAATCCATCAAGCCGTGTTGAATCGCATTTTCCACGAGCGGCTGCAGAATAAATTTCAATATGGGGCAGGACAGCGCTTCGGGCTGAATCTCCCAATGTACTTCAAAGCTGTCGGGAAAACGGAGCTGCTGTATCGTCACATAATTTTTCGTATGTTCGATTTCCGCTTCGAGCGGCACAATTTCGCTGCCGCTGTTGATGCTGAAGCGGAATATTTTGGCCAGACAGCCGACCATGGTGCATATTTCCGTGGCGCCGTACCGTCTCGAACGCATATTGATCGCTTCCAGCGTGTTATACAAAAAATGCGGATTGATCTGCTGCTGCAGCATGCGCAGCTCGGCTTTCGTTTTCAGGGCGATCAGCTCCTGCTCGCGAACGTGGATTTTAATATTTTCTTCCATCAAATGGTCGATTTGTTTAATCATACGGTTAATGCTGCGCACGAGCCTGCCGATTTCGTCCCGCCCCTCGTATTCGAACTGCTGCTCCAGATTTCCTCTCCCCATATCTTTCATCATCGTTTGCAGACGGGCGATCGGCTTGACCAGAAACGTCGACAATATCCAGGAAATGATAAAGGCGATGATAATGACGACGACAATGATCAGCAAATCGCGATAAAACAGCTCGTTATTTTTATCCAGCACCGCGTCTAACGGGTAAAATACGACCAAGCTCCAGTCCGTTCCCGGTATCGGCTGCAGCGCCACGGCCCGCTCTCTTCCTTCCACATTCATAATGGATACGCTTGTTTGGGAAAATCCCGCGCCGGCCAACGATTCATGCAGCGAAGCAGCCGCTTGGGAAAACTGCTGCTGCGAATTGCTCCGGTATACGACATTGCCTTGTTCGTCCAATATGGCCACATCGAGCCGGGAGTCCAGCACGACGGATTGAAACGCGTTTTCTTTCAGCACCAGTTCCAAATAGCCGATTCGCTGTGCATACGCGGCATCGCTGTATACCGGATACAGCGACTTTTTGATCAGGGCGACGGTCGAGCGGTTGAACACATCTTTCACATGGGCGATCCATATCAATTGCTGTCCCCGCTTTTCCTCCGGAACGCCGCCCAATTTTTGCGAAAACACATCCAGATTGTTCAAAAATATCGAGGAATACCGCGCGACGCCCGAAGAATCGTACAGGACGAAATAAGAAACGTCGCTGAGCTCCGGGTACAGCGAAACGAACAGATCCGCTTCCGGATTTTGTTCGATCATTCTCTCATACGTAAACAAATATTTTTGCAGCCTGCCGTCAACCGACAGTTTGTTGATTAAATTTTCGTAAGTGGCCATCTGATACCGCAGCACGAAGCTCATCTGCTTGGAAATGCTCGCGAGCGAAGTGTTCAGCTGTTCCGTGGAAAACGAATGGAGCAGCCACGCATATAAAAACCCGGCGGAAATGACCGGCACGATGACGGACAATAGCAGCAAAAAAAGAATTTTATTGCGTATGGAAACGGCGGAAAACCTTTTTTTCAAAAACAGTTTCTCCGGAATCGTACGGAACGGAAAATAAAAAGACTGCTCCGCGATTAAGCGCGACAACAGGCGGAACGGCTGAAACAGCACATTGGAAAAAAAGTACGCGGCGGTGAAGGTAATGACGATCGCCCCGAAAGACAGCAGCACGTATTTTTTCAGCAAAAATTGCATGGAGATGCCGACGCTGTAAATGTTGGTCGTATACAGCAGCTTGAACCCGTAAGGAGCGAGGAGACTGGATTGCGAAGTATATTCCATGCCGCCGGCGGCAAAATGCCAGCTCGCCTCGTCCTGTTCCGGTTTCGTCCGGATGAGCCCGGCAAGCAGCGTGTGATCGGACATATTCGTCCATATGACGCGATTTCGCTGATCCAATAGCGTGAAATACCCGTGGATCGCATCCCCCGACGACAAAATATATCGCGGAAAATCCGGATTCAACACGATAAACGTCATCACGTTCGACGAATCGATGCCGTTGTTGATGACGAGATGCCCTTCCAGCATCGCGAAAAAACGGCGGAGTCTGTCCAGTTGATCGGAGGACAGCTTGTGGGCGCGACGGTGAAGCTGTCCGGTCAGTTCCCCTTTCTCGAAATAATTCGGCAGTCCGTATACTTTGAGAAGCTGTTCCAGCAAACCGGAGCTCCGCAAGTCCTCCACCCACGGCAGTTGTTCGTCGGGCAGCTGCAAGGAACCGATCCCCTTGGCTACGTTTCGCTGATTCACATTGGCGCCCAATATAAACAGATGGTTCACCATATGCGGGGAAAGGTTCAGCGCATTGATGCGCTGGTTCAGCTCGTCTCTTTTCCGGTCCGCTTCCGCGGCGTCCTGCAAATTCAAATACGATCGGGAATAGCCGGTAAAATCCGATGAACCGAGACGCACCACCAGAGCGTTCACATCTTTTAACGCGGTAATCATGTTGCTTTTCGCATACATAAACAACATTCTGTTCGTGGTCGCCTGAATTTCCGTGCCGACTTCCACCGCGTTGGAGTAGCCGATCCAGATGAAGAAAATCTGTACGATAAACATGAGCAGTACGGCGATCGCGACCAATTTCATCCGGTGACTGCGAAAAACCATAGGGGCCATCCTCAATTACTTGATGATGCCGTTGCGGAATTCCTGCGGCGTTCTCCCGGTATACCTCTTGAATATTTCCGAAAAATAACGCGGATTTTCATATCCGACCATTTCCCCCACTTCATAAACTTTATGCTGCGGATCGGCCAGCAGCTGCTTCGCTTTGTGCAAACGGCAGTAAGTCAA
This sequence comes from Paenibacillaceae bacterium, assembly GCA_041686835.1. GTDB lineage: Bacteria > Bacillota > Bacilli > Paenibacillales > JAWLCZ01 > JAWLCZ01. The sequence goes on along the minus strand of JAWLCZ010000090.1, from coordinate 2,519 downwards.
GTAATGGATATAGTTATTGCCGGTTACTTTCTTGAACAGGAAGCTCAAATAACTGGGATTGACATGAACATGATCGGCGACATCCCTTAGCGTCAACGAACGCTCATAATTTTCGCGGATATATTTCTTCGCTTCCTCGATCATAAGCCGGCCTGACTCGACGGCCCCATCCTGTTTTGTAAACGCTTCCGATAATGCGGCCGCGTCGGAACGGAGCGTTGGATGGGGGGAGCCGCACATGTCCGCGTAGGAAGCCACGGTGTCGGGAGAACCGTTTGCCGCCAGGCTGGCGAGCGCATGCCGGCAGGACAGCGGAATATCGGCCGCGTCGCGGACCGTCGTGCCGATTCCGATGGAAACGGTCGTCCGCAGCAGCCCGCGAAAGCGCGAGAGCGCCTGTTTCAAATCGAGCAGAGCGTTCGTCAACCCGTCATGCGGCGGTTGAATGTCCGGACTTACGGCCAATATATAGCAGTTCCCCGTTTCCGTATCGACGAAATGATAGCCGAATTTGTCGTCCCACATTTCCGTGACGATATTATCGATCGCAAATACGATTAAATTCCAGTCTTTGGCGGAATAAGCAAATGCGCGGTCCATGAGGGAATCCGGACGAAAAACGCAGACAGTGTAGATTCCGCTGTCCAGCAACATTTCGCCTGCGGAGCAGCCTTCTTCGATTTCGTCCGGAGTAAGGGCGCGGTGCATCAATTCTTTCAGGAAATTGCGCCTCAGAAGCTTGGCGGATAATTTGGCTTTGCGTTCAAGTATGGTCGTTCTTAACACCGTTTGTTTTTGTTCGTTTAAGGATTGGACCGCTTTTTCCAGCGTCGCCGCCAGTTCATCGAAGTCCAGCGGTTTTAACAAATAGTCGATCACACCGGTGCGCAAACACTGCTTGGCATATTGAAAATCGTCGTAACCGGACAAAATGATCGTTTTGATAAAAGCAAACTGTCTGTAAAGGAGACCGGCCAGTTCAAGACCGTCCATCAGCGGCATCCGGATGTCCGTAATGACGATATCGACGGGATTTTTCAAAATGCTTTGATAAGCGACGAGACCGTTTCCAAAACTGCCGGAGCATTCGATTCCGAAAGGGGAGAAATCGAACATTTGCAAGCCTTCGCGAATTTCCGGCTCATCGTCTACAATGACCAGCTTATATCCGCTCATGTTTCACCCCTTGCATGATGGCCCGATATTTTATTTATCGTCCATTTTACCAAAAACAAGAATTTCCCGGTACATTTTTTGAACAGCGGCTTCCTTACCCTTTGATGGAGGTCGATACAATGCCCTCGACGAGATAACGTTGGCCGACGAAGAACGCCACGATAATCGGAATAATGAAGATGATCGTCCCGGCGTTCGCCACCTGCGTCAATTGAATTTGCGGGCTGTCGGGAAACACGTAGCCCACCGAAGCGAGCGCGGTAACGAGCGGATATTTCTCTTCCCGAAGAAACATGAACGGCGTCAAATAGTCCGCGCCCCAGCTGAAGTTGAACGCCATAATGCCGATCGTGACGATAACGGGCACCGACAGCGGGATGAAAATGTTCCAGAAGATGCGAAATGCGGAACAGCCGTCGATTCGCGCGGCCTCTTCCAGTTCTCTCGGAAAGGAGGAATAAAATTGGCGGTAAAGAAAAATATTAAACGGGCTGCCGCCGATATTCCACAATACCCACGGGAGGAACGAATTCATCAAGCCGATTTTTTGAAACAAAATATACGTCGGAATTTGCGTTACAATGCCGGGCAGCATCATCGTCGACAGCACAAACATGAACAGAAATTTCTTCCCGGGCGCCCTCAGTCTTGCGAACGCATATCCTACGAACGCGCTGGAAACGAGAGTCAAACTGACGGAGATGGCGGTGATGATGCACGAATTGACGGCATATTTCCCGTATTCAATCAAGGTGACCGCATAGGTATAGTTTTCCCAGTGCAGTTCCGTCGGGAAAAACGTCGGCAGCGCGTTAATTTTTTGCAAAGAGTTCGATACGGTCCATAAAGCCGGAAGAAAAAACAATACGGACAACACAACGAGAACCGAGTAAATGGACAGTTTGGCGGCGGGGCGGTTGACTCCTGCATTCACCATATTTTATTTCCCCTCCTGATCCACTTCGTAATATACCCAGTAGCGGCTTGTGGTGAAAACGACGATCGTGAGCAGCAGAATGATGACGAACAAAATCCACAACAGCGACAGTCCGTATCCGTATCGGTTGAAGGCAAAGATTTGCTGAAAAGCGTGCACCAGGTACAAATAATTGGAGCGGATCGGCGTCTGCAGCAGACCGTTGGAATTCGCGCCTGCGGTGAGCAGAATAGGCTGCACGAAGATTTGCAGCGATCCGATAATTCCCATAATGACATTGAAAAACAGCACAGGGGTCATTAAAGGAATCGTAATATAACGAAACCGCTGCAGTATCGACCCACCGTCGATGGAAGCCGCTTCGTACAGCGACCGCGGAATGCCCTTCAACCCCGCCAAATAAATG
>JAWLCZ010000089.1:0-16549 GCA_041686835.1 Paenibacillaceae bacterium | reverse complement strand
CGGAATCATCGCTGCAGTACGGCAATATGTCACTGGCCACAACCCACACTCAAATTACATACAAAAGGGCATGGCTGCGCGGGGCGTGGTTCGATTTTCTGCAGGAGTTTTGGGACGATTTTGCGGAGGACGGGAGATTGAACGATCTCGGCTACGATACTCCGTCGGAAGATCATAAGACCGATACGGGCTCGTTGGGGGTTTATGAAACGCTCGCGCCGGGCGAAACGAAAGAAATCCGTTTTTTGCTGACGTGGTATTTTCCGAACCGGATTAACGGCTGGAGCGAGCACGTGCGCGTGAAGGAACCGGGACGGGAAATCACGCAGAACTATTACGCAAACAGGTTTGACAGCTCCTGGGCGGTTGCCGCTTATCTTGCGCAGCACGCCGAACGGCTGGAGAAGGAAACGTTCATGTTCCGCGACGCCTTGTTCGGCAGCACCCTTCCCAGCTACGTTATCGACGCGTTGGCCAGCAATATGACCGTACTGCGGAGCACGACATGTTTTTGGTTGAAGGACGGCCGGTTTCTCGGGTACGAAGGGTGCTTTGACGACTGGGGCTGCTGTGACGGCACGTGCACGCACGTTTGGAATTATGCGCAGACGCTCGCCTTTTTGTTCCCGGCGTTGGAGCAGAACATGCGGCGAACGGAGTTTCTGGAGGAAGTGAACGACGATGGCAAGATGAATTTCCGCGCCTTTAAAATGTTCGACTCCGAATGGATTTGGGGCGGAAAAAGCGCGCCTGCCGCCGCCGACGGACAGATGGGCACGATCATGCGGGTATACCGGGAATGGAAACTGACCGGGGACGACGAATTCCTCCGGCAGTTATGGCCCCAGGTGAAAAAGACGCTGCAGTTCGCTTTCGTTCATTGGGATACGGACGGCGATTTCGTTCTCGACGGCGAACAGCACAATACGTACGACATCGAGTTTTACGGTCCGAACCCGCTTACGGGAGCGTTCCTGCTCGGCGCACTGCGGGCGGCGGAGGAAATGGCGTCCTATCTCGGGGAAGAAGACAACGCCCGCAAATACGGCGAGGCTTTTGAAAAAAGCTCCCGGCGGATGGATGAACTGATGTGGAACGGCGAGTATTATGTGCAGCGTCTGGACGATGTGAACAAGTACAAGTATCAGCACGGTCTAGGCTGTCTGTCGGATCAGCTGCTCGGACAGCAGTTGGCGCATCTGTACGGTCTGGGCTACCTGCTGCCAGAAGAGCGGGTGAAAAGCGCGATTCATTCGGTATACAAATACAATTTTAAAACCGATTTTTCCAATCACGTCAACTGCCAGCGAACGTACGTGTTGAACGACGAGAAAGGGCTGCTGCTCTGCTCGTGGCCGCACGGCGGGCGGCCGCGCCTTCCCTTCGTGTACTCCGACGAAGTGTGGACGGGAATTGAATACCACGTGGCCACGCATCTCATTTACGAAGGTTACATTGAAGAAGGCCTGACCATCGTAAAAGCGGTGCGGGAACGGCACGACGGCGTGCGGCGCAATCCGTGGAACGAAGTGGAATGCGGACACCATTATGCCCGTTCCATGTCGAGCTGGGGGCTGCTGATCGCGTTGAGCGGATTCCAGTTCGATATGGCCCGAAACGAAATGAAATTCGCACCGCGCATTGCACAGGACGATTTCCGCACATTCTGGAGCACCGGCCGCGCCTGGGGGACGTATACGAAGAAAAAGAACGCGGATACCGGACAATGGGAAACGGAAGTGAACGTGCTCTACGGCGACGCTTCCGCCATCAAAGTGCACGCCTGCGGCATTGAGCGGACTTTGTAAAACGGCCCGGAGAGGAGGGGGTGTCACTTGAATAAGACGGTTCTTGTTCTGTTGAGCGGTTTTCTCGGAGCGGGCAAAACGACGCTGATGCTGTCCGCCGCCGAACATCTGCGGTCCAAAGGAATAACCGTCGCCTGCATTACCAACGATCAGGGGGGACAGCTGGTCGATTCCCAGCTGGTGCTGCACAAGCGGCTGCCTCTGCAGCAGGTTCAGGGAGGCTGCTTCTGCTGCCGTTTCGACGATTTGGCCGATTCCATCAAGCGCATCATTGCCGGGCACCGTCCGCAGGTGATATTGGCAGAAGCGGTCGGCAGCTGCACCGATCTGACGGCGACCGTCATCAAACCGCTGTCATCGTTTTACGGCGGCGAACTTGACATCCGCCCGCTGACGGTCGTGACCGATCCGCACCGTTTGTCGGAACTATGCTTTCAAAGCTCTCCGTTCAATAAGGAAGTCGTGTATATCATGGAGAAGCAGCTTGAAGAAGCCGGTTGCGTGCTGCTGAATAAAACGGACACGCTCTCAGAGGAACGAACCGAACAATTGGCCGAGGCGGTGAAGCATACTTTCGCGCCCAGGTACGTACTGGCCGCGTCCGCCGTGACCGGGCATGGAGTGGAACGTTGGCTTGAGCATATATTTTCTGCCGATGTTGACGGTTTGCCCGTACTCGACATCGATTACGATACGTATGCCGCCGGCGAGGCGCAGCTTGGATGGCTCAATGCCAGCGTAACTTTTGATTGTCCGGGCGCCGATGCGGGACGGATGTGCGCGGCACTGATGGATAACGCTTTATACCGGTTCAATGCGGCGAAGGCGGAGGTGGCCCATTTTAAAATATGGGCACATGACGGACGGAACGGATTCAGAATGAACGCCATCGACAATAGAGGAGCTAGCGCGCCGGAACCATTCGGCGCCGCTCCCTGGATCGCGGACCGGTTTACGGTCTGGCTCAATGCCCGGGTCCATATAGAGGCCCCGCTGCTGCGGGATATCGTATGTGACGCGCTGCAGCACATCCGGAAGGAACATGCTGCGCTTATCACAGTGGACACGATGGACTGCTTCTCTCCGAGCCGGCCGGCACCGACTTATCGGATGGCATGAAAAAACTTCCGGATAACACCCGGAAGTTTTTCTTGTCAAATATCCGGAAATCGAGCGGCATCCGAACGAGGCGTTCAAAAAAACGATTGAATTTCGGTACGCAAATCATTTATAATTCAATTGATAATGATTATCATTATTCTTTTCATCACAGAGTGCACTTGCTATCATTCATGATGCATCGATAAAGGAGTGGCCCGCTTTGGATCGGATATACACGGAACGGTTGAATATCGCTTACGGTGAACGGAGCATTGTCGACGATTTGAATATCAGCATTCCTTCGGGAAAAATAACCGCTCTTGTCGGAGCCAACGGTTCCGGCAAGTCGACCATTCTCAAAACGATGGCCAGAATCATGAAGCCGTCCGGGGGGACGGTATTTCTGGACGGTAAATCGATCCATCAGCAGTCGACCAAAGAGGTCGCCAAACAGCTGGCGATTTTGCCGCAGAACCCGACCGCGCCGGAAGGTCTGACCGTTTCGGAGCTGGTGAGCTACGGCAGGTTTCCGCATCAAAAAGGGTTCGGGTCCTTAACCAAGGACGACAAGGAGATGATCCGTTGGGCGATACAAATGACCGGAATGGAGCCGTTTCATGATCGTCCCGTCGACCAGTTGTCCGGGGGCCAGAGGCAGCGCGCCTGGATCGCCATGGCATTGGCGCAGGGAACCGATATTTTGTTTTTGGATGAACCGACGACGTTTCTCGATATGGCCCACCAGCTGGAAGTGCTGAAACTGCTGCAAAAGCTCAACAACGAAAAAAACTGCACGATCGTGATGGTCGTCCACGACCTCAATCATGCTTCCCGCTACGCGCATCATATGGTGGCCATCAAGCGGGGCAAAGTCGTCGCAAGCGGCACACCGGCCGAAGTCATGTCTTTGGACGTGCTGAGGGAAGTGTTCGGCATCGAGGCGGACATTATACCGGATCCGCGTACAGGCGTCCCGCTCTGCCTTCCTTACGAACTGGACTACAGGCAGAACGCTGCGCCGCAAGAGAACGGCGAGTCAGGCGGCGAAACGGCGTCCCGCACGGAGACATTGCGGGAGCCGGTGGCGGCCAACCGATAAAACCGATAAAAGCCCTTCCAACATCCCGGCAAACCCCGGAATCATTGCCCGTATCCCGTGCGATACGGGTTTTTGCTTTACCACCCCATACGTTCTTTAAGGGAAACGATTTGGGCGATATGATGTCGGCCGTGCCAAGCATATCTTTGAGTGGCAACATCAAGATTCATTACGCCGTGAGTGGGACTTGTAAAGGTCCTTTGAAAGTCTGCCGGGCGCATTGAACGGAGTAAGGCGGCAAATCGGCTGTGAAGGGATTCCAGAAGAACCAGCGAAGTTTCAATCGGCGTTCGATAATCGCTTAGTTCAGCCCACAAATCTTCCCGATAAGTACTAGCTGTCGGGCTATCCTCAGTGAGCGCTCTCTTGAAACGAATAAAGGCATTCATATCGTTATCCGCCATATGGTGGACTACCTGCTGGACAGTCCAACCGCCGGGACGATAGGGTGTAAGCCGTTGCTCCAAAGTCAGGTTTTGCACAGTCAGCCGAAGGATTCGCGGCATTTCCGCAATTTCCTCAATCCATCTGTTGCGTTGTTCCGGAGTCGGATTCTGTATGGGTTCGAATTGCCCGATAGGATAACGCAATTGGTCCATGTAATCACCCTTTAAACCTTTAGTTTTCATATAACAACAATTCGGGAAGCATCCGTTTATTTCCTTTCGGCGAACCGCCGAATAAAACCATTTTTTGCCTTTATCCGCACAGGGAAATCTTGGTATGATAAGGTAATGAGCGACGCAACAAGGAGTGAAACGATGAACGTGCGCAAATTGAAAATACCGCTGCAGCAATACGTGCATTTGCTGCGCAGCTACTTAAAGCCGCAGCGAAAATCGATCGTATGGCTTACGGTGCTGCTGTTCTCGGGCATATTGATGCAGCTTGTGAACCCGCAAATTATCCGCTATTTTATCGATGCGGCGAAAGAGCGGAACGACTCGTCGGCACTGTTCTTCGCCGCGGGGATGTTTATCGGCGTTTCCCTGCTTTATCAGGCGGTTTCGGTGGCAGCCGTTTACATTGGCGAAAACGTCGGCTGGATTGCCACCAACAACTTGCGCAAAGATCTGGCCGCCCACTGCCTGAGCCTCGATATGTCGTTTCACAAATCCCGCACTTCCGGGGAAATCATTGAACGGGTCGACGGGGACATCAATGCGCTGACGAACTTTTTCTCCAATTTCGTCATTGCGCTAATGGGCAATCTGCTGCTCATTGCCGGCATTTTAATTCTTCTTTTCCGGGAAAATTGGCTGATCGGCACGGGAATGCTGCTGTTCGTCATTTTCGCCATTTTTGCAATCCAGCACATCCGCAAGTACGTTTCGCCGTTGTGGGGAAGGCTGCGGCAGATGAGCGCCGAATTTTACGGTTTTTTGGGAGAGCATCTGGAAGGGACGGAAGATACGCGCGCCAACGGGGCGACCGGGTTCGTTATGCACCGGTTCCATTCCATGCTGCGAAAATGGCTGCCGATTCGCGCGAAAGCATTCATCGGATGGGCTTCGATGTGGATCACGACTTTGTTCGTGTTTACGCTGGGCAATGCGGCGGCGTTTGCGATCAGCGCTTATTTGTGGAAGAAGGGCGCCCTGTCGATCGGAACGGTCTATATGATTTTTTACTACACCGAACTGATGGCCAAGCCGATTGAAAAAATACGGACGCAAATGGAGGATTTGCAAAAAGCGGACGCCAGCATCTATCGCGTGAAGGAACTGCTCGACACGAAATCGAAAATTGCCGACGGCGCCGGTGTACCGATACCGTCCGGTCCTCTGTCGGTCCGGTTCCGCGATGTGACGTTCGGCTACGAGGAAGGTGTGCCGACGCTGTCCGGAATCAACTTCCGGCTCGAGCGGGGCAAAGTGATGGGCGTGCTGGGCCGTACGGGCAGCGGCAAAACGACCCTTGCCCGGCTTCTGCTGCGCATTTACGATCCCGATTGCGGGACCATTGAATTGGACGGCGTCGACATTCGCCAGGCGCGTGTGCGGGAACTGCGCAATCGTGTCGGTCTCGTCACGCAAAATATTGAAATTTTTCAAGGCACCCTGCGCGATAATTTGACGTTTTTCGACGATGCGATTCCCGACGGCAAAATCGTGGAAGTGCTGCGCGATCTCGGCCTGGAAGGCTGGTATCGTTCCCTCCCGTCGGGGCTCGACACGGAGCTCGAATCCGGAGGAAGCGGCCTGTCCGCCGGGGAAGCGCAGCTTATTGCATTCGCCCGCGTTTTTCTGGCCGATCCCGGTCTCGTCATCCTGGACGAAGCGTCGTCGCGGCTCGATCCGGCAACGGAACAGTTTATCGAACAGGCGATAAGCAAACTGATTCGGGGGCGCACGTGCATGATTATCGCGCACCGGCTGGCTACTGTTCAGCGCGCCGACGAAATCCTCATTCTCGAAGACGGGCGCCTGGTCGAATACGGAAACAGAGCGCAGCTCGCGGCAGACGGGAATTCCCGATTCCACCGCATCTTAACGGCAGGATTGGAGGAAGTGCTGGCATGAAGACGGCTACGTTTATGTGGAGATTAATCGCGTATCGTCCGGTCATTTATGTTTTGAATGCCGCCGCCTGGACTTTGATTTATTTGCTGCCGATTTTGCCGGGACTGATCACCAAACAGTTTTTTGATGCGCTGTCCGGCCAGTCGGCTTATCCATTCGGCGTTTTTACGCTGATTGTGTTCTTGATCGCCGCCGCCATCGCACGGATGATCTTTATCGTCGCCGGCGCCGTCACCGACGTCCATTTCCGCTTCAGGGCCGGCGCGCTGCTGCGCCGAAACATGCTGGAGCACATCTTGAAGGAACCCGGGGCAAGAGCGATTCCATGTTCTCCCGGAGAGGCGATCAGCCACTTCCGCGATGACGTCGATCATACGGAAGAAGCGGTCAGCTGGTCTGTCGATGTTTTCGGCATGACGTTATTCGCCGTCGTGTCGTTCTTTATTCTGATGCGCATCGATGCGCAATTGACGCTGTGGGTGTTCGTTCCGCTCGTCGTTGTCGTTGCGGCCGCACAGCTGGCGACGGCAAAACTGCAAAAATACCGGGCGGCGAGCCGGGAAGCGACCAGCCAGGTGACCGGCGCCATCAGCGAGATGTTCAGCGCCGTCCAGTCCATACAGGTGGCGACTGCGGAAGAGCGGGTGATCGGCAAATTCCGGCAGCTTAACGATAATCGCCGCAAGACGATGCTGAAAGATCGGGTGTTTACCGAACTGCTCGATTCGGTATTTTCCAACGCCGTCCATATCGGCACCGGACTGATTCTCATTTTGGCGGCACGGTCCATGCGGCAGGGCACGTTTACCGTAGGGGACTTTGCGCTGTTCGTCTATTATTTGACGTTCGTCACCCAGTTCATTCAAAATTTCGGGAAGTTTATCGCTAACGCCAAGCAGTGCACAGTGGCGATGCAGCGGATGTCCGGTCTGCTGCAGGGCGCTCCTTCGGAAAAATTGACCGAATACCACCCGCTGTTTTTGCGCGGGGCGCTGCCGGAGCCGCAGGAACCGGCGAGAAAGGAAAGCGACCGGCTGCATTTGCTGGAAGCGCGCGATCTGACTTACCGCTATCCGGGAACCGGAAGAGGAATTGAAGGGGTATCCTTGCGCATACCGCGGCATTCGTTCACGGTTGTGACCGGGCGCATCGGTTCCGGCAAAACGACGCTCGTTCGGACGCTGCTCGGGCTTCTGCCGAAGGAGCGTGGCGAACTGCTGTGGAATGGAGCGCCTGTCGACGATCCCGGCGCGTTCTTCACCCCGCCGCGCAGCGCATATACGCCGCAGGTGCCCCGGCTTTACAGCGACACGCTGAAGCAGAACATTTTGCTCGGCTTGCCCGAGCATGCGCAGAAGCTCGATGGCGCGATCCGTTCCGCCGTCCTCGAACGGGATATCGGGGCGCTTCCGCACGGGCTGGAAACGGTCATCGGTCCGCGCGGCGTCAAGCTGTCCGGGGGCCAGGCGCAGCGGACGGCGGCGGCCCGCATGTTTTACCGCGACGCCGAACTGCTCGTTTTCGACGATATCTCGAGCGCCCTTGACGTGGAGACGGAACAGCGGCTGTGGGACGGGATATTCCGGCGGAAGCGGGCGACCTGCCTCGTCGTTTCGCACCGCAAAAACGCTCTGCGGCATGCGGATCACATCATCGTGCTGAAGGACGGCCGCGTCGAAGCGGAAGGCACTCTGGAGCAGCTGCTTCAAACGAGCGAGGAAATGCGCAGATTGTGGTATAAGGAGATGGAATAGGCTGCGAGAGTCGGATATACAACAAGAGAACGAAAGATTTTTTACCAAAAATGAATTAACAAGGTTAGGAAGAATATTCTTTCTTACCTTGTTTTTTTCTTTAATGTAAAAGATTTACAGTCCATAAAAATAACGTTACAATATGAATAAACATTTACTAGATTCAATAAATTCAGGATGAAAAATGGAGGATTGCTATGAGGAAAAAAGGGAATTTATCGTTAATTCTTGTGATGATGATTACCATGCTCATTCCTGTCAACGTATTCGGAGCAATGCCGGATGGACCGGTAAGTGTAGTAATGGGAGACAACTACACTGAAAACGGAATCGTAGCATGGAGCGGAGATATCCCCGGCAAAACCATTGAAACCTATGATGGCAAATCCGGATGGCAAACTGATCCTGACAATGGAGCAATGTATCTTTACTTCGACGTGAGCGATTCTTATATATTTGGAGGATCAAACACAGTAAAAATAACCATAGAGTATTATGACAGCTCAGTGAGCGGTGACCACGGTTTCAAATTCAGCTACGATTCCACTGCAACACCTTGGTCGTGGAGTGCCGCGCCGACGTTATTGAAAGGCAGCAACGCATGGAAGACGGCGACCTATACTATAAATGACGCACAATTTGCCAACAGGGAGAATGGTGCGGATTTCAGAATAGAATCCGATGTTCCCGTCTGTTTCGCCAGCGTTACCGTCGAAAAGATTCCGCAAGGAAGCGAAGCGGCAAAAATACGTGTGAATCCGACGGTCGTAACCATGAATGTCGGAGATACCCAAACCGTAACGGCAACAGTATATGATGAGAATGATCAGATAATAAATGAAGCAAATGTAAACTGGTCCAGCAGTGAGCCTGCGGTAGCAACAGTCGATAATAACGGCAAAATCACGGCAATAAAACCAGGGACAACAACAGTAAATGCGACATATGGCGAACTCTCGGCACAGGTCAATGTAACGGTAAATCATCTTAACAGCGGGACGGTAAGTGTAATCTTGGGAGACAACTATGCTGAAAACGGAATCGCGGCATGGAGCGGAGACGGCCCGGGCCGAACCAATGAAACCATTGACGGCAAATCCGGATGGCAGACGAACCCCGCCAGCGGAGCCCATTATATTTACTTCAATGTGAGCGATTCCTATCTGTTCGGAGGGAAAAATACGGTAAAAATAACCGTAGAGTATTATGACACCCCGGTGAGCGGCAACCAGGGCTTTCTCATCGCTTACGATTCCACTGCAACCCCTTTTGCGTATACGGAGAAGACGTTGTTGAAAGGCAGCAACACATGGAAGACGGTGACCTATACGATTGAAGATGCGCAAATGACCAATAGGGGGAATGGCGCCGATTTCAGAATTGAAACCGGTGTTCCCATTTGTTTCGCCAGCGTCACCGTCGAAAAAATTCCAACAGTGTCGATGAGAGGAGCCCAAGTAAAAACGGGCAACATCTTTATGGAGGGTGAAAATCCGGCAATTCAGCTAGTTTTTGATAATCAATTCGATGAGAGCCAAGATTTGAACGTCAGCTACAAAGTGCTTGATTACGGGAACAGCCTTGTGGATATTGGAGAATTTGATGTTCATTTGAGTCCGAATGAGACAGGCTCCATCAAATCTTTAACCTTCGGGGCGCTGCCGAAGGGAACGTATACTGTATCTGTCGATGCTGCCAGTCCGGATGCGTCGATCAAGCTGCATGAAGATGTTCATATCGGTACAATCACCGATCTGACCGGAAAAGCAGTCCATGACTTTCTCGGCGTAAACACTCATTTTAACAAAGGATATGGCGGATGGGATGTTCGGATGCCGCTGGTTAAACAAGCAGGTGCTGCAAGCATCAGAGACGGATACTCGGGGAATGACGGACATATTGATACGGCGCTTGCCAATGGAGTTAGCCTATTGATCGTAACTTCAGTGGATATCAATGAAATTCAGCAGGCGGCCACCCGCTTGAAGGGCAAAGTGGATGCATTGGAAATCGGCAATGAATTAAGTTCCGTTTATACACCCGAGGAATATTATGAAATACTTAAAGCGGCTTATACCGCTGTCAAGAGTGTTGACCCCGATATGAAGGTTGTGGGCGGTGTTACCTTTCAATATGATGAGCCATGGTTAAAGAAACTGGTTGACCTCGGCGCTTGCGATTACTTGGATGCGATATCTTTCCATGTTTACAGCAATAAAAACCCGGAAGGGGCAGGAATCATCAACGCTTTTCAGGATCTGAGAAACTATATAAAGAGCAAAGGGATTACAAAAGAAATAGAACTGTGGTTAACGGAGACCGGATGGCCGACACAGGATCCGAATTGGGGCGGTTTTCCCGAAAAGATATCGGCAGCTTATGCCGCGCAGTTGTATGTTGCAAATCTTGCGAACGATGTTTTGATAGACAAAATATACTGGTATGATTTCATCAATGATTGCACAGATCAGACTTTTTTTGAATGCAGCCAAGGTCTGTTGCATGTTGATAATTCACCAAAACCGTCCTATGTTGCTTTTAACGCCGTGTCGGACATCCTAGCAGGAGCCACCTTTGTACAATCGTACACCACGCTTGACAGTGACATAAGAGTTTATAAGTTCCACAGGGCGGCCGACAATCAGGACATCCTTGTTTTATGGGCTAACCGTGACAAGCAGATCGGCTTGAAACTGGGAAGCGGTCAGCTAAACGTAACCGACCTCTTCGGCAACACCAAACCATACGATGTTGTCGACGGGATTGTCACTTTCACGGCATCCGCTATGCCGATATATATAGAAGGAAACTTCACGCAGGATCCTGCACTCGAAACGCCAACATTTATCACGGACCGTTCCGCCGTTACTGCGGCGCCCGGAGAAGACGTTCAAATCGACATCACCCGGACGGCTGGTGCTGAAAATCTTTCCGGTCATTATGTTGTCGACCTTCCGCTCGGATGGCGGTTGAAATCGGGCGGGCCGTTCAGTGCCGGACAAATGACAGATACCTTGACCATCAGTGCCCCTGCAACAAAACAATCGGGAGAAATACGCATCTATCCGACAAGCGCTTCGGGCGATAGGTATGGAAGTCTCAGGCTGCAGGCCAGTATGATTGACGCATCTGCTGTAGAGGTGGCGCCTGTGGTCAATGCGACAGGTGACGGATGGGATATTTCCGTAAAAATCGTCAACCGAAATATGCAGGAGTCCATGAGCGGCGGAAAAGTAACGATCATGGAACCGGCAGATATGACGGGGAGTGCAACCTTTGCCCCGATAGCTCCCAATTCCAGTGCGACCGTCAAGTTTCCGGCACCATCGATTCATAGCGATTCGACTACGCATATTAAGGTGCAGATCGATCGTGACGATGGCTATTCACAAGTGATTGAACGGAATGTAAGTTCACTTACGGCGGTAAAAGCCGATACACCGATTCAAATCGATGGCGCAATCGACACCGGCGAATGGAACCACGCTATGTCGTTCAAGCTCGACAAAGCATCACAGGTCAGGCTCATTGACGACTGGGGCGGACCTGACGACTTGAGTGCCACAGCATACACGAAGTGGGATGAGGATTACTTGTATCTGGCCGTCAGTGTGACCGATAATACGTACTACAATACTTACCTGCCGGGTGATCTTTGGAAAGGCGACTCCATCCAGTTTACGATCGATCCCGGAAGATCTGCAGGTCCGGGCAGCCTGGGATGGAGCGAAAACAACATAGCGTTAAACTCGGATACGAATTCGGTTATGAAGACCGGAGGTTATGGAGGAAATGATCTGTCCGATTCTTTAATCAGTATCAAAAGAGATGGAAGCAAGACCAATTATGAAATGGCTGTAAAATGGACGGACATCCTGCCGGCAGGGATGATACCCGCATCAGGAACCGATCTTGGATTTTCCTTCCTGGTAAATGATAACGATGGTACACTAAGACGAGGTTGGATGGAGTACATGAGCGGGATCGGCTTAACCAAGGATCCGAATCTTTACGGGGATTTGATTCTTACGGATCGGAACAAATTGGAGCTGGAGCCTTCGCCGCCGGGAACGGTGATGGCCGAAGCGGCATTGGACGCCAATCATACGGCCCATGCCAGTATCGATGCGGGTGGGCTTCAGGCCGCCATACAAAGTTCGCCGGACAAAACGGTGAAAATCATTGTAACGGGTGCCGAATCGGCAAAAGGAAGCACGGTGGATATCCCCTTGGAGCCGATACGTGAGGCAGCGGTCCATCAAATCAACAACATTGAAGTCAATACGGGACTGGCGATTTTTGATATCACCGCAACAGCGTTGAAGAAATTGAAAGAAACGTCCTCCACCATGCAAGTTTCCGTATCGCTTGTCGATCCTTCGACGTTGACCGGCAAGGAGAGAGACATCGTCGGAAGCGATCACGTATATGACTTTACTCTTACCGTAGACAGCAAAAAGGCGACCCCGATCGGGGATAAAGATGTAAGCGTTAAAGTGAAGGCGAATTTGCCGGCCGGAGAAGATCCGAATAAGGCAGTCGTATACTGTGTCGATAAAGACGGGAGGCTCGTTGCCGTGAAAAACGGCAGCTACGATGCGGCAACGGGAATGATACAAATTCAACCTCCGGACATCGGGAAATAACGCCATAAAAAAAGCGGCCGTCCCAAAGTAGCAATTTGGGACGGCCGCTTCGATGTCTATTTATGATTACGAGCTGTACTGCCTCAACAGCGGTTCATTTTTAAGGGTTAACTTGCGGACGAGAACTCGGGTAATGCGCAGATGATCGACTTCGTCGATAATAAATTCGAATTCATTTTTATATTTAATTCTCTGGTTCTTTTTCGGCGGGATTTCCACCTGCGAATAAATCCATCCGCCTATCGTGTCGTAATCGTCGGATTCGATGTCCATTCCGAAGTATCCGTTCACTTCCTCGATGAGCAGCCGTCCGTCAATCGAATGCGTATGTTCGTCTTTCATTTCGATGCTGGGTCGTTCCTGATCGAATTCGTCCTGAATTTCACCGACGATTTCCTCTACAATGTCCTCGAATGTCACCAATCCTGACGTACCGCCGTATTCATCGATTAATAAAGCCATCTGCGTCTTTTTCTTCTGCATTAATTTCAGCAGCGTGCTGATGGGCATCGATTCCGGCACCGTCGTAATCGGGCGTATGATGGTTCGGATATCGTTCAATCCGGAATTGTATTTCAGCAAATCTTTAATATGCACGAAGCCGATAATATTGTCTTTGTCCGGATCGCAGAACGGGTAGCGCGTGTGCATGTTGTTTACGGCGATTTCCCGGTTTTCCTCAAAAGACAGATTCGCGTACAAACAGACCATTTCCGTGCGTGGAATCATGATTTCCTTCGCATTGGTTTCCGCAAATTCGAATATGTTGTCGACCAGCGTCAACTCGGTATTGTCGATATAACCGTTTTCATGACTTTCTTTCATTAAAACGCGGATTTCTTCTTCCGTATGAACCGATTCGTGTTCCGCTTCAGGTTCGATCCCGGCCCGCCGAAGCATCCAGTTGGAGAGTCCGTTTAACAGCCATATGAAAGGGTACATGATTTTGTAAAATACGATTAATGGGGCCGCCGACCATAGGGTGACGCTTTCGGATTTGCGGATGGCGAACGTTTTGGGAACTTGTTCCCCGACCGTAATGTGAACCAGTGTAATGAGGGAAAAGGCGATGATGAAGGAAACGGTGTGGATCACGACATCGGGGATGCCGGCATTTTTGAACAACGATTGCAAAAGCGCCGCGACCGCAGGCTCGCCAAGCCATCCGAGTCCCAGCGAAGCGAGTGTAATGCCCAGCTGGCAGGCGGACAAATAGGCGTTCAGATTGTCGGTAATGTTTTTGGCGAATTTGGCTTGAATGTGGCCATCCTGAATAAGAGCGTCAATACGGCTGCTTCTCACCTTGACCATCGCGAACTCGGCGGCGACGAAAAAGCCGTTCAACAATACTAGAAGCAATACGAGACCAAGCTTAAGTAACACAGGAAACGGGTCACTGTCCAAGTAAACCCTGCCCCCTCGGATGAGACGGCAGGAACACCTCCCATTAACGAATTTAACAATCGCCAGGATGCATAAACATTCCTATTAAAAATTATAAAGCAATATGGCGGGGAGTCAAACGCGAAGAAACTCGCTATAAGCCGGGATTCACCTCCATCCGTTCATAATTCGGGTTTAAACGGTCGTTTTGTAAATTATATTTATTCTAACTGGCTTGATTATTATTCATCGTTACCGGCGGGTTCGATTCGAAATGCGAAAAAGCCCGTCAGCCGGACAATTTCCTTCCTTTGCTGACAGGAATGCAAAGCGGAGTGCCGAATATCGGGTCTTTGGCGATTTCGCAGTCCATTCCGAAAACGGAGTGAATCATTTCTTTGCATATGATGCTTTCGGGCTTTCCTTGGGCAAATACCGCCTTGTCTTTTATCGCCACGATATGGTGGGCGTAGCGGCACGCCAGATTCAAATCGTGAAGAACCATGACGATCGTGCGTTTCTCGGTTTCATTCAATTCGAACAGCAGGTCGAGCACTTCGATTTGATGCGCCATATCCAGATAAGTTGTAGGTTCGTCCAGCAGTATCGTGTCCGTTCCCTGGGCGAGGGTCATGGCGATCCACGCCCTTTGCCGCTGGCCACCGGAAAGCGAGTCGACCGTGCGATCTGCAAACGGTGTCATTCGGGTGGCGGCCAACGCCGCGTCGACCATCCGCTCATCCTCTTCCGACCACTGCTGAAGCCAGCTTTGGTAAGGATAACGTCCTTGCTTCACCAATTGTTTGACGGTCAGCCCTTCCGGGGCGATCGGCCCTTGCGGTAAAATCGACAGCCGTTTGGCGATCTCCTTGGTCGGCCGTTTGGCGATTTCGCGCCCTTCCAGCAGAATGGCCCCTTCTTTCGGTTTCAGGAGGCGTGCAAGCGAGCGCAGCAAGGTCGATTTTCCGCATCCGTTGCTGCCGATGAATACGGTAATTTTGCCCTGCGGTATTTGCAGGTTCAGTTTTTCGATAACGGCGGCCTGGCCGTAACATACTGTGAGGTTGCGGGTTTCCAACGCATGCATGGAAGCGGTCAACTCCAGATCTATTGATTTCGGTTTCGGTATAACAAGTAGATAAAAAACGGCGCTCCGATCGCGGATGTGAAAATTCCCACCGGCAGATCAAGCGGAGCGAAGGCCGTTCTTCCCACCAAATCGGCCAACATGACGATGAGCGCCCCCGTCAGGGCGGAAACGGGAAGCAGTCCGCCGAAAGCGGGCCCGGTCAGTTTTTTGGCGATGTGCGGCGCAATGAGCGCCACAAAACCGATGGCGCCCCCGATGGCCACCGCCGAACCGGCCAGGGCCGCGCAAATGAACAGCAGCAGGAACCGGTGCCTCTGTACCGGATTGCCGATGCCTGCGGCGATATCGTCGCCCAATTGCTGGGCGTTGATCGA
Organism: Paenibacillaceae bacterium; assembly: GCA_041686835.1. Lineage (GTDB taxonomy): Bacteria > Bacillota > Bacilli > Paenibacillales > JAWLCZ01 > JAWLCZ01. Next base: position 772 of record JAWLCZ010000089.1, on the reverse strand, counting down.
TCTTCCGAAGACGAAGGCGAGCGGAACGAAAACGGCAGTCCAGACGGCCAACGCGCTTACGTCTGACCAATTTGCCCCGTAAACCGTACCCGTAAGCCAGATCATCGCCTTGCTCGTAAGTTCAATCGGCGCCATAACGATGAGCAGCGTCGTGACGGCGGCCATCGCCGCTCCGATACCCACTCCGATTAAGACAAGCCTGAGCGGCGCGACTCCCTGCTTCCAGGCGAGCACATAGACGACCAGCGTCACGAGCGCCGCGCCCGCGAAGGCGGCGGCGGGGAGCCATTGGATCCCCGCTTGGGGAAAGCAGATGATAAAAGCCACTGCCGCGGCCGACGCTCCTCCCGTTATCCCGATGATGTCGGGCGAGGCAAGCGGATTGCGAATCATCCCCTGCAGCATCGCGCCGGAAACGGCCAAACAAATGCCGACCAGCATCGCGACGATGACGCGGGGCAGCCGGAACGTCCGGATGACGACGGAATACTGATCCGGCCCGAAGCCTAACAGCGTTTTCACCGTATCGACGGGATGGATGCGCAGCGTGCCTACGCCTAAGCTGATCACAAATGCGCACAATGCGGCAAATGCCAGCATGACGGTGAGCAGGAACGTTTTTTTGTCGATGAGAAAAGACAAGCGCAGTTTTTTGCTGCGAATCAGCGTATATTTACTCATGGGCCAGCCTCTTTCGCGCAACATAGATGAAAAATGGGGTGCCGATAATCGCCGTCATGACTCCGACCGGAACTTCCGAAGGCATGGCGAC
>JAWLCZ010000088.1:0-16701 GCA_041686835.1 Paenibacillaceae bacterium | reverse complement strand
GCGCTGTGACGGCGAGGCCCGGGCGGCGGCGGAACGGTACCGCTCCATCTTCGGCGACCGTTTTTATCTGGAAATCCAGGATCACGGCATGCCCGAGCAAAAGAAAGTGATGCAGAGCATGATCGAACTGAGCCGGCAGACCGGCATTCCGCTCGTGGCGACGAACGACGTGCATTACGTCCATCCGTCCGATCATGCCGTGCAGGACGTGCTGCTGTGCATCGGCACCGGAAAGACGATCGACGATCCGGACCGGATGCGGTCGCAAACCGATCAGCTTTATTTGAAAAGCGCGGAGGAGATGAACCGGCTGTTCGCCCATATTCCCGAAGCGCTGGACAATACGGCGTTCATCGCGGAGCGGTGCGTCCTGGAGCTGGAGTTCGGCAAATCGGTGCTGCCGCAGTTCAAACCGGTTCCCGAGCCGCTCACTTCCGAACAGTATCTCGCCGAGCTGTGCCGGGAAGGACTGCTCAACAGGTATGCATCGACGCCGGAATGGAGCGACGCCTCGTTCCGGCGTCGGCTGGAGGAGCGGTTGTCATACGAGCTCGGCGTCATCGGCAAAATGGGGTACGCCGATTATTTTCTGATCGTATGGGATTTCATCCGCTACGCCCATGAGCGCGGAATTATGACCGGTCCGGGGCGGGGATCTTCGGCAGGCAGCCTGGTGGCGTACGTGCTGAACATTACGGACGTCGATCCGATACGGTACGGCCTTCTGTTCGAGCGGTTTTTAAATCCGGAACGGGTCAGCATGCCCGATATCGACATCGATTTCAGCGACGAACGCCGGGATGAAGTGATCGATTACGTCGTGAACAAATACGGCTCCGAGCACGTCGCGCAGATTATCACCTTCGGCACGATGGCGGCGAGAGCGGCCGTGCGGGACGTCGGCCGGGTGCTCAACATGCCGTATAACGAAGTGGACCGGGCGGCGAAAATGATTCCGGGATACCCCGGGGTGACGATAGAAGAGGCGCTCTCCGTCAATCCGGAGTTGAAGGAGCTGTGCCGGAACCATCCGCGGACGGGCGAATTGCTGAAGATGGCCCATAAGGTGGAAGGCATGCCGCGCCACGCTTCGACGCATGCGGCCGGCGTCGTCATTTCCAGGGAGCCTCTGACGCACTATGTTCCGCTTCAGGAAGGGACGGAGCAGACGGCGTTAACGCAGTATTCGATGGAGCACCTGGAATCGATCGGGCTGCTCAAAATGGATTTTCTCGGCCTCCGCACGCTGTCGATCATAGAAAGAACGATGCGCTGGATCGCCGAACAGTGCGGGGAAACGATCGATTTCCGCTCGATTCCCGACGACGATCCGCTCACGTATGAAATGCTCAGCCGGGGCGATACGACGGGCATTTTTCAGCTCGAATCCGCGGGCATGCGGCGCGTGCTGAAAGATTTGCGGCCAAGCCGCTTTGAAGATATCGTCTCGGTGCTGGCGCTGTACCGTCCGGGACCGATGGAGTTTATTCCAAAGTATATCCAGGCGAAGCACGGTCTCATCGAGGTGGAATATCCGCACCCGTCGCTTGAGCCGATTTTGGCGGACACGTACGGCATTATCGTATACCAGGAGCAAATTATGCAGATTGCTTCGTCGATGGCCGGCTTCAGCCTGGGAGAAGCCGATCTGCTGCGCCGGGCGGTGTCGAAGAAAAAGCGCGAAGTGCTGGACGAAGAGCGGGCGCACTTTGTGGAAGGATGCTTGCGGCAAGGCTACGGCGAGGCGGACGCGCACAAAGTGTACGACATGATCGTCCGTTTTGCGGACTACGGATTTCCGCGCGCGCATGCCGCCGCCTACGCCGTGCTCGCCTACCAGACCGCTTATTTGAAGGCGCATTATCCCGTGCAGTTTATGGCTTCGATGCTGACGGCCGTCGTGGGGAGCCACCGCAAAGTGGCGGAATATGTGGACGAGTGCCGCAAGATGGGCATCGCCGTGCTGCCGCCGGACGTTAACGTAAGCGACGTGTTGTTCACACCGGTGCCGCCGGCGGAAGCGGACAAGGGCACAGCGCGGGGAGCGATTCGATTCGGTCTCGCCGCCGTGAAAAACGTCGGCACCCAGGCCATCGAGTCGATCCTGCAGGCAAGGCGGGACAAACGGTACGACAATTTGCTCGACTTTTGCCGCCGCGTCGATCTGCGGGTGTGCAACAAACGCGTCATCGAATCGCTCATTCAAGGAGGCGCGATGGATTCGCTTCCCGGGCACCGCGCCCAGCTGCTGAATATGCTGGACGAAGCGATCGACGCTTCCGTCAAATGGAGAAAAGAACGGGAAGATTTGCAAATTCATCTGTTCGGCTTTGTCGAGGAAATCAACTGGACGATTGACTATCCCGACGTCGAACCGTTTTCGGCGACGCAGCAGCTGGAGCTGGAACGGGAACTGCTCGGCCTCTACTTGTCCGGCCACCCGCTCGACGCATACGAGCAGCTTCTTGCGCGAATCGAGCCGGATCCGATTCACGATCTGCACGAGCTGCCGGATCAGAGCGAAGCGCTCTGCGCCGGCATGGTCGTATCCAGCAAAACGATCGTCACCAGAAAAGGCCAGCTGATGGCGTTTATGGAGCTGGAGGACCGAATCGACAAAACCGAGGTCGTGCTGTTCCCCGAAGCGTGGAAACAGTACGGGGCGCTGGTCGAAAAAGGGAAACTGCTGCTCGTCCAGGCGAAGGTGCAGCATCAGGACGAGGAAGTGAAGCTGATCGCCGAACGGTTGTACGCTTTGGATGAGCCGGAGCTGGAAAAACGGGTGCGCAAACCCCGCAGACCGTCCGGCCTTCCCCAGGCGCCCGAACGGGTTCCGGCACCGCAAAGGCAGCCGGCGCCCGACCGGAGACGCAAGAAGAGCGACGCCGCCCCGCAGCGGGTGTACGTCAAGATCGGGCCGGATCGCGAAAACGGGCAGGCGCTGAACCGTTTGCAGGCTCTGCTGCAGCAACATCCCGGCCCGCTCGGCGTCGTCCTGTTTTACGAACGGGAGCGCAAGCTGCTCGCGCTGAGCGGACAGTACAACGTCAAACCGTCACCCGAACTGTTCCGTTCGATCGAACAATTGATGGGACGCGGCACGGTGCGGGTAAAGTAGTGCGAACATGGATTTTTGGGGTTTCATCAGCGAATGTGCGAACATTTTCGTTTCTTCCCGCATACCTTTTAGTTACACCCGCTTTTGAAAGTGTACAGGCCTGCATTTTCTTTTTGCGGGGTGGAAGCGGAGGAGGAAATGGAGATGCAGCAGCAGCACAATATTATCGATGAACTGGAAAAAAGAGGAGTTACCGTACTGGCGATAGCGGAGATCGTCTACAAGCTTCAGAAGCCGTATCACGACGAGCTTCTTCTGGAAGAGTGCGAAGAAAGCGTGCTGGCCGTTTTGAAGAAACGGGAAGTCCAGCATGCGATATATACGGGCATTGCGCTTGACGAACTCGCGGAACGAAAGCTGCTTCCCGAGCCGCTGCAGTCGATTATGGAAACGGACGAACCGCTCTTCGGCGTCGACGAAACGCTTGCTCTCGGCATTGTCAACGTATACGGATCGATTGGGCTGACGAGCTTCGGTTATTTGGATAAGGACAAAATAGGCGTCATCCGCGAATTGAACGACCGGAAATCCCAAATTCATGTGTTTCTCGACGATCTTGCGGCCGGTCTCGCCGCCGCCGCTTCGGCCAGAATCGCCCACCGGGACAAAAGGGCGAAAGCGTAAGGGACCGCGAAGCGGCAGCCCGAATCGGGCGGACGAAGGGAGTTTGCCGGATTCGGTTTTGTTGCGGGAAAATGGAAAGTTATGATATCATTAATCCATTGTACGGGCTAAAAGGAAGTCAGGGAGGTTTTTCGTTCATGTGGACAGTCATCTATATTGCGCCGACAGCAAAAATTGCAGAACGTGTCAAACAAAAGCTTTCCGACGAAGGTTTCCTTGTGCAGGTGCGGCCTATTAACTTATCGAAACAGCAGTATGAAATTTTGGTTCCCGAAGGCGAGCTCGACGAAGTTCAGGAAGTGTTGAATACGATTTTGCACCGATAGCCTATTTTGCACGGTTTATAAATAAACGGATTTTAGTTTCCTATCGCATGGATCGTCGGATACGGCAAATATGCGCCTTGTGAGGTGTCCTTGTGTTAAAAGATCTTTTTAATAAGAAAAGAAAGTATGCGACCATTCCTTCCGAACGGACGAAAAGGGAAATCCCGGAAGGCCTCATGAATAAATGCGCCCGGTGCGGCACGATCCAGTTCAGCAAGGAACTGGAAAAAAACCTGAAAGTGTGCACGGCATGCGGCTACCACTTCAGGCTCAGTGCGCTCGAACGGATCCAGATTACGCTGGATGAAGGCCGGCTGTTCGAATACGACGCGGACATGGTATCCGAAGACCCGCTGGAATTTCCGGGCTATGCGGACAAATTGGCCAAACATTCGGAGTCATCCGGCTTGCGCGATGCGGTTGTGACCGGGGAAGGGACGATTGGCGGGTTCCCCGTCATCGTGGCGGCGATGAGCTTCGATTTTTTTGGCGGCAGCATGGGTTCGGTTGTGGGAGAAAAAGTGACCCGGGCGATAGAACGTGCGACGGAGAAGCGGTATCCGCTCGTTATATTTTCCACATCCGGGGGCGCCCGTATGGAGGAAAGCATTCTAAGCCTGATGCAGATGGCGAAAACGAGCGCCGCGCTGATGAAGTTTCACGAGGCGGGCGGTTTGTACATTTCCGTCATTACGGATCCGACGTACGGAGGCGTTTCCGCGAGCTTTGCGATGCTCGGGGATTTTATTTTGGCCGAACCGGGGGCCGCTTTCGGTTTTGCCGGAAGGCGCGTAATCGAGCAAACGATTCGCCAGAAGCTGCCCGACAATTTCCAGACCGCGGAATTCAACCTGCAGCATGGGCAGGTCGATAAAGTCGTGCACCGCAAAGAGATGCGGGCGACGCTGACCAAAATACTAGATTTGCATACGGTAAAGGAGGATGCGCCATATGGCGGGCGAGGTGCCGTTTGAACAACCCCTCATCGAACTGCGGGCCAAAATTGACGAGCTGCACAAGTTTGGCATGGAGAAGCAAATCGATTTTTCCGAGGAAATCGCGCGCCTCGAGGAGAGATACGCCAAGCTGGAGGAAGAAATTTACGGCAGCTTGACGGCTCCGCAAAAAATGCAGCTGGCCCGGCATCCGCAGCGGCCGACGACGCTGGACTACATTCAGGCGATTTTTACCGATTTTATCGAGCTGCACGGGGATCGGCTCTTTGGGGACGATCTGGCCATCGTCGGCGGCATCGCCAGACTGAACGGGATTCCCGTCACCGTCATCGGCCATCAGAAAGGCAAAGATACGAAGGACAACATCGCCCGCAACTTCGGCATGCCGCATCCCGAAGGGTTTCGCAAAGCGCTCAGGCTGATGCGCCAGGCCGACAAGTTCCGCCGGCCGATTATCACCTTCATTGACACGACGGGGGCGTATCCCGGCAGTGCCGCCGAGGAGAGAGGACAGTCGGAGGCGATCGCCCGCAACCTGCAGGAGATGGCCTCTTTAAGGGTGCCCATCGTTTGCGTCGTCATCGGCGAAGGCGGAAGCGGCGGCGCGCTGGCCCTCTGTGTGGGCAACCGGATACTGATGCTTGAAAATTCGATATACGCCGTAGCCTCTCCGAATTCGGCGGCGGCGATATTGTGGAAAGACGCCTCGCAGGTCAACCGGGCTGCGGAGATTATGAAGATTACGGCAGAGGACTTGAAGCGGTTGGAAGTGATCGAGGAGATTATCCCCGAACCGAAAGGCGGTGCGCACCGCGCGCCGGACAAGCAGGCGGAATCGATTAAAGAAGCGGTGTGGAACCATTTGCAGGAGCTTTTGCCGATGAGCGGGGACGAGCTGAGGGAAGACCGTTACCGCAAGTTTCGCAAAATCGGCAAATTTATGTTTGTTTCGTAACGCTTTTTCAGCAATAATAGATAGAAGCGACTATTTCAGGGAGGACTGTACCATTATGCGAAAAACAAAAATCGTCTGTACCATCGGTCCGTCAAGCGAATCGTACGAAATGATCACCGAGCTGATTAAAGCGGGGATGAACGTGGCGAGACTGAATTTTTCGCACGGCGACTTTGAAGAACACGGAAACCGGATCATCAACATCCGCCGGGCCTGCAAAGAATTGAACCGCAACGTCGCGATTCTGCTCGATACGAAGGGGCCGGAAATCCGCACCGGCAAGCTGAAAGAAGATTCCGTCGAGCTTGTTCAGGATCGGCGCATCATTTTGACGACGGAAGACATTCTGGGTGACGCCGAACGGTTGTCCGTCACATACAAAAATTTGCCAAGGGACGTACATATCGGCTCCACCATTCTGATCGACGACGGTTTGGTCGCGCTCAGCGTAGTCGATATTCGCGAAACGGAAATCGAATGCCGCATCGTAAACGGGGGGACGATTAGGAGCAGAAGAGGCGTCAATGTGCCGGGCATTAAAATTTCGCTGCCGGGCATTACGGAAAAGGACGCAAACGATATTATTTTCGGCATCGAGCAGGGAGTCGATTTCATCGCTGCTTCTTTCGTGCGCAAAGCGAGCGACGTCCTGGAAATCCGTGAACTGCTGGAACGCCATAACGCTTCGCATATCCAAATCATTTCCAAAATCGAAAACCAGGAAGGCGTCGAAAACCTTGACGAAATTCTGGAAGTATCGGACGGCCTGATGGTCGCCCGCGGCGATCTCGGTGTGGAAATTCCCGCCGAAGAAGTGCCGCTCGTGCAAAAACGAATGATTGAAAAATGCAACCGCGCGGGCAAACCGGTGATCACGGCGACGCAAATGCTCGATTCGATGCAGCGCAACCCGCGTCCGACAAGAGCGGAGGCAAGCGACGTCGCGAATGCGATATTCGACGGAACGGACGCCATCATGCTGTCCGGGGAAACGGCGCAAGGGAAATATCCGATCGAGTCGGTGCAGACGATGGCGCGCATCGCGGAACGTGCGGAGTCGGCGCTGCAGTACCGTGAAATTTTCATTAAGCAGAGCAATGCGCAGCAAACGGCGATTACCGAAGTTATCAGCCAGGCCGTCGCCAATTCGGCGCTCGATCTCGACGCCAAAGCCATCCTGACTTCGACGGAAAGCGGCTATACGGCGCGCATGGTGTCCAAATACCGCCCGAAAGCGCCGATTATCGCCGTCACACCGAATGAGCATGTCATGCGCCGGCTTTGCCTGACATGGGGCGTTATCCCCGTGAAAGGAGAAGAAGCGAGGACGACGGACGAGATGTTTCAGATGGCGATTGATCGCGGAATTCAAACCGGAATTCTCGGTCTGGGCGACATCGTCGTCATTACCGCCGGCGTGCCGGTCGGCCGTTCCGGAACGACGAACTTAATCAAGATTCATCAAATCGGAGAGATGATTGCCAAAGGCCAGGGGATCGGCACCCAGAGCGCAACCGGCAAAGTGGCCGTCGCCCGCACGCCGGAAGAAGCGCTGCGAAAAGTAACCGAAGGAACGGTTCTCGTCGTGTCGTCCACCGACAAAGAATATATGCCGGCTTTTGAACGGGCGGCCGCCGTCATTACGGAAGCGGGCGGCATCACTTCCCATGCCGCCATCGTCGGTTTGAGCCTGGGCATTCCGGTCATCGTCGGCGTGGAAAACGCGCTGGACAAGCTTGAGGATGGCATGGAAGTTTCCGTTTATGCGGAAGTCGGCATCATCTACTCGGGACGGGCGAACATTCTGTGATCTATTGATTCCGGCCGACTATAAGGCGGACCCTCATACGTTGCTTCAGGGAGTTTCGGGGCGGACGGAAGTCGCTCCCGATTTCCCGTGAAATAAGACCCCGGCAAGGCTTTTTCATTCAAGATTGCCCGATTTTGAATGATGAAGACCTTGCCGGGGCCGCTGTTTTCGGGGAATGTTTCACTTTTTCATCCATTTAAGACCCCGTGGGGGTTTTATTTTTTTACACACTGTGGTTCAAATCCATTTGCGGTACTGGACGGCGGCGGTTTCGCGGGTGATTTTCGCTTTCTGCAGCACGCTCGTGGGCACTTGAGCGTTATATTTTGCAATTTTTTTGTTAATTTCTCCGATGCTCGCGTCCACCGTATCGTCTCCCGTTTCGATCGCCGGAAGCAGCGCCGCGATGGCATCGCGGATTTCGTGCTGCAGTTCGAGCCATGGCGGCAGCACATTGGCATGTTTCAAGATGCTGTTCAACGGATCGCCCGTTTGAACGTCAATAGGCTTGCCTTTGCCGGGAAGATGATCAAACTCTCCGTTTTTTTCGCATTCGTCATAAGCCTGATCCAGCCAATGATTGAACATTCTTTCCCTTACGATGGTTTCCGCAGCTTCTTCTTTGGCTTCCCCATGGACCGTTTTCGCCGCATGCCTTTGCGAACGCGGATTTCTTTCGCTTTTGTTCCAGAACGACATCACGAGTCACCTCGCAGAATAAGATAGACATCTTCCTATGGCTGCCTTGCGATTGCAGCTTTCTTCCGATTACTCGGCCTCAGCGCGGAGTTCCAGGCGCCCGATGTACGTCAAGCGGCTCACATCCAGATCGTCCGCCGCTCCGTCCAATATACGGCGCACCCCCTCCAGAGCGTCCTGAAGCGATAAAGATGCGCCGGGCTTGCCGGTATACGGTTCCGCCGCATAAAACGGCTGCGTCAGGAACGCTTCCAGCCGCTCGCCGCGCCGGTAATCCGGGACGTCCGAATCCGGCAGCTTTTCCGGGCCGCGCGCATGGACCAAAGCTCTTAGCTCGCGATAGCGGCGCAGCAATTTTCGCGCCCGCTGCTGTATTGTCCAATGGACCGCTTCCAGCTGGGCGCCTTCCAGAATCGTGGAGGTGGAGACGACGGGATTCACTGCCGGAAAAAGGCCGCGCGACGACAATTCCGCGTCGAATTGCCACAGCGTATCGAGCGGACCGAAAGGCGCTTCTTCGTCGACCGCCTCGCCGCGGGCATCCACCAGAACGATCGTAACGGGCCGCGCCCCCGCTTCCTGCAGCCGTTCTCTCAAAGTGAACAAATCGCCGGACACGACCATGGCCCGATCGGCTCCAAGCAGCACATCCCGTTCGTCGCGCAAGGCGCATATTTGGCTGTAAACTTCATCGAGCGTGGAACAGACGGCTTCCGCCTGCGGGATAACATCTTCCATGCCTGGGCTTACTTCCGGCGGAGTCCACAGAACCGTCGCGAAACCGCGCTTTCTCATCCGGTAAAAAAGCTCAGCCAGCATAACCAGCTGTCCCATGCCGGGCCGCGCCACGATACCGACAGTCCCGCCTCGGACGGCCGGGGCAAATACGTCCAGCACTTTGATGCCGGTTTCCAGCATCCCTAGTCCGCCGCCGCGAATGACCAATTCATCCATGCTGCAGCCCGCAAGCGAAGCAAGAATGGCCAAAGTCCGCACCTCTGCGCGTCCCACCGGAATTTTTCCTGTGCACAGGTTGGAAACCGTTGCCGGCCGCAGTCCGGCTGCGCGGGCAGCCGCAGTAAGATTCGGAACGCGGCGGCGGAGAAGCGGTACGTTAAGCTGTAATTCTTCGATCATCATATCCCCTCCTATTACTCTACATAGTAACATTAATTACTTTATAAAGAAATAGTTAGATGTCATTTTTTTACTTCCGAGTTTAAATTTCCTGGGAAGGAACGGTCACGTCGTGTATTTTTATGGTAATATGGGTGAAACGAACATGTTGGAATGGGGTTGGAAAGGAGCGGCTGCGCATGTTTATTGTTAACGCGAGAGCGGTGATTGAAAAAATGAATAACAATGAGCCGGAAATCGTAGTCCAAACCAGAAACAAGCGGGGGGAATCCGCCGCAATCGAACTGCCCGGAGGCCGCATCGAACCGTACGAGTCTCTGACACAGGCATTAAGAAGAGAAGTGAAGGAAGAAACCGGGCTGGACATAACGGAAATCGAGGGAGAAGAAACGCGAATCGACACCGCCGGGATAAACCCGGATTTTGAAGTGGAATGCATAAGGCCCTTCGCGGTATATCAAACGGTTCGCGGCCCGATAGATTCCATCGGCTGTTATTTCAGATGCCGGGCGGAAGGGGAATTGCTTGAAGACGGCTACGAAACGACGAATATCCGGTGGGTGAAGGCCAGCGAGCTGCAATACTTGATGCACCGCGATCCTCTGCAGTTTTCCAATGTCGATCGGGCGGGTATTGTGTTTTATTTGAGAGAGATGAACGGTCTGACAAAAAAGGATCCATAGCGGTGAATGAACGGATATTACGGAATACCGGCATTGAAAAAGCGATCCGGATGCCGGGAGCCGTTTCGTAAGCATAGAAGCCCGGAAGGAGGCGGGAGTGATGACGGTTCTTATCCATAAAATCAAGCAGCTGTTGGAGGAGCGGTTGCTCGAAAACATTACGCTATTGAAAATGATCGATGTGTACGGAGATGAATTGCAGGCCAATCTCGTTCAACATGGCGCGGAATGGGGGCTGACGCTCGTTCTCCCGGCGAAGCTCTCGCCTTACGATGCGGCGGCCTATCCCGGCGCCCAAGCGGTTATATTTATGGCCGGGACTAGCGAGCAGCCGCTTCGGGAAGCGTTGGAGCAGCTGCCCGCATACGATGCCCAAGTGTTGAAAATTCAAAATGAGCTGTACCAAACCATCGCCGGGAAATATTTTCGGCTTGAACGGAAACGCTCCTTCCTTTCCTACACGAGCCGAGCCGATGCGTCATTTTTGCATGATGCCGACGTTGTTGAAGAGAGCGCGCCGAATGAACGGCTGATGGCTCTATGGCAGCGCAACGGTTACGAGCGATCGGAAATCTCCAGCTGGTTTGAACGCGGTGCCCGGTCATACTCCATATACGTCGAACGGGAACCGGTCTCTTCCTGTTTGACGTTTCCGAATTACGGCCGCGTCTGGGAAGTGGGAGCCGTCCATACGCTGGAGCCTTACAGGGGACAAGGATTGGCCAAAAAAGCCGTCTCGACGGCCTTGTCCCGTCTGCTTGGCCGCGGCCTCATACCGAGGTATCAAGTGGTTGAAGACAATTTGCCGTCAATCGGACTGGCGGAGTCGCTCGGTCTCGTCCCATTCGTGCGGCTGGATCACTTCTTTGCCGAACGCAGAATGTAAAAACGGCGGCTTGCGGTTTACGCACCGGTCGACGCCTCTTTCGCTATCGCCCGCCGGTTCCTCGTTAGCGAGTCCCTCCATTTTAAAATGGGCGATTCAATATACGTGTACATCACATGGGCCAAGCAGTAGACCAATGTCGTAGATCCGATCCACAAAAAGAAGCTGCCGAACAGGCTCCGCTCCGCGTTGGCTATCGCATTCGCGTAGCTGTAAACCGTAAAGTGAATCAAGTAAACACTGTAGCTGGTAACGCTTACATAACGGACAAGACCGGAAGTTTTCGTCCGCTCCATCCATCGTTTCAGCCGCTCGCTCCGCTCTGTCCGGATAAGAAGGATGGCAATAAACAGCGAGACGGCGGGAAACAGCAGCGTTCTGCCGAACAGGGACGCGTCCATCGCATGGTCCACGATTCGCGTGTATACGTAATATGCGCCCAGATAGGAAAGTCCGCATACACCCGCCGCGAGCGCCAGATTGGATTTGGCGATTTTTTCGTAAAATGACCCGCAATAACATTGAATCCCGGCTGCGATGACGCCGATGGCAATGCTGTCCAGCCTGAGAAAGATTTGTTTGCGGACGCCGAAGTCCCACGCGGGGGAATGCTGGGCGGCCACAGCGAATTTGTACGCAGTCGGAATAAGGACGAACAAGGCGCTCACGATGAAAAACAGGGCGGTTTTGTTCCATTTCACGTATTTGACGCTGAGCAGAACGGCAAGCGGCATCAGCAGGTAAAACCATTCTTCAATCGACAGACTCCAGGAAACCGGAAACACGTTGAGATGTTCTTCCGTGAAGTTTTGCACGAATACGAGCCCGGTGGCGGGAAATTTTCCGGATAGAATACAGAGGAGAAGAAACAGGATGTAGTATAGCGGAAGCGTTCTCATCCACCTGCGGAAATAAAACTCTGCAAGCGAGGACCAGCGCGGGTTGCCCGCAATATCGTTAACAATGATTTTCCCGATCAAAAAACCGCTGAGCACGAAGAAAAGCTCCACCCCCATGTATCCGGTTACGTACATCGTTCCCAAAACGTCGAAATGAGGAGGGAAAAAGAAGCCGATACCGTGGCAGACCAACACCAGAACGATGGCGGAACTTCGAATGACGTCAAGCCCTGCATTTCTCATAGGAATCACCTTTTGCAAATCGTTTTATCTCCATTTTACCACGGTGTCTTTATATGATATGATAAATTATGGAATGAAAGAAGCCGCTCTTGGATGTCTCCAAGAGTTTTTTACTGTTCGCTCGGAGGGAACGCGCATGCGGCAAAGTTTATGGTATTCGCACGAAATCAGGGCAAGATATCAGGAGACGGATCAGATGGGCGTCGTGTACCATTCGAATTACTTGAACTGGTTCGAAATCGGGCGTACGGAATGGATTCGCGGAATGGGCATGACGTACCGGCAAATTGAAGAGAGGGGGCTCTTCCTGCCGGTCGTTGAACTGGAGATGAAGTTTAATCAGCCGGCCCGGTACGACGACCGGATTGTCATTTACACGCGCGTCGCGGAATGCGGGCATGTGCGGATTCGGTTCGAGTCGCAAATTCGCCGCCTCGACGATGCGGACGGCCAGCCGTCTCATCAGGCCGCAAAAGGCCCGGTTGCCGAACCGGAAGGAGAATTGCTCGTCACCGGACAGACGAAGCACGTTTGGGTCAACTCGTCCTGGAAGCCGGTCCGCCTCGACAAAGAGGCTCCCGACCTGTTTCGGCTCATCCTGCAAAACAGTTAGGCGGTGCACGCATGTTTCGAATGCTCGTTATCGTGATGATTGTCGTTCCGGCGCTGGAAATATGGGGCTTGATTACAGTCGGACATTTTCTCGGCGGCTGGCAAACTTTTGCGCTTCTCCTGCTGTCCGGATTTGTGGGGGCGTATTTGTCCAAAAGGGAGGCCCGGAAGGTGTGGAATTACGCCCGCCACGAAATGGCCGCCGGGCAAATTCCCGCCCGCTCGATATTGGACGGCATTTGTATATTCGCGGGCGGCCTTCTTCTTGTCACCCCCGGATTTTTCACCGACATTGCCGGGTTTTTGCTCGTGTTTCCGGCAACGCGGCCTCTGTTTCGCGCCCTTGTGCTAAAGTTCGTGCGAACGAGGCTGGAACGGGGGCAATTTTACTTCTTTTTCAAAAGGTAACAAAAGGCAATCTCAGCTGGCGAACTTACCGGTAGTGATGTAACGTCCGATGTCGCGGAAAACGTTCGCCTTGTGGAACGCGGTCAGCAGCACAAGGGTAACCGGGCCGAGAATAAGCCCGAGCACGCCGAACAAGTTCAGACCGACGACCATGGCGATCAGCGTGGCCAACGGATCCAGTCCGACACTGGTTGCCAACACTTTCGGCTCAATTAACTGTCTTGCGACGAGAATGATTCCGTACAGGACGCTGAGTCCGATGCCGAGCGGCACGTTTCCGTGCAAAAACACAAAGATGATCCACGGCACCATAATCGCTCCCGTTCCCAAATAGGGCAGAAGATCGACAAGCCCGGTGATGAGCCCGATCGTTACCGCATATTCGACCCGCAGGATGAGCAGGCCGATAATGACGACGATCGCCGTTATCGAAATAAGGATGAACTGCGCGCGCAAATAGCCGAACAGCGCTTTTCGCAAATCGAGCCAGATCGCATGCGTCGTTTTTTTGGCGCGTTCCGGAAACCATGATGAAAGTTTCGCCGCAATGCGGTAAAAGTCTTTGCTGATGAAAAACGCGGCCAGCAGCGCGATAACCATCACCGTGGCGATATTCGGCAGCGAAGTCAGAAAAGCGAGCAAACCGTTGAAAAAGGCGCCGATGATGTACGAGCCGGTATCCGCCAATTTGCTTGCCGTCGCCGTCAAGTTTTTGTTAATCGTCTCCTGGTATTTCGGATTTTCGTTATAAAACGTGGTGAACTGATTCACCAGATGCTGCAAGTAGTCCGAGTTGAGCAGCCGGACGAAATCCTGCCGCCATTTTTCTATGTTGTTCTGTATCGTTTCGGCCAAGTAACCGATCTCGATGACAATGTTCGTCACCAAAACGGATACGATGGCGACGGCAATCCCGAGAAACAGCAGCAAAGCGATGGCAACGGCGAGCCAGCGCGGCAGCTTCGCTTTATTCTGCAGCAAGTTGACGAAAGGATTAAGGGCATAGGCAATCACCCAGCCGATAATGAATGGAGACACGAGCGGGGTAATATAATAAACGGCGGCGAAAAGCAGCAGAATGATGAGCGCGACCCATCCCCCGCGAAGAATTCGGTACACTAATTCGTTTCCCAATATGGAAGCCCCCTTGTCAACAATATGTTATCATTGTATCATGACGAAGGTGGAATCTGAAAACGTGTTTCAGGCAAGGCGCGACTTATATTTTCCATGCTTTATGAGAACAATGTCGGAAGGCGGGCCGGATACCACGATGTTCAGTATTGTTCGTAAAAAAACTTTATTGTGCCGATAATGAAGTTTTATGCTCGATTTTGTTCACATGGCAGGCAAAATACTTTATTATAGATAAAGAATTTATTCCGTTTTTCAGCGTCGCAGGATTCACCGTTTAATCGCGTTCGCTCCTCGTCGTTATGCGAAGACGAACCCCCATCGCCGAAATGCGTCGATAGACGTTTTTCTTATAAAAACTGGCTGAAAGAAAAGGTCTTTACAAAGGAGAGATACTGATGACAGCAACCAAAGGTCTGGAAGGAATCGTTGCGGCGACGTCCTCCATCAGCTCGATCATCGACGGCGAGTTGACGTATCGCGGCATCAGCATTGACAGTTTGGCCGAGTACGCTTCTTACGAAGAAGTGATTTACTTGCTGTGGTACGGTAAACTGCCTACGAAATCGGAGCTGGAGACGCTGCAAAAAGCGCTGATTGACAGCGCGGTTGTTCCCGAGCCGGTTATTGCGCAGATAAAGCTGTATCCTAAAAACACGAATGCGATGGCGGCGCTTCGCACGGCTGTGTCCAGTCTTGCGCTGTACGACCCGGAAGCGGGCGATATGAGCGCGGAAGCCAACTTGAGAAAAGCGATTAAGCTGCAGGCTCAAATTCCGACCATCGTGGCTGCATTCAATCGTATCCGTGAAGACAAGGAGCCGGTGGCTCCGAAGAGCGGCGTTTCCATCGCCCATAACTTCCTATATATGCTGACCGGACAAGAACCGGATAAAATTGCCGTCCAGGCTTTGGACAAAGCGCTCGTGCTTCATGCGGATCATGAATTGAACGCCTCCACATTCGCGGCGCGTGTCACTGTAGCGACTCTTTCCGATATCTATTCCGGCGTTACCTCGGCCATCGGGGCGCTGAAGGGACCGCTTCACGGCGGCGCGAACGAAGCGGTGATGGAAATGCTCGAGGAGATCGGTTCTGTCGACAACATCGAACCGTATATTACACGCAAGCTGAACAACAAGGAAAAAATTATGGGCTTCGGTCACCGCGTATACAAAAACGGCGATCCGCGCGCCAAGCATCTGCAAAAAATGTCCCGCGAACTCGGCAAAATCACCGGAAATATGAAATGGTACGACATGTCGGTGAAAATTGAAGAGCTGGTAACGGGCTTGAAAGGTTTGAAGCCGAATGTCGACTTTTACTCGGCTTCCGTATATACGTCGCTCGGCATTCCGCGCGATCTGTTTACGCCGATTTTCGCCATCAGCCGCGTATCGGGCTGGACGGCTCACATTCTCGAACAGTACGAGAACAACCGGATTATCCGTCCGCGGGCGGAATATGTCGGTCCGGTCAAACAGCAATTTATTCCGCTCGAAGAACGCGGATAACGGATTCTTCCGGTTTTGAAACGGGCGGTTCAGATCTTCGTCTGGAACTCCCGTTCATTTTGTGAAGGTGTATGGATGAACATGGCATCCGTTTGCGGAAGCCGCGAAGCCGTAACAGAGCCGGTAATGGGATAAGCCCCCCAGGCTTGATTTGCCGTCCGGGGTTGTCCGTATCGACCGTTTACTTACGGGGCATGACGCAAACCGTCCATGTCTTCTTTTCATAATCAAGCTATGCAACAACTGCAAGTTCCACGAAAACGCTAAGGAGGAGAAGCAATGCCGCAGTTTGAAAAATTGTCGCTCCCGACTGAAGGGCAAAAAATTACGATTGACAACGGGAAGCTGCAAGTTCCGAACAATCCGATCATTCCGTTTATCGAAGGGGACGGGACAGGTCCCGACATTTGGGCCGCCTCCAAGCGCGTCCTTGACGCCGCAGTGGAGAAAGCTTACAAAGGCGAGAAAAAAATCGCCTGGTTCGAAGTGTACGCCGGCGAAAAAGCGTTCAACCAATTTGGCGAATGGCTGCCGAACGATACGCTGACGGCCATTAAAGAATATATTGTCGCGATCAAAGGACCCCTGACGACTCCGGTCGGCGGCGGTATCCGCTCCTTGAACGTTGCTCTGCGCCAGGAGCTCGATCTGTACGTCTGCCAGCGTCCTGTGCGCTATTTTAAAGGCGTGCCGTCTC
>JAWLCZ010000087.1:15078-16836 GCA_041686835.1 Paenibacillaceae bacterium | reverse complement strand
TGATTATGCATATCCCGCTGCCTGCCAACGTCATCGGCCTCATTCTGTTTACGCTCGCTTTGTTTTTCAAAATAGTGAAATTGGAATGGGTTGAAGGCGCCGCCTCTTTTCTTCTTCAACATATGATGATCTTCTTCGCTCCGCTCATCGTCGGGACGATCGTATTTTTTCCGTTAATCGGGAGGAACGGGATATCGATCGTCATAAGCCTTGCCGTCAGTTCTCTCCTTGTTCTGCTCGTAACGGGCTGGGTTACGCAATGGCTCGGCAGAAAGGGGGAGACTGAACGTGAAAGGTAACGAACTGAGCGAACTGCTGTATCACCCTTTGTTCGGCGTTACCGTGACCGTTGCGGCCTATGCTGTCGCAAACCGGATTCACCGGAAAAGGAAGTGGCTTCATCCGTTATTTCTGACATCCGGGGGCCTTATCGTCACGCTGTTGCTTCTGCGGATTCCTTACGAGGCGTATAAAGCGGGCGGGGATCTCATCGTCTTTTTTCTCGGTCCGGCAACGGTGGCTCTCGGCGTGCCGCTTTACAAGCAGGCCCACCGCATACGGAACCACATGCTCGCCGTCGTGTCCGGGATTACTGCCGGCTCTGTCAGCGGGATGCTCAGCGCGGGCATCCTCGTTTATACGCTTGGGGGAACGCGGGAAATATTGCTGTCGATGCTGCCGAAATCCGTCACATCCCCGATTGCGATCGAAATCGCGCGCGAACTGGGAGGCGTACCGGAACTGGCGGGCGTATTTGCCGTGCTGACCGGCCTGCTGGGAAGCATGATCGGTCCGGAAGTGCTGCGCGCTGTCGGAATTCGCGGCGATATCCCGCTTGGAACCGCGGTCGGTACCGCATCACACGGAATCGGTACGGCGCGAATCATTCGCGAATCCGAACTGCAGGGCAGCTTCAGCGGTTTTGCGATGGGGCTTGCCGGAATCATCACATCGATATTGGCGATTCCTCTATACTGGTGGCTGCATTGACAGGATACTTGGCGGAACTTGCGATACTACGGTA
Source organism: Paenibacillaceae bacterium (assembly GCA_041686835.1). Classification (GTDB taxonomy): domain Bacteria; phylum Bacillota; class Bacilli; order Paenibacillales; family JAWLCZ01; genus JAWLCZ01. Next base: position 15,812 of record JAWLCZ010000087.1, on the reverse strand, counting down.
CCGGCGATTCCTCTGGCTGCAACTTGGACTGTGCTAGTATCATCGCTTTCTCTGGCACCCATTTTGTTATGACGGAGTAAAAATTGCAATTGTTTCCACTCCTTTCACACCGCGCATATTAGCCGGAATAGGAGGGACACAATAAGTCAATGGATGAACTACAACTGCAAGAGGAGGAAGCCGAATGGATTTGAACCGTAACGATTTGGCGGTTATCGAACAAGCTTTGCGTGAAGCGATCAATAACGGAGTCGATTATCAGGCGATGATCAATTATAGGAACGTGTTAACGAAACTGCAAAATATTCCGACTGCAGAGTCGAACTTGCGGGTGGAAGCCGGCGCGGCGCCGATGGACGGATTCCGTTACGATTACGATGACAATGCGGGACCGAGGTAGCCTTATCCCGGGAATAAAATAAAACCCCCGTAGGGCTCTATCGTCAGCAAACCTAGAAAAATGACGCTTTAAGGCACTGCGCGGGCTTTATCTTCGAAAAATCGTCGATTTATAAAGGCATAAGACCCCGAAGAGGGGTCTTATTTTTTTGAACCGGGCACCCGGACCAAGCAAGGCAGCCTACCTCATGTTCAATTAGGAGCTGGCGGTTTTTAGCGCCAGGCTTTGCTGCATGAGAAACTGATTGTGATACAAATTGGCGTATATCCCGGGTTTCCGCAACAGCTCGTCGTGCGAGCCGTATTCGGCGATACGCCCGTTTTGAATGACGAGA
>JAWLCZ010000087.1:0-15068 GCA_041686835.1 Paenibacillaceae bacterium | reverse complement strand
GAAGGCCGTCCGGCCTTGCAGCAGCGTTTTCAGCGCTTCTTGAATGTGCTGCTCCGTTTCGGTGTCCACACTCGACGTCGCTTCGTCGAGAATGAGGATGCGCGGATCGGCGAGCAGCACGCGGCCGAAGGCGAGCAGTTGGCGCTGGCCGACGGACAGCTTCGATCCGCGTTCCTCCACCTGCGTCTGGAACCCGTCGGGGAATTTTTCCACAAACCGGTCGATGCGCACGCTCTTGACCGCTTTTTCGATTTGTTCATCCGTTGCGTGCTCGTTCCCGTAGCGGAGATTTTCCTCGATCGTTCCCGAGAAAATGAACGAATCCTGCAGCACGATGCCCATTTGGCGGCGCAGCGAAGCGAGCGCAACGTCTCTTAAATCGTGCCCGTCAATCAGAATTCGCCCGCCGGTCGGGTCATAAAACCGCATGAGCAGATTGACGATCGTGCTTTTGCCGGCGCCGGTCGGACCGACAAGCGCCACGCGCTGGCCCGGCTTCACCTCGAAGCTCACGTCATGAATCACTTCCGGTTTATCGGCACTGTAGCGGAACGATACGCGTTCAAATTGGACATGCCCGTGTATCGGCGGCATTGCTTTGGCGTTCGGCCGATCCTGCACTTCCGGCTCGGTATCGAGCACTTCGAACAGACGTTCCGCAGAGGCCATCGCCGACAGAACCTGGCTATACACTTTGGACAGCGCGCTGAGCGGTCCCCAGAAGCGCCACAAATAGTTGATGAAGGCGACGATGAAGCCGATGGACAAATCTCCGCCGATGACGCGAACCGCTCCGTACCATAATACCAAGCAGGTGCCGAGCGTTCCGATGAGTTCGACGAGCGGCCAGACGAGACTTTCTAGAGAGATGGCCCGCATGAACGCCTTTTTGTTTTTCATGTTGATGTCGTGGAATTTGCGGTTGTTGGCATCTTGCCGGGAGAAAGCCTGTACGACGCGTATCCCTTGAATCGTTTCGTTCACGTTGCCGTTGATGGCCGACATCGTCCGTCTGGAGCGCAGCCACGCGCTTTCGATTTTCGGCCGCAGTTTGGCGACCATCAAGTACAGAAACGGGATGACGGTGAAAGAGACGAGCGCCAGCTTCCAGTCCATCCACAGCAGGATGACGATGATGCCGACGAGGTGCGTCACTTCCATCAACAGCGTGATCAGCCCGCCGTTGATCAGCTCTCCGATCGCGCTCGTGTCGTTCGTAATGCGCGACATGATTTTTCCTGCGGGCCTGCCGTCGAAGAAACGGAACGACAAGGTTTGCAGGTGATTGAACAGCTGCTGGCGCAGTTCGTACAAAATGCGCTGGCCGGTAAAATTGATAAGCCGGATGCGCCAATAACCGAGCAGCCAGAAGACGAGCTGAAAAACGAGCAGCGCAATGCCCACGATGTGAATGGCCCAGATGTTCTTCTTACCAATCCCTTCATCGATTGCGTACTTGATCAGCAGCGGCTCCATCAGGCTGAGCAGCATGTTGAGAACGACGACGAACGCGACGATCGTCATCACTTTCCTGTGCGGTTTCAAATAGCCCAACATGCGCAGCATATACGCTTTATTAAACGGTTTTTCCTCCGCTTCCTCTTCGGAATCCCATTCGATTTGGCTCATACGGTCTCGCCTCCTTTAACCAATGACGTCTCTGCGATCGGCTCCGCGGACGATTGCTGCATGCGGAACAGCTGGCTGAAAAATCCGCCCTTCTCGAACAGTTCTTTATGCGTCCCTTGTTCCACAATGCGGCCGTCCGCGAGAACGATGATGCGATCCGCCCGCTGAATCGACGACAGACGCTGCGCCACGATAAATGTCGTGCGGCCCTGCATCACTTCATGAAGCGCTTCGTGAATCGCCGATTCCGTGGCGGTATCGACGCTGGCCGTCGCTTCGTCGAGGACGAGAATCGGCGGATCCATCAGGATGGCGCGCGCCAAAGCGACGCGCTGGCGCTGTCCGCCGGACAATCCGACACCGCGTTCGCCGATGAGCGTGTCGTAGCCGTGCGGCAGCGATTCGATGAAATCGTGGATTTGCGCCTTGCGGGCGGCCCATTCGATCTGTTCGAGCGTCGCGTCGGGGTTCCCGTAAGCGATGTTTTCGCGAATCGTCGCCGAGAACAGGAACGTTTCCTGCGGGACGATGCCGATTTTTTTCCGCAGCTCATGGACGTCGTAATTCCGCACATTGATTCCGTCGATGTAAATGCCGCCGGTCGTCACATCGTAAAAGCGCGGAATCAGGTGGATGATGCTGCTTTTGCCCGAACCGGTCGCGCCGAGTATGGCGATGACTTCCCCCGGTTCGACCCGCAAATTCAAATCCGACAGCACCGGCCGCTGCGTTGTTCCGGATGAGGACGGAAAGGCAAAAGTAACGTTGTCAAAGACGACCTGCCCTTTGATATCTGAAGCGGGGTGCGCGCCGCCTGCGGGGGAATCGATGTCGACCGGAGTGTCGATGATCTCGAACACGCGCGGAGCCGCTTTGATCGCCTGCTGCAGGATGTTGATGAGCCAGCCCAGCATATTGAGCGGCCAGATGAGCCCCCAGGCGTACCACTGGAACGCCATCAGCGTCCCGATCGTCATTTCATCGTAGAGGACGAACAGGCCGCCTATCCAAATCATCGACAGGAAAACGATGCCGCCGAGCATGTTCATGAGCGGGAACGATTCCGCTTCGATTTTGGCGCGGGCCATGTTGGAATCGAAATTTTGCTCGTTGCGGTTCCCGAATTTTTCCTTTTCCGCGGCTTCGCGGGCAAACGCCTTGACGACCCGTATGCCGGAGATGTTTTCCTGCAGCGTCGTCGTCAGCCTTCCCATCTGTTCGCGGATATCTCCCCACGCGGGGCCGACTTTTTTGTTGAACTGCCGCAAGACGAGCACAAGCAGCGGTATCGTGATCATGCTGATCAGCGTCACCTTCCACTGCAGCCACAGCATGACGGCGATCGTGCCGACGAACGTAATCGCCCCGGCGACGAGAGCCATGGCGCCGAAGCCGATAAAGTTTTTTACCGCTTCAATATCCCCGGTCATCCTGGACATGATTTGTCCCGTCTGCGCTTTGTCGTAATAGGCGAACGACAGGCGCTGAAGATGGCGGTAAAGCTGCTGGCGCATGTCGAAGATGACGTTCTGTCCGACCAGCTCTTGCGTATAGCTTTGCCAATACACCACGATTCCCCGTATCAATTGGCCGGCGGCGAGCAGCAGCGAGAACAGGGCGATTTTCGGGAGACTTTTTTGCCCGATGCCGACATCGATCGTCTGCTTCAACAACCAGGGCGCCAGCAGGTCGAAAGCGATGCCGCACACGAGCGCCAGCATTGAAAAAGCCGCCAATCCTTTATAAGGCCAAACATATTTCAGCAATCTGGCAAACGTTTTCATAATACGGTCGTACCCTCCTTCATACGTATCGTGCGGCTGGGAAATGGCGAAAAAGGTAAATAAAAAAACCACGGCCCTGAGACTGTGGTCTTTCTGTCAAATAAAGAAGCGTGATTCAGCGTGAACTGAACTCATTCTTTATCGCAAGAACACTTCCGCCAAGGACGTACCCGTTTCACTGAATGGCTTCGGCAGAAGATATTCCGTTGGATGCGCCGCCAAGCGCGAAAGCTCGTTACGTCCCGGTCTGCTGCCGATGAGAATCGGTAAATTTGGTTGTCAACGGTTGGGCTGAGAAACTCATGGACATCGACCTTCCCGAAAGTATCGTGTTCCGGCTCACAATGCAAATATTAACATCGGCCGCACAATCCCGCAAGAGGATATTTTTCGTTATATCCGTTCTTTCCTCCCGCTTTAAAATGTTCCGCGCATCCGTTGCCATGCGAACGTGCATTCTGTACAATAAAGAAAACGAACCAGGAAACAATACGCGAGGAGGCCGGAATGAATCGTTTAACGGGAACCGTATCTTCCGTGGAGGAATGGATTGAACGGGTAAAAGGAATGCCGGAGATCATGAACCAGGTGACGCATTGGCACACGATTCCGCCAAGAGAAGCCAAGTACGCGGAATTTCCGGACGCGCTTCACCCCCGCATACGCCGGGCTTTGCGGCATAAAGGCATTGATAAGTTGTATACGCACCAGGCGGAATCGTTCGCGGAAGCGCGAAAAGGGAATCACATCGTTACGGTGACGCCGACCGCATCGGGAAAGACGCTGTGCTACAATCTTCCCGTGCTGCAGGGCATTTTGGAAGACGACAGCGCGAGGGCGCTCTATTTGTTTCCCACGAAAGCGCTGGCGCAGGATCAAGTGGCCGAGCTGCAGCAGATCGTCGACCTGATGGAAGCCGACATCAAAACGCATACATACGACGGGGACACGCCGCCCACCGTCCGCCAGGCGATTCGCAACGCGGGGCATATCGTCGTGACGAACCCGGATATGCTGCATTCGGCGATACTGCCGCACCATACGAAATGGGTGAAGCTGTTTGAAAATATCAAGTTCATCGTCATCGATGAGGTGCATTCTTACCGGGGCGTATTCGGCAGCCACGTCGCCAACGTCATCCGCCGCCTGAAGCGGATATGCCGGTTTTACGGCTCGAATCCCCGGTTTATTTGCGCCTCGGCGACGATTGATAATCCGCGCGAGCATACGGAGCGGCTGATCGGGGAGAACGTCGCGCTGATCGACAACAACGGCGCCCCGGCCGGGGAGAAGCACTTCGTATTTTATAATCCGCCGGTCGTAAACCGGCAGCTCGGCATCCGCCGCAGCAGCGTGCTGGAAGCGAACAAAATCGCCGGCATGCTGCTCAAGTCCGGAATTCAGACGATTGTGTTCGCGCGTAGCCGGGTTCGCGTCGAAATTCTTCTGACGTATTTGCAGGAGCTGGTCAAGAATGAGCTGGGAACGAAATCGATCCGCGGGTACCGCGGCGGTTATTTGCCGAAATTGAGAAGGGAAATCGAAAGAGGGCTGCGCAGCGGGGAAATTCGCGGCGTAGTAAGCACGAACGCGCTGGAGCTCGGCATCGACATCGGACAGCTACAGGCGTGCGTCCTGAACGGCTACCCGGGTTCGATCGCAAGCACGTGGCAGCAGTCCGGCAGGGCGGGGCGGAGGCAGGAAAGCTCCATCACGTTCATGGTGGCGAGCAGCAATCCGCTCGATCAGTACATCATTCAGAACCCGCAATATTTCTTCGAGCGATCGCCGGAAAGGGCACTCATTCAACCGGACAACCTGCTCATCCTCCTCGATCATGTCAAATGCGCCGCCTACGAGCTGCCGTTCGAGGACGGGGAAAGCTTCGGCGGGGAGCCGCTTCGCGATCTTCTGGAATTTCTCGCTGAAGAGCAGATCGTCCATCATGTGAAAGGCCGCTGGTATTGGATGGAGCAGTCGTTCCCCGCGCACAACATCTCGCTCCGTTCGGCGGCGCAGGAAAACTTCGTCATCGTCGATATGACGGAAGGCAGCAGAGTGATCGGCGAGGTCGACCGCTTCAGCGCCCCGACGCTCATTCATGAAGAAGCGATATACATTCACGAAGGGGTGCAGTATCAGGTCGAAAAGCTCGATTATGAGGAGAAAAAAGCGTACGTGCGCCGGGTGAGCGTCGATTATTTCACCGATGCGCATATGGCGATTCAACTGAAGGTGCTGCATGCCGATAAGGAAGCGGAGTCCGGGACCGTGTCCCGGTATTACGGAGAAGTGACCGTCAACGCGAAGCCGACGATTTTCAAAAAGATCAAGTTGAAAACCCATGAAAATATTGGCTCCGGACCGATCCATCTGCCGGAGGAAGAACTGCATACGAGCTCCTACTGGTTTTCGCTTGGCGAGGACATTGCAGCGGGATGGAGCGCGAACGACCTGCAGTTTGCGCTGCTCGGACTGGCGAACGTGCTCGTGCACATCGCGCCGCTGTACCTGATGTGCGATCCGCTGGATATACGCGTCGTCCCGCAGGTGAAGGCGATACATACGAAGCTGCCGACCGTCTTTTTCTACGACCGGTATCCGGGAGGCATCGGCCTAAGCGAACGGTTGTACGACATTCACGATGAGCTGTTGGCCGAAGCGAAGCGGCTGATACGTTCCTGCACCTGTCTGAGCGGCTGCCCCGCCTGCGTCGGGCCGATAGAAGAAGTGGGCCTGCTCGGCAAACGGCTGGCGCTGGAACTGCTGGAACGGATGGAGGCGAAGCCATGAGCGCGTTGAAAGATCGGCTGAACCGGCTCAAGAAAACATCGTCCCCGCAGCCGGAGCCGTCCCCGTCCCAGCCGGAACCGCAAGCGCCAGCCGGCGCCGATGACGGCTGGGGAAAGCTGGGCGCGCGCCTGGAGGAAACCGACTGGGGCCGGTTTGTGAAGCGCGTATGTACTTATCCGCTCGATTACCGCCACGGCCGCTACACCATCGGGCAGCTGGCGGAACAAGCCGGCGCGCTGGCCTGGCTGCAGCGCGATCGGGACGGCGGCGCGGGAGAAGGGCCCCGCTGCGGCGACATTTTGTTCTTCGACACGGAAACGACGGGGCTCGGCGTCGGCGCAGGCAACGTGCCGTTCATGATCGGCATCGGCTATTATCGGCCGGACGCGTTCGTCATCGAGCAGCTGTTTATCCGCAATCCCGGCGAGGAGTTGGCCATGCTCGTCTATTTGCGCGAAAAGCTTCACGCGTTCACGCATGTCGCCTCCTATAACGGCAAAAGCTTCGACTGGCCCATTCTGAAAAACCGTTACGTGCTGAACCGGCTCGAGTTTTCCTTGGAACGGACGCTGCATCTCGATTTTCTGTACCCGTCCCGAAGCTTGTGGCGCAGCACGCTTTCGTCCTGCAGGCTCGGAAACGTGGAAGAACGGAGGCTCGGCATCGTCCGCGCCGACGATGTGCCGGGGTCGCTCGCTCCCGCTCTATATTTTCAGTACTTGAGCACAGGAGACCCGGAGACGGTCGCCGGCGTGTTCCGCCATAACGAAACGGACATTCTTTCTCTCGCCGGTTTGGCCGTCCATTTCTCGTGCGTGCTGCGGGGCGACTTTTCGCCGGAGGACATGTCCTGCGAAGAGCTGTATCGTTTAGGGCTTTGGCTTGATCAGATGGGCAGGGACGAACTTGCGCGCCGAGCCGTCGATTCGCTGTTGGAAAGGCCCTTCGCACAGCTGAGGGAAGTTGTGCTGCCGGTTGCGGCTCTCTTGAAGAAAAAAGGCCGCTACGAACAAGCCGCCCGGCTGTGGGAGCGGGCCGTTCATCACGGCAGTCAGGCGAGTGCTGCGGGGCTGGAGCCGCTCATCGAGCTGGCCATGTACTACGAGCATCGCCGCAAAGATATCGGCAAAGCTTTATTCTATGCGGAGGAGGCGCTGAAACAGGCGTGGAAACGCGTTTCCATGTCGCGGGGGGACAGCAAACAGCGCATTGCGTATGAGCAGATAAAGAAAAGAATGGAACGTTTGCGCCGGAAACAATCCGCCGAGGAAGCCGTTTTGTGGTAGCGGTCGTTCCGAATATCCGCGCTGGAGCGCGCTCATTGCGCTCCTTTCCGTGAATCCGGACTGGAGGCGCGTCAGCCGCCGCTGAAAAACAGCATCGCGAGCAAACATAAAATCAACAGGGTCGCGATCATGCCGATGAAGGCGACTCCGATCGTGCCGACGAACGCAAATCCGCCCGGTACGATGAAGGCGACGACGATTCCGATCAGGACAAGCCATACAATGAACGTGAAGGACACCTTTAACAGCTTCCAGAGACAGAACGCCAATAGAATGCCGACAAGCAGTGAAACCACTTCAAGCACCTCCCGTGCGAGAATCAGCAGATTTCTACATTGTATGAACGGAAGCCGGCGAAGTCGTTTGATTCGCGAAGCCTTTTTTTTGAAATATTGGGAATACTACCGATAGAGTAAAAACAGCGGTATAGAAGCTGGAAAAGGAGTTCGATGCATATGCTTCCGATTCACGAGCGGATGGCGGAGCTGTGGACGATTCGCAGCCGGAGGGAACTGACGGGCGAAGAATGGCGGGAATTGACGTTCTGCCTGGACGCCAACGCAAGCTACGTATGGAAAAAGGTAAAGGTGAACAATTTATGCCAGCTCGCTTCCATGACGAACGACAGCCATTGGCTGCAAGAGCTTGGACAAAAAAAGCCGGATTCGTAACGGCAACCGGCATCAATATGGGGATGGGGAGAAATGGGGATTATCGGACTGCTGATCGATTTGGACGGAACGGTGTATAAAGGAAAGCGCCGTATTCCGGGAGCGGACGAATTCGTCCGGCGGATGAAGCGGGAGCGGCGTGCCGCCTGCCTGTTTGTCACGAACAATTCGTCGCGGACGCCGGAGAGTGTCGCCGAACAGTTAACCCGTCTGGGGATAGAGGCGGAAAGCAATGATGTGTATACTTCCTCCCAGGCGGCCTGCCAATATATCGTTGAACGGAACCGCGGACGCAAAGTGTATGTTGTGGGCGAAACCGGGTTGAAACAGGCGATACTGCAGTCGGGACTTGAACTTGACGAGGACCGTCCCGATTATGTCGTGCAGGGAATCGATCGCGATTTTACGTACGCGAAGCTGGAAAGGGCCACAGCCTATTTGCGGGGCGGCGCGGACTATATTCTGACGAATCCCGACCTGCTGCTGCCGTGGGACGACGGCTTTGTTCCCGGAGCCGGAGCGATCGCTGCGGCCATACGCGCGGCCGGCAGGAAAGAACCGGTCGTTATCGGCAAACCGTCCCCGATCATCATGACCTACGCGATGGAACGCATCGGGCTGCCGCCGCAAAACGTCTGGGTCATCGGCGACAATCTGGCGACCGATATCGCCGCCGGGAAAGCGGTCGGCTGCAAGACCGCGCTCGTTCTGACGGGAGTCGCGACCCGGGACAACGTGAACGGGCAAATCGCCGAAACGGGCGTCGTTCCGGATCTCATCTGCGGCGATTTGACGGAGCTTTACGACAAATTAACGGATTAATCATTCGGACCGGAGGGAAAACCGCTTATGCCGGAACTGCCGGAAATGGAACATTACAGGAGAATGCTGCTGGACACAGCGGGGAGAACGATTGCCGACGTCCTGGTGGAGCGCCCCAAATCGCTGAATATGCCCGTCGACACGTTTGTCCGGGAAGTGAAGCGCCGTCGGATCGGAGCGATCGAACGGCGGGCGAAACATCTGCTGTTTCACCTGGAGTCGGGCAACGTTCTGCTTTTGCATCTGATGCTTGGCGGATGGATGTTTTACGGAACGGAACAGCAAAAACCGCAAAGAACGGCGCAGGTGGTCCTGTCGTTCGGCGAGGAGCATCTTTACTTTATCGGGCTTCGTCTCGGCTATCTGCATCTGCTGAGCGAAAGCGAGGCCGCAGAACGGCTGTCGCAGCTTGGCCCGGAACCGCTAGACGCCCATTTTACGGAACGCGAATTTCTGCAGCGGATGGGGGCGAAGCGCGGAATGGTAAAAACGGCGCTGACCGATCAGCAGTTTATTTCCGGCATCGGCAACTATTATTCCGACGAAATCTGCTTCCACGCCGGTATTGCGCCCCCGCGAAAAGCGGAGACGCTGGCGGAGGCGGAACGATCCCGCCTTTACGGTTCCATCCGCGCCGTCCTGAGCGAAGCCTTGCAGTGGGGCGGTTATATGGAATATCCTTTTTTTGCGGGGGACGAGCTGACCGGCCGTTACGATTCCCGCTGTAAAGTGTACGATCGTGAAGGGGAACCGTGCTTCCGCTGCGGGCGGTTGATCGAGAAAGACGAAATCGGTTCGCGCAAAACGTTTTTTTGCGCAAACTGCCAGCATTAGAGGTGATGTGATGTACATCGGCAGTCATGTCAGCATTCGCGGCGGCTATTTGGGGGCGGCGAAGACGGCGTACGCGCTCGGCGGAACGGCGTTTCAATATTTTCCGAAAAACCCGCGCAGCCTGGCCGTCAAATCGTTCGATCGACGGGATGCGGAAGCGTGCGCCCGATTTTGCGAGCGGAACGGGCTTTTATCCATCGCGCATACGCCGTACCCTACCAACATTGCGACGGCGGATGCACAGCTCCGCCAGGCGACGAAGCGGTCGCTGATCAACGATTTGGAGATTGCCGATGCGTGCGGCTCCGTCGGCATCGTCGTCCATTTCGGCCACTACAAAGGCCCGGACGTGCTGCAAGGATACAAAACGATGATTCTGCTGCTGAATGAAGTTTTGGAACGATGGGACGGGAACGCCCTGCTGCTGCTTGAAAACTTGTCGGGCGAAAAAGGAAGAATGGGCGTCACGCTCGAAGAACAGGTGCAGATCCGCAAGCTGGCGGATCGTCCCGACAAAATCGGATTCTGCTTCGATACGTGCCATGCGTTCGCCAGCGGTCTGTGGACCGGAGAAAACTGGGACGAACTGAAAGCGAGAGGCGACGAACTCGGTTATTTCGAACATGTGAAAGCGGTTCACCTGAACGATTCGTTATTCCCGGCCGGTTCGTTTCGCGACCGCCATGCCAATGTGGGAAAAGGATGCATCGGGGCGGAAAACATCAGGCGCTTTTTGCGATCGCCGTTTATCGAACGGGTGCCGGTCGTGCTGGAAACGCCCGCTACGGCCGCCTATACGCATCAGGATGAAGTCCGCTATGTGCGAAAGTTGGTGAATGAGTGATACATGTGTTCTTGGACGATGTCCGTCCGTGTCCGAAAGGTTTCGTGCCGGCGAGAACCGTAGAAGAATGCATACTGCTGCTTCAGGAATGCGAGGTTCACGTCCTTTCCCTCGATTACGATCTCGGCTGGGATCAGCCGAACGGCTATGAATTAGCCCGATACATGGTTCAGCACCGGTTATTTGCGAAAGAAATCTATCTTCATTCTTCCAGCCCGACCGGCCGCATGAATATGTACCAGCTTCTGTATTCGCACAAGCCGGAACACGTGAAGCTGTACAATCGTCCCGTGCCCCGGGAGCTGCTGGACCGAATCGGAAGGGAAAGTCAAAAAAGCTGAGCGTACCAGGTGGCGAGCCGCGAGCTCACGATCAAGAATTGGGCATCCGGATCGTATCGCCGCCTGCCGTCCGTCGTTTCAAACACTTCGAATGTTCCGCCGCCCCAATGATTAAAGCGGATCTCCGTCCCGTTCCTAAGCCGGATGACGAACCCCGCTTCAACAGTCGAACCGCGGCCGGCGCGGTTGCTGTGGGCAAAACGCGCTTCCCCGATATATTTTCGCATCTCCCGCACCTGATCGCCGCTTACGGAGAAGCCTTGGCTGGTGACAACCGAAGCGATGTCCTCCGTCAGCAAATCGTGCCGCATTTTGCTCCATACGCGGCTATCCCTCCAATTGTCCGGAAACGAGGAAGACGATACGAAGAAGGCCAGAAGCAGGGCGATGACGAAGGCGATGATAAAATAGAACAGCTTTCTGCTCATAGTTCCTCCTTTTCCGCACTCTTGCGCTATATTTTCGGATGCGTAAACGGTTGAAAACAGAGGGCGATTTAAGTTACATTTAGGAAGTGCGAAACGTTGAATCTACTCTATAAAAAGCGGTGATAATCGTGATCCGGCTTCATCATGTTTATTTTATACGAAACGGCAATACAATATTAGACGATGTCAGCCTGCACATGCAAGCGGGCGAGCATTGGGTCATTCTCGGGAAGAACGGTTCGGGGAAAACGACGATACTGGAGATGATGAACGGATATTTGTTCCCGAGCTCCGGCAAGATCCAAGTGCTCGGCCATACATACGGCGAATGCGACATCAGGGAAGTTCGCAAACAAATCGGCTATATCAGCCAGTCGCTGTTTGAGAAACTGACGCCCGCCGATCCGGTCTGGGAAGCGGTCGCCACCGGGCAGTACGGATATTTGCGTTTTTACGAAACGATACCGCAGGAAGTGAAGGACAAGGCGATCCATCTGCTTGAACAATTCAAGCTCGCGTCCCGCAAGGACAACCCGCTGGGCACATTGTCCCAGGGGGAAAGAAAAAAAGTGATGCTGGCCCGTTCGCTGATGACGGAGCCGTCCGTTCTCATTATGGACGAGCCCTGCTCGGGCCTCGATTTGTATGAGAGAGAACAGCTGCTCGCCACGATCAACAGCCTCGGCGGCCGGAACATGACCGTCGTGTATGTGACGCATCATATTGAGGAAATCGTTCCGCTGTTTACCCATGTCGCGCTCATCGATCAAGGGAGAATCGTCGCGGCGGGCGAGAAAGCGTCCGTGCTCGTTCCCGAAAGGCTGGAGCAGGCGTACCAGGTGCCGCTGTCGATTGATTGGCACAACGAGCGGCCATGGGTGAAGGTTTTGCGGTAAGCGGGCGGGAGGGATACGATGTCGACATCCGATACGACGGCCGGTTCGCGGTTTATCGGCACGGCCAACCACGGATTTGCGGTGTATGCGCAGGAGGAGCTTCGGCGCTTGTTTTCGCGGCCGAAATTCGTTTCTCTGGTGCCGGGCGAAATCTTTTTGATGGAAACTGATCGGTCAGGCGAAGATGTAATTGCCGAGCTGAAGCGGAACGAACCGATGCTTCTCCGTCATATCCAACCGGCGTGCGCGGCTTTGCCGGCGGAGGGAACGGCAGCCGACATCGAGCGATTGAAGCGGTATGTCAAGGAGGAGCTTCGTTTCCGGTCCGGCGAAAAAGTGGCCGTACAGGTGCGCATAACGGAAGGAACCCAGGTAAATTATACTCCTTATGGGGTCAAGGAAGCGGTCGATCCGGTGCTGATGGAGGCGCACGGGGCGGAACCGGTTGTTCGTGAGGCGGACCGCATCATTTCGGTACTGGTGACCACGAATACGATGTACGCCGGCGTGTCGCGGCCGGAAGACAATTTGTCCGACTGGTCCGGAGGAGCGGTTCGTTTCCGCAGGGAAGAAGGGCAAATCTCGCGGGCCAAGTTCAAACTGCTCGAGGCGGAGTACAAATTTGCGCTCGATTTCGCGCAGTTCAACCGCGCGCTGGACATCGGCGCCGCTCCGGGAGGGTGGACGTCGCTTCTGCTTGAACGCGGCCTGTCCGTCACCGCTGTCGATCCCGGCGAACTGCACCCGACGCTGACGGGGCACCCTAGGCTCACCTATTTGCGAAAAAACGCAGGCGACGTGACGTTTGCCGACGAAGCGTTCGACTTGCTCGTGTGCGACATGAGCTGGAGCCCGCGGCAGATGATCAAGCTCGTTTCCGGATTGCTGCACGCGCTGGAGAGCGGAGGTACGGCGATCATCACGCTGAAATTAATGCACGGCAAACCGTTTCAAGCCGTCAAAGAAGCGGTGGGCGGCTTCCGTCCGGCACTCGAGCTGCGGCGCGCCAAACAGCTGTTTCACAACCGCGACGAGCTGACGTTGTATTTTCGCAAAATATAGATGGCCTTGAGTTTTTAAATGATAACATACGGCCGTTGCATTGTTCCGAAAATTCTGCTATGATTATGTTCAAACTTTTAGTCCTATATCGTGAAAGCCCATGATGAGGAAGAGTACGTAAACGATCTGTTCCCAGAGAGTCGGCGGTTGCTGCGAAGCCGATGTTCAGACTTTACGGAAAATCACCTCGGAGGCGTAAGCCGAAATTGCAGTAGGCGCAACCGGATGTCCACCGTTACTTGGAACGGCATATGATGGTATGCCGATAGAGCGTCAACGCCCTCGATGCGACAGAGCGGCGTTGGAAGCAGGGTGGTACCGCGGGAACCAAACCTCTCGTCCCTTACCGATTTTTCGAAGCTGTGCTTGCGAAAAATGCGCCGGGGTGGGAGTTTTTTGTTTTACAACCAATCGAATCGAAAGAAGGGGTTCAGATGGGAATTACTCGGTTACGTATGGCGACATTGTCAAGGCGAAAGAACGGCTGAACGGGTTTGTTCACCGCACGCCCCTCCAGCTGTCGAGCACGTTCAGTCAAATGGCGGGGTGCGCCGTTTACATGAAGATGGAAAATATGCAGAAAACGGGCGCTTTCAAAATTCGCGGAGCGTTCAATAAAACAGCGCTGCTTAGCAGGGAAGAACGCTCGCGGGGAATCGTCACCGCTTCCGCTGGCAACCATGCGCAGGGAGTGGCGTCCGCGGCTGCGAAATACGGGGTTTCCGCCACGGTCGTCATGCCGGAATCAGCGCCGGAATCGAAAATTCGCGCAACGGAAGGCTACGGCGCAAAAGTCGTGCTGCACGGCCGGAACTACGATGAAGCTTACACGATGGCCATGTCGATCGCCGATCGGCAAGGAGCGACGTTCATTCACGCCTTCGACGATCCCGATGTCATTGCCGGACAAGGCACGATAGGCCTCGAAATATTGGAGGATCTGCCTTCCGTCGGCGCGATTGTCGTGCCCGTCGGCGGAGGCGGTTTAATCGGCGGCATCGCCGTGGCGGCAAAGTCGGTGAATCCGGCGGTCCGCATCATCGGCGTTCAGCCGGAAGGAGCGGAATCGGCTTATTTGTCGTGGAAGTTTGGCGAATTGCGGAGCATCGACAATCCGGTCTCCATCGCCGACGGACTGCTGGTCAAAAAACCGGGAACGCTGCCTTTCGCGCTGATGAAGCGGCACGTGGACGAATTCGTCACGGTCAGCGATACGGATATCAAGCGGGCGATGCGCCTTCTGCTGGAGCGCTGCAAGATGCTTGTAGAGGGTGCCGGAGCCGCTTCGCTGGCCGCTCTTCTGAGCGGAAGGCTTTCGCTCCAGGGAAGCAGCGTCGCACTTGTCATCAGCGGCGGCAACGTCGATCTCGCCAATCTAACGAAATGCTGGGAGGATTCTCCCATCCTATACAGGTAGTGAGATAACTTGAAGCCATGTTTGATAACACTTTCATATCTAAGTTTCATTCTCTGGTTACTTGCTGTGCGCCTCACGGGAAGGAGTACGCTTTCCATGAGGTGCATTTTTGCACCAAAACTCGCCAATTACAGCCGTTGCCGGTTTCAACGAGACGAGCAATTTTGCGCCTGAATCGGCCCAAGCTGAGAAGTTCACCGAACTTAAGGTTCAACGAAATTGTCAATTAATCACAGGACATCCCCAAATTAAATGCTTTTG
>JAWLCZ010000086.1:0-16946 GCA_041686835.1 Paenibacillaceae bacterium | reverse complement strand
CCCCCTTCGCCTACCGCAACGCCACGAAGGCCAAGGCCCTCGACCTGCTCCGCGGGCTGCTGCCCGCCGCCACCACCTCCAACGTCGGGATGTTCGCCTCGGGTCAGGCCTACGAGGGTCTGCTGCTGCGGCTCAAGGCCGCGAATAAACCGGCTACCGAGATGAAAATCGTCATGCCGTCGCTCGGCATGACGGCCGGATTTCTTATGTTTTTGTACGAACCTATGCGCATACCCTGGTCGTGGGCGTTAGCCGCTTTCCTGGCGGGCGCCGTTGTATTTTCCGTCCCTTTAATCGCCACTTCCAAATTCGAGGTAAGGGGACAACACATCTATTTGCGCCGTTCGAGGGCGTTTGTCTGGATTTTGTTCGGATTATTGATCGCGAGACTCGTTTTACGGAGCTATATCGAGCAGTATGTCACAATGCAGCAAACCGGTTCCCTGTTCTTCATTGTCGCTTTCGGAATGCTGCTGCCGTGGAGAGCCGCCATGTATATGCGGTTCAGGAAGCTGAAGAAACGGATGAAGTAAGAGGATGTCATCCGTCAACCGCCGTTTCAACCGGTTCTGCCTTGAAACGGCTTTTTTGTTTTCTCGTCCCCTGATGTCGGGCGGGAAAATATAGGTTCTTGAGGGTTGAGGCATATGCCTCGGCCCTCTTTGTGTTATACGGGATTCGCGGCGCGGCCGGACCGATGGACGAGGTCCGTCTTTGCCGTTATGGGTCATAGCCCAGAACCTGAAATGGGCATTCGTCATATTGTAAAAGAGACATAGGTGATTATTGTCCATTTTGCATAGGGAAGGAGGGGAATCCGATGAAACAACAGGTTCGCGTTTACGAACCTTACATCAGTCCATACGATCCGTGTCCTCCAATGAGGACGAAGACGTATGCAACGCCGCCAAACCTGTTTATTGGGTTTCAACCGATGAATTTACCGCAATTCGCCGCCCAGGAAGCGTTGAAACTTGGCACGCTTTGGCCGGCGTTATACAGTCCGTATGAAGGCAAGTAACGGGAAAGGAGAACGGGTATGCACAAAAAAGCGGACGATCGATATTACCGGATGCTGAACGATCTGCAGGCGCTCGATTTCGTGCTTGTAGAGCTGCAGTTATATCTTGATACGCATCCGAACGATCTGCAGGCGATTCAACAATTTAATCAATATGCGCAAAGAAGGCGTCAGCTGGCGGGCGAGTTTGAAACCATCTACGGTCCGCTGCTGCAGTTCGGGCATAGTTATACCAGGTATCCGTGGCAGTGGAACGACACCCCGTGGCCGTGGCAGGTGTAGCTTTCCAACCGACCGGCCGATGCAAGTTTTCTCCGAAAACTCAGTAATGCTTACGAAGCAAGTTTTCTCCGAAAACTCAGTGACGCTTACGATGTAAGTTTTCTCCGAAAACTCAGTAATGCTTACGAAGCAAGTTTTCTCCGAAAACTCAGCAACGCTTACGATGTAAGTTTTCTCCGAAAACTCTTAGGAGGATCAAGTGATGTGGATTTATGAAAAGAAATTGCAGTATCCGGTTCGCGTCAGCAAATGCGATCCGAGAATGGCGAAATTTCTGATAGAACAGTACGGCGGCGCCGACGGAGAATTGGCGGCCGCGCTCCGTTACCTGAATCAGCGGTACAGCATCCCCGATAAAGTGATCGGATTGCTGACCGATATCGGTACGGAGGAGTTCGCCCATCTGGAAATGATTGCAACGATGGTATATAAACTAACGAAAGACGCGACACCGGAACAGTTGAAGGAAGCCGGACTCGGGGCCCATTACGCCAACCACGACAAAGCGCTGTTCTATGAAAACGCGTCGGGCGTACCGTGGACGGCGGCGTACATTCAGGCGAAGGGCGATCCGATCGCCGATTTGTACGAAGATATCGCCGCGGAGGAAAAAGCGCGCGCGACGTATCAATGGCTCATCGACTTGACCGACGACGTTGATTTGATGGACGGCTTGAAATTTTTGCGGGAGCGCGAAGTCGTTCACTCGCAGCGTTTCCGCGAAGCGGTGGAAATATTGAAGGCGGAACAGGAGACAAAAAAGTTTTTCTGAGTTGATGGAGCTGAGGGGGCGCTTTTCCGCCGCGCCGGAGCTTAACGCTTCCAGGAACGGGACGCTGACTTGAATTCCGTAATGATGCCCGCCGGATTTTCCGTCGGGCTGTTCAGCTTGCCGGCGCAGCTCTATGGTCCGATCTTCCCCTGCTGAGGCAGACGCAAGCCGCTTGCGTTCCGGTTCGGCGGGGGAATCGCCAAAGCCAACGGTTTTATAATATAATGGCTGTATCGTAAAAAATCAAAGAAATAGGGTGGAGCCATGAAAGAGAAACTGATCCGGCCGGAAGCGATGATTTTTGATCTCGACGGGACGCTGTTCAAAACGGAAACATTATTGCTGCCCGCTTACGAAGCCGCATTTGAGCAAATGCGCCGGGAAGGTACGTATAAAGGGGAGACGCCGCCGGAAGAACGAATTTTAGGCAGCCTCGGCTTGCTGCTTGAGCATATATGGGAAAATGTGCTTCCCGGTTCGCAGCCGGACGTGCGCAAACGCGCGGACGAGCTGCTGCTTCACTATCAGCTGGAAGGGCTTGCCGAAGGAAAAGGCGAGTTGTATTCCGGCGTCGAGTCTACGCTGCAGGCGCTGCGCCGTAACGGCGTCAGGCTTTTTGTCGCCAGCAACGGTCTTGAACCTTATGTCAAGGGAGTCATTCAAGCCAAAGGTTTGGCCCCTTTGTTTGAAGGGTTATACAGCGCAGGCGAATACAAAACCCGTTCGAAGGCCGATCTTGTGCGGCTGTTGTTGGACCGTCATTCCGTGCGGACCGCCTGGATGGTGGGGGATCGTTCTTCCGACGTGGAAGCGGGCAGAGCTAACGATCTTCCGGTCATCGGCTGCGATTATGCCGGTTTCCGCAAACCGGGCGAGCTCGATCGCGCGGATCGGATCATCGTTTCCTTTCCGGAGCTGCTCGATCTTTACTTATCGTCCCGCTCCGAATAAAAAACCGCCGGGCAATTGGCCTGGAGGCGCATTGTTGAGAAAGTGCACTGAGACAGAAAAATAGGATGGGGGTGGCGGGTATTTGCCGGAAAAGTTTACGTCCGCCTTTATAACCGGGAATTTACTGCACAATAAAGATTTTATATCATAAATTCCTGGTTATAACAGCGGTTGGAGGCAAATACCCCCACCTAACATCAGCATTTCATGATACAGCAGCACTTTCTCAAAAGCCTCCTCGCCTGTCCCGGCGGTTTTTATACAGCCACATCGCATATTCGAGCGGACGGGTGACCGCTTTGCGGTACGTATCGGTTTCACCGATTTTTGAAAAAACTTCCCGCGCCGGCTTCGGGTTCACCTCGAGCAGCCAGACGTGCCCGGAACGATCGACGGCGATGTCGAGGCCGAGCTCGCACAGTGTCCCGAACTTTTTTTCCAGTTGTTCGGCGACATCGATCCCGAGCGTATCGATCGTCCGAATGACCGATTCGACGGTGTCGGCGGAGAAACGGTTCATGAGCAGCGCCTTCATCGGAACGGCCCTCCCGCCGCCATGAAGGTTGGACGTGACGCTGTTTTTCGGTCCGACCCGCCCGGCGCATCCGGTTTTTTCCCATTGCCCGTGTTCATTTTTTTGGATCAGCAGCCGGAAATCGTGCATTGTTCCGTCTTTAAGCTGCAGATCAATCCCTTGCTGCATGACGTAGTTTCCCCGTTCCCCCCACCGGGCCAATTTGAGGGCGATTTCCCCGACGGTGGCTTTGCGCGTGGCGATAATGCGGCGTTCGGGATCCCGGCCGCGTACAAGGCAGGTGCCGTCAGACATCCGCGCCACCCGCAAAATGCCTCTTCCTCCCGTCCCGTTTACCGGTTTCAAGTAAATCATATTCCATCTGTGCAAAAACTTCCGCATCTCCTTACCGTTCCGGTACAGCTTCGTTTCGGGAAGAAATGGCCGAATACGCGTGTTTTGGTTCAACGTCTTATGAACGATCCACTTGTTGGCGAGACGGTGATTCATATACGTAAGGCGGGCGAATTTGGCCCGAAACCGCTTGTATTTCGCGAACCGCGGCGTCGCCTGGTAGCGGCAGCGATCGTAGATAACGGCGGGAAATGGGACCCATTTTCTTTTCCACCTAAGCGACGCTTCGTCATAATGGTGCGCCAGAACAAGCCGGCGCGTTTCATTCACATCTTCGGGAGTAAACACGGCGACGTCGATCCCCATTTTTTGCCCCAGCACACTCAACTGTTTGTAATAAGACCGTTCCTCAAGTTTTTTGTTTTTGCCCAAATACAGCGTCATAATTCCAAGCACAGGTTGTGAAGACAAGCCGGACCCTCCCGATTCTGAACCGTGTTTACGATACGTTATGCCGGTTAACGGCGGCAAGTGCTTTTTCACCAATGAAAAATCGGCTGAATATATATGGATAACGACACATGCCGGGGAGGGCTTTTAGATGGGGTGAAGAAAGCAAAGCAGTTTACGCAGCCGAGCAGCAGCAAATGGACGAAGTATGTTATCTTTCGCGAAGACGATTCGTTGAGACGGCATTTGCCCGATTCCGACTTGCTGGATGGCGAAGAGAGATTGAGGCAATATTTGCGCAAATATCCCGTCGTTTATCTGAAACCGGAAGTCGGCGCGTTGGGCAAGGGGGTCGTGAAAATATCGAAAACGGGCAGTCATTATGTGCTGCAGCATCATACGAGAAAAATACGCTTCCGCAGCGCCAAAACGCTGTTTCAAGCGCTCATGCGCATCGCCGGAGGGAAAACGTATATCATTCAGCAGGGCATTGATGTGATTCGCGTGAGCCGCCGCCCGGTCGATTTCCGCATACTGATGCTGAAGCCGGAGGAACAGTGGGAAATCGCGGGGATTATGGGAAAAAAAGCGGCGGAAAACATGGCGGTGACGAACCATTGGAGCGGAGGAAAGGCGATTACGCTGCGGGAAAGTCTGAAGAAGAGCGGGCGGTTTACAGACCGGCAGTACGATGAGATTGAAACCCGCTTAACCGATCTGGCGATGAAGGTTGCGGAGGTGTTCGGGCGCCATTTTCCGGAAAAACGCGAGCTGGGTCTCGATGTTGCCATTGATCGCGGCGGAAACTTGTGGCTGATTGAAGCGAATACGAAACCGATGTTCAATCTGTTCAAGCACCATGAAGATAAAGGATTGTACCGGAAACTTTGCCGCACGATCCGAAAGCTTCGAATCGGTAAATAGAGGTTCGCAAACCGGCGAACAACAGAATGGATGAAAAAGAGGCCGTCCCCTAAGCAGCCGTTCAGCTGCAGCGGGGGGCTTCTTTTTACATGGTTCCATAACGTTCCATGCCGCTTTCTTACATTTCATAAAAAACGCAAACAACCCGCGGTTCTTTCGTCGCGCGGGTTGAGTCCGGCGTGGATTCCGGCTTGCAGCGTTATTTTTGCTCCGAAAGCCAAAGGGCGAATTCAAGCGGCCGCGAAATCGCCTTATTGTAAGCGTCTTTATTGCCGATTCGCGCGAACACTTCTCTGGCCGGCTTCGGATTCACTTCGAGAAGCCACACGTTTCCGGCAAGATCGACCGCGATGTCCAAACCGAGTTCGCACAACCGCCCGAAAGCGTCCTCGAGCCGGTTGGCGACTTGGTGGCTCAGCTGGTAAACCGTGCGGCCAATCTGCTTGATCTTGTCATCCGAGAAGTTTCTCTGCAAAAGCCGCAGCATCGGTACCGCTGTGCCGCCGCCGTGGAGATTGGACGTAATGCTCCGATTCGGACCGATTCGGCCGGCGCAGCCCGTAATGCTCCATTGCCCCTTTCCGTTTTTTTGAATGAGTACCCGGAAATCGTGCACGCGTCCGTCAGGCAGCTCCAAATCGATGCCTTGCTGGACGATATACGGATTGGCGGCGCTCCATGCCGCCAGTTTTTTAACGAACTGCGACGTGCTCGCTTTTTGCGGAGGAATGATCCGGCGGTAATTGTCCCGCCCTTCAATCAGAAACTCGTTATGATTCATCCGTTCGATGCGGAGAATGCCTCTTCCGCCCGTGCCGTTGATCGGCTTACAGTAAACGACTCTGTATTTTTTAATCAGCGGGGAAATGTCTTTTTTTCTGGAGAACAGCACCGTGTTCGGCAAATAAGGGCTAATGTGCGGATGGTCGCTAAGCAGTTCGTATACGGCCCATTTATTCACCGGAGGGCCGTTCAAATACGTCAGTTGTTGGAACCGCGAGCGAAACTGGATATATCTCTGATACCGTGAAGTCGGTTGAAAACGGCAGCGGTCGTAAATTAACGACGGGAGAGGGATTCGCGTTCTGTTCCATTTGCCCGAGCTTTTGTTATACTGATGCGCGTTTACATGCTGGCCGGCCGAATCGACGTCGTCCGGAGTAAACACAAAGACGTTCAGCCCCATTGTTTTTCCGCGGACGATTAATTTTTTAAAATATTGGCGTTCTTCCCGGCTGATATCATTATTTTTTAAATAAAGCGTCATGATGCCCAGAACCGGCTTTGCCAAAGCGTTCACCTGCTCCCTGCATGTTTTGTCTGTTTTCTTTTGGCTAAAAAAATGCAGTATTGGATAATGCGCCGCAGCGATTTGTCGCGGATGTGCGGCTCGTCGAATTTCATCGGTTTGGAATTGGCTTCGAAAAACCACAGCTTGCCTGTCATGTCCACGCCCAGATCCATGGACATTTCGCCAAGCGTATGCCCTGACTTCCTTTCGATCGTTTTGGCGATGCCCAAAGCGCTAAGTTTCGTTTCTTTCAATATGGTCTTTGCCTTGTCGATTCCGAAAACCGCCTGCAGCACCTTTTCCGGATCCTCAATCGAACCGCCGCGCGGAACGTGGGTTGTAATGCTTACCGATCCCGCGACTCTGGCGCCGATACCCGTCACTTTCCAATCGCCTCCGCCGTCTTTTTGCACGAGAACGCGAAGATCGAACGGCCTGTTGTTGAAACTGACCTTGGATATGCCCTGTTGTGCGATATACGGTTCGCTGACCGATTGTCCCATAAATTTGTCCCACAGCTCTTGTCTACCGGAGAATTTGTAGCGTCTGATTTTTTTGTTCTGTTGAATGACCAAAGTGTAGTTTAACGGCTTCGTCTTCCGCTCGACCTTCATAATGCCGAGGCCCGCTTTGCCGCGCATCGGTTTCAGGTAGATGACGGGATGTTTGATCAGCATCCTTCCCAATTGTTCGCCGGAGCTCAGCTTCTGCGTCGCCGGAACGTACGTTCTCGCCTTCTTGCTGCTGTACAGCCACTGGCATAACGTCCATTTATTGAAAAATCCGGGGTTGAAAAAATGGATGCGAGGATGTTGGAGACAGGCTTGTATCGTTTGCTGCACAAGAGGAAGCGACTCATCTTTATAATTCGGAATCCGGTTGTAAACGACATGAGGCTGCGGAAACGTTCCTTCGATCCACCTCTCCTTGTCGAAATCGTACGTGTAACCCGGAATCGTCCTATTGTGCAAACGGTGATGCAAATGCCGGGGGATCGTCACGTAAACCAGGGCATCCATTTCTTTGCCCGTGCGGATAAGGTCGATGAAATTCCGGGGATTTCCGCGAAATCCCTTCGTTTCGTCATCCATGGTCAATATGGCGATGACGGCACGCTGTTCCGGCTTTCGGGCATTCATCTGCACTCAGTACACCTCCTACATGTCGTCGTTCACGGTAAAATGGCTCAAATATAAGCAATGCTTGAATAGGTTGGCCGCGGAAGTTTTGCCGCTCTGCTTCAGTTCCGGATGCTTGAAAATCGTGCGTCCGGGTTTGGAATTCGCTTCGAACAACCACACCTGTTCGTTTTGATCGACGCCGATGTCGAATCCCAGTTCCCCGATTAAGTGCGGGTAGTTCTGTTCTATTTTCTCCGCCAGCATAATGGCGGTTTGCACGGCGTTATGCAGAATATGATCGGCGTCGCTGCCGAAAACGGTTCTCAAGGCATACTCCGAAGTAATGATTTGTCCGCCCGTCCGCACATGGGTCGTCACGCTGCCCTTGCCCGCCCGTTTGGCTCCGATACCGGCCACAACCCATTCGTTGCTGCCGTTTTTGTTCAAATGAAAGCGAAAATCGATCGGGTTGTTATCGATTTGGATAAGGCGAATTCCTTGCTGCGCGATATAATTCGGCAGCCGGACTTTAGAAGCTCTCAACAGGTCCATCAGCCGGGAGAAATTCGAGAAGCGCAGCAGAATGTTGCGGTTGCCTCTGCGGAACCGGGCAAAGTATCCTTTGGCGGGAATGTAAGTCAGCCGAAATATGCCTTTGCCGGCATAACCGCCGGACGGTTTTAAATAGATGAACCGGTACTTGTGAAGCATTTCTTTCATTTTGGCGGGAGTCGGATTGATGTGGCTTTCCGGCAAATGTTTCGACGCTTCGGGGTCGTTATGGATCAGATCGTAGATTTCCCACTTGTTGAAATAGCTCCAGTTAAAGAAAGGGATATTTCTTTTGACGAGACGTTCCCGGAACTGCTGCATGAAATTCGAGTCTTCTTTCGATCTGCCGAACAGCCGGTTGAAAATAACGTCCGGCAGCGGCACCGTTCTGAGAATCCAACCGCCTCCCGTCTTCAAAAAATACCCTCTCACCGTTTCCTGATCCCAGTCCACGTCTTCGGGAGAAAAGGCAAATACGTAAGATTTGTCCGCCCCCGCCTTGAGGAAATATTTCGCTGCGCTCCGGCTGGACAACAACGTCATGACGCCGATCAGCGGACCTATCCGGATTTCGTTGCGGCTGTCGTGTTTTACGTAGACGCTGCCCTGATGCGGTATACGGAGTTCACTGTAAACGGGAGTGGAGAAGTACAGATGCTTGCCTCTCTTCGCCAAAGTTTTTACCGCCGCAATCACCGAATTTTTGCCGAGTTGAAACCTCATCTCCTTCGTTCTTCTCAGCTGCAAAAATCTTGCCAGTTCTTTGGAAATATAGACTACATGATCGGAACGTTTCATAAAGTGAAGTTTGCAGGTTGTCAAACTCATCAAGTTATCCTCCTAGCTGCCGTTCCAGTATATAGCGGGCATAGCGAACGGGATTGGACACGGACGCGCGCTCCGCCGACTTGTTTCCCGTGTGGCGGAATACCGCTCTTCCCGGTTTCGAATTCACTTCCAGTATCCAGACCTTCCCTTGTCTGTCAATTCCAAAGTCGATTCCCAGCTCGGACAGTCTGCCGTAATGCGTTTCCAGCTGGGGCGGAATTTGCCGCGACAGTGTGAGGAGCGCCCGAATCAATTCGCGGGATTTCGGGTCGCCGACGAGTTCCCGCAGGAATAGCCCGACATCGACGGCGCGCCCTCCGCCATGGAGGTTGGCAGTGACGCTTCCTTTCGCTCCGAGGCGTACAGCCATTCCGGTTAACTGCCAGTTTCCGCTGCCGTTTTTCTGCATTAAGGAACGGATGTCGAATGCATCTCCCGTTTCTGTTCTGAGCGATAAATGCTCTTGTATAATATATTTCCGCCCGCCCGTAAAGTGTTCGATCCATTGCAAAAAAGGAAACGGCTCCGCAAACGCCAGATCGATGACGCCGTTGTCGCGGTCGCGCCCTTGAACGCGGAACCGGCGGCCGTTCACAAGGGCAATATGAAGGAATCCTTTCCCGTGGCTTCCGTACTGCGGCTTCATCACGGCTTCCCCGAACGTTTTCAGCCAGCGGAGCAGCGATTTGCCGCCGCGGTACAAAACGGTATGCGGCAAGTGAGGACGGAGCGCCGGACAGCGCATCAGCGCCTGCTGCACGTTCCACTTTCCGTCAAGGCCGTTGCCGAGGAAGCGGACGTTCACCGTCTTTTTCAGAGCGGCGATCGCGGCGCGATGCCGAGCCCGTTTTTTTCTGTCCCCGTAAAAACTGCGGTCGTAAATCAGCGGCGGCAGAGGGAAACGCCGGACCGACCATTCTCCGGAAACGCCGCAGTAACAATACCCCTGCACCATCAAAGCCTGCCAATCGATGTCGTCCGGGGAAAAGATAAAAACGGTGACGCCGATCTTCGCTCCCGCCAAACAAAGGTGCCGGTAAAAATGACGTACCTTCAGCGGCGGTTGTCCGTTCGTTTGGCTCACCATAACACCAAGCAAATCGCTGTTTCGCACACGTTGCATACATACACCTCAAAATTCGCATAAATGGATGGAATACTGGATCACTTTTGTGGCCGACGGTCTGATTTTTCTTGCAGTCAGCGAAGACTGATCCGTTTTCGAAGGTTTGGAATTCACTTCAAGCAGCCATACTTTTCCGCTCGTGTCCACCGCGAGATCGATGCCGAGTTCCGCAAAATGACCTTCGATATGCTCTTCGATCCCTTGGGCGATTTCCAGTGCGGCCCTTTTCAGCCGAGCTTCCGTTTCCTGCCACTGTTTCGAAGGCAAGTCCGTTTTGACGAGGGCGTCTTTAACGGTACATAAACTTCCTCCTCTGGCAATATTGGAAACGAAATGATCGTTTCCGGCAATACGCGCCACAATCGAAGTAAGGCTCCATTCGTGGCGGGCTTTTTTCTGCACCAGCGCGCGGAAATCGACCGGGCGTCCGCCCGCGGAGATCAGAGGAATTCCTTGCTGGATTTGATATTTGCGGGCCTTGAGTTTACCGGAAATCGCGGAAAACAGTTTGGCAATACTGGGGAAGTTTTGTTTGCGCGTCCCGTTCATATGGGTAAAATGACCGGTATACGTGTTGCCGCGATGACGGTTGACGCGAATGATTCCTATGCCGTAGCTGCCCGTTACCGGTTTGAGGAACACGACCGGGTATTTGCCGCACATCGTTTTCAGCATCTGATAGTTTTTCAGCAGATGGGACTCGGGCAAGTACCGGTGCAAGGAGTGATCGTTTTTCAGCGCCTCGAACACTTCCGCTTTATTCAAATATTTTTCGTTGAACATTTCCGTATGGTGACGGAGTTTCATTTCTTTAAACAGACGCTGCACGCTCGCTCTGTTTTCATACTTCCGGTGTGTCAGCCGGTTGTATACGACATCGGGAACGGGAAATGTCATTTTCGTCCACCGCCCGTTAAATACCCAGCCTGCGACCGACTGGAAGTTTGCGCTCACATCATGGGGGGAAAAAATATAAACGAGAGCGCCGCGGGATTTTCCGGCTTCGGTCAATTCATGGCAAAACGCCGTGTTCGTTCCGAACGGCTTTGCCGGATCGTGAATACGGCCGACCATGACGCCGACGAGCGGCCCGACGACGATCGTTTGCGAGCCTGTTATATACCGGATGTGAATCGGCTCTCCGTTCTGCAGCCCCGTTTTTTCAGCGAGCGATTCGCTGATCCGCATCCCTTTAATGTGGGAAGCGCCCGTCACTTTCACCGCGGTCTGAAACGACCCGAACTTGAAAGTGATCGGCAGGTCGGTTGGAATTTTCCATTGCTTGATATACGATGGATGTAGCAAGACATAGCCGCTGTCGTTGCCGATGCTCGTTTGTTGCACTCGAACCGTTATTTTTGTCTTGGGCATATGCCGTTCCCCTTCCCGGCATGGTTCTTTTCTTCTCCACCTTTAAAACAGTGAACTACACCATCATATGAGGACATAGACCCCTTGGTGATTCGTAACGAAGCGGCGTATTGCCCATAGGAGGAAAGGAATTTCGGGCAATCACTTGGCTGGGAGCTTTGCCGGGTGGTATGATTGGATTGATCCAGGCGATGCTGAATATGGGGTATTCCTAAAATAGTCATAAGGAGATGGGGACATGGCGTATTACGCAGCGATTTTGGAAATGCTGGACGCGGAAAAAAACCAGACGTTCCGGCCGCAGCATCTGGAGTATTTGCAAAAATGCGCGGATGCGGGAAAGCTGTATGCGAAAGGACCGTTTGCGGACGGAAGCGGCGGGATGGTGATCTATATCGCCGATTCGTACGACGAAGCGAAATCTCTTGCGGAGAACGATCCGTACGTCATTGAAAAAGTGCGGAAGCTCGATTTGCGTGAATGGAAGATGAGTCTGGGGTAGCGTCGGCTCATGCCGCGCCCACGTTTCGGGGAGGTTTGCGATGAACGTTTACGACAAAGCTTACGAGCTGGCCAGAGCGTTGAAGGAAAGCGGGGAATGGAAGGAAATCAAGCAGGTGATGCGGGAAATCGAAGCCGCTCCCGAGACGAAACGGATGCTCGATGACTTCCGGAACCGCCAGGCGGAACTGCAGAAACGGATCATCGGCGGGGAAAAGCCTTCCGATGACGAGATGCAAAAGATGGAGAAGCTGTTTGAGGTCATCAATCTGAACCCGCAGATTCGCCGGCTGTTTGAGGCGGAAAGGCGTCTCGCCGTTATGATGGACGACGTCAACCGCATTATCGCTTCGACTCTGGAAGAGCTGTACTCATGATGTGCGACTTGCGCCCGGAACCGGTTAACATGGGTTTTCGGGCATTTTTCGTTTTACGATGGCCCAAAAGGCGGTGTGATTATGCTGACGGCTGCGGCGCTCGTTCTCGGTTCCGGACTGCTTCATGCGGTTTGGAACATGTTTACGAAAAAAAGCATCAACAAAATCGTCTTTTTATGGTTCACCCAATGGGTGTCGATCATCGTTTTTGCGCCGTGGTTTATCCGCGACGTCGCCGGCATGACGGTTCCGCCCGCCGGTTATGCGTTGGTTGCCGCGTCGATGGCGCTGCACGGCGTGTACGTCATTATGCTGGCCATGACGTACACGATTGGCGACCTGTCGCAGGTTTACCCGATTATGCGCGGCACAAGCCCTTTATTGGTGCCGATCGCGGGCGCCGCCCTTCTAGGCGAAAATTTATCCGGCCCCGCCTGGTTCGGGATCGGACTTATCGTTATAGGCATCGTCATGCTGAGCGAAATCAGGCTGAGCCGCAATGCGGCCGCGCTGCCCGCGGCGATACCGGCGTTATGGGCGTTTGGCGTCGGCGTCTGCGTTTCCGGCTACATCGTCGTCGATAAAATCGCATTAAATTACGTGTCCCCGATCGTTTTAAACGAATGGGGCAACATCGGCAACATGCTGGCGCTTTCGTGGGCGGCGATACGTTCCGGCGGAATGGCGAACGAATGGAGAGCGAACCGGAAGACGATTGTGCTCGGGGGCGTCATTGCCCCGGGCGGATACTTGCTGTTTTTGGCCGCGCTGACGATGGCGCCCGTCGCCCTGCTCGCGCCGATGCGGGAAATCGGCACCGTGTTCGGCGTTTTGCTGGGGGTGCTGGTACTGCGCGAACGCCAGGGGCTGAGACGATTCGCCGCATCGGCGCTCATCACAACGGGAGTTCTCATGCTGGGATGGTTTTCATAAACCGCTCTCCGTCCGCATATGATGAAATGAACGATATGTGGAGACAAGGAGGGTTCGCCGTGAAAGACATGAAATCGGTAATAGGGTTGAGCCTGGCGCTCGGCATGGTGATTTATGCCGTACCGCGTCTTGAAATCGGACAAGGCTATGCGCTGCCTGCCGTGTTCGGGATCGTCTGGTTGGCGCTGATGCTGCTCATCATCGCCGCGCATCTTCACCGGCTTCTGGGCGTCGATGAGGAAACGCGGCGGGAAATGGCCAAAGTGAAAAAGTTCCAGAGATGGAAGCTGGAGCAGGCGATTCGCGCCAAAGTGAACAACCTGCAGACGAGGAAATAAACGGGCGCGGCCGAACTTAAATTTCGCGCCGCATGGCAGCATATGCGGCAGCCGGCGCGCCTTCGCGGCGCCGTATTGTTCCCGCGTCGTCCGCATAATATAATAGACATCATACAGATCAGTACAGTTCATCCAAACCGAGGTGTAACAGGTGGCGGAAACGATACAGGACGCGCTGACCAAGCACGAGCAAATATTGCGCTATATTTCAGGCTTAAAAGTCGGGAGCAAAATTTCGGTGAGAACGATCGCAAAGGAAATGGGCGTCAGCGAAGGAACCGCCTACAGAGCGATAAAAGAAGCGGAGAATCAGGGGCTCGTCAGCACGAAGGAACGAATCGGCACCGTGCGCATCGAAAAAAAGCAGCGGAACAACATCGACAAGCTGACGTTCGCCGAAGTCGTCAACATCGTTGACGGGCATGTGCTGGGCGGCGAACGGGGGCTGCACAAGACATTGAACAAATTCGTCATCGGCGCCATGGAACTGGACGCGATGATGCGGTATATCGACGCGGGGAGCCTGCTCATTGTCGGCAACCGCAGCAATGCCCACATCTGCGCGCTCCAGCACGGAGCCGGCGTGCTGATTACCGGCGGATTCGACACGAGCGAACAGGTGAAGAAGCTGGCCGACCAGTATCATCTTCCCGTCGTTTCCTGCAGCTACGACACGTTTACCGTCGCTTCGATGATCAACAGGGCGATTTACGATCGCCTCATCAAGAAAAAAATTATGCTCGTTGAAGATATTGTCCCGGCCCATGCGCGGGTCGACGTGCTGAAATCGAACAGCACGGCGGAAGAATGGCGGAGCTTGGCGCACAAGACCGGACACAGCCGTTTTCCCGTCGTCGACGAATGGAACCGGGTCATCGGCATGGTGACGGCGAAGGATGTCATCGGCGCGCCGCCGGATCAAACCGTCGACAAAATGATGACCCGCAACCCGTTGACGGTCAATCTGCAAACCTCCGTTGCTTCCGCCGCCCACATGATGGTGTGGGAAGGGATTGAACTGCTTCCGGTCGTCGACGCGAGCCGAAAGCTGATCGCCGTCATCAGCAGGCAGGACGTCCTGAAAGCGATGCAGTACATTCAAAAACAGCCGCAGATGGGAGAAACGATTGAAGACATCATATGGAACGAGTTCGAGGAGTCGGTTGACGAGCAGGGGCGGCTCTATTTCCGCGGCTTCATCACCCCGCAAATGACGAGCCATCTGGGCACCGTATCGGAGGGCGTGCTGACCACGCTCATGACCCAGGCGGCCTATCGGGTCATTCTGCATCATCGGAAAGGCGATTTCGTCCTGGAGAATATGTCGACGTATTATATCCGTCCTCTGCAGATCGAGAGCGAAATCGAAATCCGCCCGCGCATCATCGAAGTGAGCCGCAAATTCGGCAAAGTGGAAGTGGAGATTTACCATAAAGGCCATCTCGCTTCCAAAGCGATGCTGACGGCCCAAGTCATCGATCAAGCTTGAAATGGGCATGGTTGCGCATGCCGGCGAATAAGTTGAACAAGCCGAGCAGCAAACAGACGGTCCCGAATGCGATGCGAACATTGGATCCGCCGAACATAAACAGCTGAATGACGGCGATGCCGACGAGCATGATCCCCATGCAGATGTTCATGCGGGCGGCGTACAGTCCGCGGAAACGCGGATTTTTTTCGCGCCGGGATTTAAAGCTGTAGTAGGCGGACGCGAGCATCGTGAAAAGGATGATCAGCCATAAAACGTAAGATATCCATTGCAGCATCTGAGCGTTCCCCTTTAACGCGTTTTCCCTTTACTTTATCGGTTTTGCGGAAAAAAATCAATTTCGCAATATTTGTTCCGCGGCAATCGTCACCTGCAGTTCGGAGTAAACGATCGCCATCATTTTGACATGCACTCTGTAATCTTTATCCTGAATGCCGATGTAATTTTTTCCGTCAACGAGTCTCCAGTACGTTTGCGCGTCCGAGGCCATTTTGGCAATCGGTTTTCCGCGCACGATTTTCAAATCGTCCTCCACTTTTTCGATCAGGACGTTCTCCGCCACCCGATCGATTTCTTCTTCCGGGTCCGGATCCAGCCGGACGACGACGCTTTTGATGATCGTAACCTTGTTTTTGTACTTGTTCAGCGCGTCGTTGTCGTCCCGCAGCCGGTTCGCTTCTCTTCTCAGCTCGTTGTTCTCGATTTTCAACAAATTGAAATTATGCTGATAGACGCTCATGAAAATGGCGCTGCCGATAATCATGCCGGACACAAACAATCCGAGGCCGTGCATCCAGTTCACCACATGATAAAAAGGCGGAACTCTCAAGGCTTGACTCCCCCGTCACATATCCATTTGATCAGTTCCGTGCCGATATGGGCCCCCATGAACGCGCCGATGATATACAAAACCTGTTTTATCGCCGGATTGATTTCCCCTTGCGACAAATGGAACTCGATGTAACGGACCGGATCGATCGATCCGCCGATCGCCACGACGACCGCCCAGATTTTGATGTTTTCCGCCAGGTTTTTCATCGTAAGCCCCGGCGGCTGCAGCGTCAATACGGCCCCGATGCCGGCCAGCATGCACGCCCCGAACACGACCCCGAACGCGATAAAAAAGTCCAGCGCAATCTTCTGCAGCACATATCCCCAAGCTTGAAACATGTCGTCCACAGCCCTTCTTCCTTCCGGAATTGTTCTTCTATTTTCATTGTATGGGAAGCCGGGACAAGATTATGATAAAATAGTGAAAAAGCAGCGTTTGAACCATGTACGGAGGAATGAGCGGTATGAATCCTTTTGTGCATCTGCACGTGCACAGCGAATACAGCCTGCTCGACGGCGCCGCGCGCATTTCCGAGCTGGTGAAGCAGGCGGCCCGGCTGGGCATGTCGTCGCTTGCCCTGACCGACCACGGCGTCATGTACGGTGCCATCGCTTTTTATAAAGCCTGCAGGGAGCACGGCATCAAACCGATCATCGGCTGCGAAATGTACATGACGGCCGGAAAGCTGAGCGACAAAGGCGCCCGCAAAGACAATCCGATCTATCATCTCATTCTTCTTGCGCAAAATTTGCAAGGCTACCGCAATTTGATGAAGCTGTGTTCGATCGCTCACCTGCACGGATTTCATTACAAACCGCGCATCGATTTGGAGCATTTGGCCCGGCACGCCGAAGGACTTTTCTGCCTCAGCTCCTGCCTGAAAGGAGAGGTGTCCCAGCATCTCCTGCACGATAAACCG
>JAWLCZ010000085.1:0-16991 GCA_041686835.1 Paenibacillaceae bacterium | reverse complement strand
TCGCCTACGTCTGCCTGCTAGCTACGGAGCGGCTTGGTCCTTACTCCGACTGAACTTTCATCAGTAAGTTGTGCCTAGTTTAGCTAGGCGCGCTTGCACGGAATGCAACTGATTTCGGTCAAAACGGGCGAAAATGACGATTTTTCCGGATTATGTTGCACATCATGCAATTTATTGCGCTACGTGCCCTTTTTCTCTTGGATATGTTGCATTTTGTGCAACATATCCATTGCGCGCAGGGCCTCCTCTTTCACCCTATATATGTTGCATTTTGTGCAACATATGCTGGCGATTTGGGATCACCCGCCGATATGTTGCAAATATAGCTCCTTCGAACGTTGGACGTTCCTATCAGGGATAGAACGTGCTGGCCGGCGTTGTGTTCGGGCACCAGCGGGAGTTAAACAGGAATTTGATCAGCACATCCTTGGCCCGTTCGGTGCCGATATAGCGCAGCGCTTCCGCGGCATGGGCACGGACGTAACGGTTCTCATCCTCCAAAGCGATTTCCAGCTGAGGCACGGCCGCTTCGGCCGAGGCGCCGAGCCGCGACAAGGAAAGGCCTGCCATAAATCGGACCTGAACGTCCGAATCCTGTAAGCAGCGAATCAGCCCGGAGACGACGCCGTCCTTCGGCGCACCGATCATACCGAGCGCATCCACTACAGCCTGGCGGACTTTCTCGGAACGATGGTCGAGAAGGCGGTTAAGCTTAGCAACCGCGTCTTTCGCCAGATGCCTGAATTCGCCGAGCGCGAAGACGGCATGGACGATCGTCTCTTCGCGGTTGCTGTCCAATGCGGCAATGAGCCCGTCGAGCGCATCTGTGCCGGAAACCGACAGGCCATATGCGGCCAAGCGCGAGACTTTCACATTGTCGTGATGGAGACCTTGCAGCAGCGCTTCCACACCGCGTTTTCCCCTGCGGGCAAGATCGTACGCCGCATTCAGCGCGGACGGTTCGAACTCATCTTCCAAACCGCGGGCAAGGCTCTGAATCGTTTCCGCGTCGTCCGGCGCCGTGTTCGCGATGCTCCCGATTTTACCGGACAACCAGTTCCATGTCTCCTCCCACATGACGTCATGCTGGGCAATCGGAGTGTTGTATGCCGCAGGCTTCCTCCAGGCGAGCTCGCGGTTGTCCCAGCTCGGCGCTTCCGGCGCCGTTGTCCTCATAAATTCAAATTTCAGCATGTACCGGGGCTGACCGAGCACGTTCGGGGTGGCCCGGTGCCAGATGTCGTAATGGATGAGCGCGAACGTACCCGCTTTGCCGCTTGCCAAAGCTTCCCCTTCCATGTCGTCGGAAGCGAACGTTCTCGTCTCGTAATTTTGCGTTCCCGGCATAATTCCCGTCGGTCCCAGTTCCACTGGCGTATCCTGCGGGAAATACATAATCATCGCCCACCAGGGGTGATGGTTGCGCATTCTGTAGTAGCCCCAATAGCTGTCCTTGTGCCATCCTCCCGCGACCGGGGATGCGTTATAGTGTCCATGCCGGTGCGCGTGCAGCATATAATTGGGCCCGAGCACGCTCGTTAAAGCTCCGGTAACGACCGGATGATCAAACACCTTTTGCAATTCCCGGATGCGGGGCAGCAGATTGTTTCCGGGATTGCCTTCCTTCTCGTACACCTCGTTCAGCTGCTCCGTCAAACGGCGGTGGAAGGATTCGGAAAAGTCGGTTTGCAGAATGAGAAACCCTTCCGTAATAAACTTCCTCATTTGTTCATCCGTCAACAACAAGGGCGCGTTTCGATCCATTTTTGCGGAGACCTCCTTCAATGAAAAAGAGTGGGAATGCCTCCATTATAAAAAAGCGGAAGCGCATTCAACATAGACAATGTTAATCGATGTTTGCACATAATTAAGATGTCGGCGCCGCCAAGAAACGGCTAGTCATTGATGAGCAGTATTTTCCCTTTCACCGCGCCGGGCTGCCGATACAATTCAAAAGCTTTGCTGATGTCCTTCAGCGCGAATGTTTCAAACACGATGTCTTTCAAATTCAAAAGGCCGCGCCGGAGGAAATGAACGGTCAAGATCCACTCGTCGCCGGGGAACGGGGAGCTGTAGGACATCCACGAACCGGTCAGCATAAATTCTTTGCGGTTCATCAGTTCGAACAGCTTGGGGGAAAAAGTCAAGTCCGACACAGGAGTCCCGACAAAACATACTTTCGCTTTGTTCGCGGCAATCTCGAAGCTCAGCTTCATGGTTGCGCCGGAGCCGGCCGTTTCCATCACAACGCCGAATCCTCTGTTATCCGTAATATTCCGCCATTGCTCTTCAAATCCGGGTTTTGCCGAGTCAATCACATGATCGGCGCCGAGTTTTTTGGCGCAGTCCAACCGGTGTTCATCGATGTCGAAAACGGTGACCTCTCTTGCCCCCAAAATTTTAGCCCATTGAAGCACGAGCAGGCCGATATTGCCGCCGCCCAGAATCGCCACACGCTCTCCGCCCTGGTATTGGATCAACCGCAGGGCGTGAAGCGCTACGGTTGAAGGTTCTATCAGCGCGCCCTCTTCAAAGCTGATGCCGTCGTCTAGCAGGATGGCGTTAGCTTCGGGAATGACCGCGTATTCCGCCCAACTGCCGTTCTCTCTGGAGCCGATAAAAGAGTAATGCTTGCATTGCGCGAAGCTGCCGGTAAGGCAATCGCGGCACTTAAAGCACGGTTTCAGCGGAACGCCCGCAACCCGATCGCCCGTCCTCACCTTTGTCACACCGCTTCCGACACTTTCCACGACTCCGGAAAATTCATGTCCGAGTACAATCGGATAATGGTGAGCCGCGTCCCCCAATACTCTGGGCAGATCGGAACCGCATATGCCCGTCGCTTTGATCCTGACCAAAATTTCATGAGGCTCCAATGCGGGAATGCCGACATCTTCGATGCGTATATCGTTCCGTGCATAGAGCACTGCGGCTTTCATCGTTTTTCACCATCCCATCTTCGGAAATATATCTTTGAGTCTCTGATACGTTTCCAGATATACGTCGTAAACTTGCCGGTACACATGCCGGTGTTCGCGATTGGGCGTCTGCTCGCGGCTGATGCGGACCGTTCTTTGCACCGCCTCCTCCACATCGCGGTAAACCCCGCTTCCGACGCCTGCCAATAGGGCTGCGCCCAAAGCGGCGGCTGCATCCGAAGAAGGGATTTTGAACGGTTTTCCGGTGATGTCCGCTTTGATTTGCGTCCATAAGACGCTGTTTGCCGCTCCTCCTACGCTATGCAGCACTTGAACCGGCACTCCGCTTTCCTCGGCGGTTTTCAGATTGTGCTGCAGAGCCAAGGCGCAGCCTTCCATGACGGCACGGATCAGGTGTCCTCTCGTTTTTTCATAGGACAAGCCGATAAATACGCCTTTAGCGTCGGGGTCCCAGACGGGCGAACGTTCGCCGGCCATATAAGGCAGGAAAACGAGTCCTTCGCTCCCCGGCGGGATGCGGGACGCTTCTTCATTGGCCAACCGGAAAAAATCCGCATCCGCCGCGCCCGCGAACTCGCGCTTCAGCCAATTCAGGCTGCCGCCGCCGACCGTCCCTCCCTGCAGTATCCACATGCCTTTCACGACGTGGCAGCTTAATATGAGCTTCTCATTTTTGACCGGCCGGTTCATGACGATGCTCATTCCCCCGGCCTGGCCCCCCTGTTCCTGCACTTCCCCGGCGTGGATCGCACCCGCGCCCAATGTCGCGCAAGCCGCATCCAGCCCGCCCGCCACTACCGGCGTTCCGGCGGCGAGACCGGTTTCGGCCGCCGCGCCGGGAGTAACCCCGCCGACGACATCGCTGCACCCGAATATGGGAGGAAGCAGCTCCGGAGCGATGCCCATCCGTTCGGCAAGCGCATAATCCCATTGTGCCGATTCGATATGGAATGCGTGAAGTCCGTTTCCTTGCGACACGTCTTGCGAATATACCCCGGTCAACCGGTGCACGATATAGCCGTTGCTCTGCAAAAAGATTTTCGTCTGACGATAAATGTCCGGCTCGTTCTCCCGAATCCAAACGATTTTGCCGGTGACATACGAAGGCGACATCGGATTTCCCGAAACCGCGAACAGCTTCTCCCGCCCAATCGTTTGTTCTAATTGCTCGCACTGCTTTACCGATCTGCGGTCCAGCCAAATGATCGCGTTTCTTAGAGCCCTGCCTTGCGCATCCATCGGGATCGCGGCGCCGCTTTGCCCGTCCACGCCAATCCCCTTAATGCGCCGGGAATCGATACCGGTTTGCCTGAACATATGTTGCAGATTATCGCATACCGCGCGCCACCAATCCTCGGGAGTTTGTTCGGCATAGCCCGACTGCGGATAATAGGTTGGGTAAGAACGCGTACCTTGGAACAATACCGTTCCGTCGGGTGTGAAGAGACCTACCTTGCAGCCGGAGGTGCCGATATCGATGCCGACCAAATATTCATCCGTCATATGAACTGCCCCCTTAGCCGATCGGCTTGCTATGCCTTGTTCGCGCAGCCGCACAGCTTCATCTTTTCCATCGCCAGCCGCTTCACGATCGTTTTGGCGGCGGACATATACGAGCGCGGGTCAAGATCGTGCGGATTTTCCGCGAAGAAGGATTGCAGCGATTGGGTAAAAGCGTTTTTCAACTCCGTCGCCACATTGATTTTGGCCATGCCCAGCGATATGCAGCGTCTGATCTGCGTTTCCGGAATACCCGATCCGCCGTGAAGCACGAGCGGCACTTCAACCCGTGCGGCAATTTCTTCGATTCGCTTGAAATCAATGTCCGGTTCCCCTTTGTAAATGCCGTGGGCGGTCCCGACCGCCGGAGCCAACGTAGGGACCCCCGTCCATTCGACGAAACGGCGGCATTGTTCCGGGTCCGCCAACGCGGCCGCATCGTCATCGACCCTCCGATCGTCTTCCACTCCGCCCACTGTGCCCAGTTCCGCTTCGACATTCACATCCAGCGCGCGTGCCACCTCGACGACTTTTCTGGTCATTTCCGCGTTTTTTTCAAAGGGATGCATCGATTGATCGATCATGACGGACGTATAACCGGCGCGGATGCACTGCAGAATCAAGTCGAAATCCTGGCAGTGATCCAGGTGCAGCGCAATCGGCACACTGGCCTTATTCGCCGCCGTTTGCGCCGCAGCGACAATGTATTCGATGCCCAGATGCTTTACGGTGCCTACCGTCGTTTGCAGAATCAGAGGCGAGCGGCACTCTTCCGCCGCATCGACGACGGCTTGCAGCATTTCCAGCGTGTGCACGTTGAACGCTACGATGCCGTATCCGCGCTTTCTCGCTTCGTTTAACAGGGGAGTTGACGAAACTAATGCCACGGCTGCTCCTGCCTTTCCGTTGGTTTCGATCTGTTGATATCAGTATAACATACGCATTTTTTCCAACATATCGTTTCCTATGTTTTCTCACCTTTCGAACGGACCGCAATACAATGTACCATAAGCGCGAAAGGAGAGTTCCGTGAACGATGGCCAGCTCCAAATGGAAGCTTCATAAATTTTACAGCCAAGACCCTGTGATTCGTAACTATTTGCCCGATACCTCCTTGTTGAGCCGCGACACGTTACAAACGTATTTGGACCGGTTTCCTGCCGTTTATATCAAACCGGACACCCGCCACGGGGGAAAAGGGGTCATCCGCGCCTGGAAGTCGGAGAACGGATATTCGTATATCCAAGTCAAAGGGGAGCAGAACGATGTCAAAACGGTGAATGACTTGTACCGGGAAATCAACGCCCGCGCGGCCGATAAACGATATATTGTGCAGCAAGAAATTCCTCTTGCCGCCATTGAAGGCCGGTCGTTCGACATCCGTTCCATGATGATGCGCAAGCCCGGGGAAAAATGGGATTTTTACGGTTATCTGGCGAAGGTTGCCGGTCCCTCCTACATCGTCACCAACGTAGGCCGATCTCAAGGTTATGTCCTTCCCGTTGAAGACGCACTGCGCAAATCGCTTGATCTGAGCTCCAGGCAAATTGAAGAGAAAAAACAAACCTTGTACAAGTTAAGCCACAAGATCTGTAACCGCTTCAATGATTACAAAGCCTCGACTACACAGATCGGCATCGATTTCGCAATAGACAAAGAAGGAAACCTCTGGATCATTGAAGTGAATTTTGATTTGCCGCCGCATTCGGGAAACGCTTTCGCCAATCTGCCGGATCAAACCAACTACCGAAAAATTAAGAAGATGAAGGCGCTTCTCCGATCCCTGCGAGCCAAGAAAAAGAACCCGCTCCGAAAAAAAGGGCGATAGTCCGTCAGCGGCAGTCCAGCTTGCCGCCATCCAACAAGGGATTCCGTTCGTCGGACCGCTCCTCAATCAGCCGAACTTCCCGCCATAAACCCGACGGCTCATCCCTCGAGCCACGGATAAGCCGTCGGATTC
The DNA here is from genome assembly GCA_041686835.1 of Paenibacillaceae bacterium. Lineage (GTDB taxonomy): Bacteria > Bacillota > Bacilli > Paenibacillales > JAWLCZ01 > JAWLCZ01. Next base: position 10,592 of record JAWLCZ010000085.1, on the reverse strand, counting down.
CTTTCGTGATTAACGGATCAACTCCACCGCCTGGTCAATGCGCCACCCTTTGCCCTCCACAAAGCGCAGCTTGACTTCTTTTTCTTCATATTCATCTTCTCCGAAGGGCACGGTTAACCGATATGTCTTTTGCCCAACACCGTCCCGGATTAGCTTCGCTTTCGATTCACCCCAGAACCGCAAGCTTCCGCCATCCGCATTGATCTGCGCCAGCTTGCCGTCAATCTCCACAATCGCTCCGCTCTCCGTCTGCCGTTTCCAGAAAGCCTCCGCTTGTTCGGGCGTATACACTTCTTCCAGATACGCTATGTACTTCTCTTTCGTATTTAAATCGCTGCCCATCCAGCGATATTCGGAATCCCGTCCTTCAACAGGAAACGTTTTTATAACCTCTTCTTCATAATTGCCGCCGGCGGCCACATGCCAATAATGTTTTTGCGCTTCACCCGCCAACCGGACCACTTCTTGCTCGCTTATGGCTTCAGCCGATTCCGGATGGAGCTGTCGATACTTTTCACTGAACACAATGACCGTTTGATTCTTCTCGTCCCATTCGACCTTCGCGCCTAACGCTTCGGCCAAATATCGCGCCGGGATCATCGTCCGCCCCTCTATGATTTGGGGAGGCACATCGGAATGAATTTCTTTTCCGTCGACGACCAGCTTCACGACTTTGGGAGCGGCAAAGGATATGCCCGAGAATAGGATGGATCCTGCCACGATTCCGCATGCGAATGATTTCCAGTTCACTTTGACCATATCCAACACCTCTTTGAATTGTATAGAAATAATTGCTAAATCTTTAGACGAATAAACAAGGCATAAAGTTTCACAAAACCGTTGACGTTCCTTACGGCAAAGTTCAACCGCGCAGCATGAAACGGCAAGCGAAAAAGGCACCGCCAGGGTGCCCTTTATACGTCATATTTTCTTACAAGGATCCGCTCTCGTTTCTTGCATCCATCAAGCTTGTTTCGACGCTTCAATTTCCAGAAAGACTTTAACCTCATCTCCGATGAGTACGCCGCCTGTTTCCAGTGCAGCGTTCCAGGTTAACCCGTAGTCGCTCCGTTTAATCGTTCCCTCCGCGCTGAAACCGACTTTTTCATTCCCCCACGGATCTTTGCCCGAACCTTCGAACGTCACGGAAAACGTCTCGGGACGAGTTACGCCGCGAATGGTCAGGTCGCCGGTCACGTCGTATTCCCCATCGCCTGTCTTGACGATACGTGTAGACCGGAACGTTATCTTCGGATGTTGTTCGGCATCGAAGAAATCGGCGGAGCGCAGGTGGGCGTCCCGGTCGCTATTCCGGGTGTCGATGCTGCTTACATCAACGGTGAATTGAACGTCGGCGGTTGTCAGATCCTCCGGATCCGCTTCGATTTCCGCTTCAAAGGTATGGAACGTACCCTTTACCTTGGCAATCATCATGTGTCGAATCGTAAAATCGATGCTGCTGTGAGCCGTATCGACAGCCCATTTCGATTTTGCCATTTCTATTCGCCTCCTCTTATTACTTACTTTTATTAATTATCTAACTATTATGTAGCCATGTAATAATTTTAACCGGGCACGATCCTTTTGTCAATCGAAATTTGGGGATGAAACCCATTCGAATGCGGAAACGCAAAAAAAGAGCACATTTCCGGGTGCCCTTCTGAATGGTTTCGTGCGAGGAGAGTTTTCGCACAAAGGTATGAATCGTTTATTCTTTCACCAGTTTGCTCAATTCGGGATAGTCTTCCAAATAACCGCATCGTTTCAACTCTGTAAGCGCCCTGCGGATACTGTGTTCGTCTTCGCCCGACTGGCTCGACAGCTCCGACAATTCGCCGATCCCCGCTTCCGGATGTTCCTTCAGGTACGTCAACAGCCCCTTTGCCCCCCATGAAAGGCGGTCATCGGAGAATTCTCCAATCATCTGGCGAAACAATTTATGCGGAAGAACCTTCAGTTCAGCCAGTCTTTGCAGCGCCCTTGTCGCCTGCTTGGTACTCATGCGACCCAGTTGCGAAATGTCGGACAGGGTCGGCAGTGAAGGCCCGCCCGGGAAAGACCGCAAAACGATGTATGCCATTTGTGCATAAATATCCAGGTTCGGTTGATGAAAAATCTCGGTGGAAAGCGTGAAGTTGCGTATATTTTCCGTTGTTTGCGTCGCTTGTCCGCTAGTCATGCCGTATCCCTCTTTCATCGTTTAGATCAAGATGTCAACTGTTCTCGCGGGAATCGATCAACTTTCCCGAATTATGCTGCGCTTGCCGGAAAATTTGGGCGAGACTGAATCTCTTGTGCACAACGGTTTCGGGCGGGGCCTGTTCCGGTTGCTCCGGAGGCTCGTCGTTTCGTGCCGCGGCAGCCGGATCGGGGGACTGTGCCGGCTCCCTGTCACGGAACGGTCCGAATGAAGAGACGGCTTCGGACATGGCTGCTTCTTCATCCACTTCGTCAAGGTGTGCCGCGGCAGAGGCAGATCGGTGTTGTTGAACGTATTTTGTCACGATCTCCATCACACCTTGACTAAAGATTCCTTCCTTTTTCAATTCGTTCAAATAATCGATGACTTCGGGCGGGGTTTCCGCCGGCACATAAAGCGTTACGTCCTTTCCGGGGCGAACGTAGACGGTGGATCGCCGTTTCTTCAAGGAGATTCGCTCCCGTCCTCCGACGCCGTTTCATGCCCGCCGGCGGCTGCCGCCTCTCCTGCATGTTTCAATGCATGATCGAGCAGCAGAAATGTGCCCCTCGCATTGCGGAATTGGCTGTATTGCCGGTCGTCAAAACGAAGGGGCAGCCCGAGTTCGGCGTTTAATTTTTCTATCCACGGCTGCAGCACAATCGCCCCGCCGCCGATAAACCAGAACTCGTTGGCATACCGGACATGCTTCCAGGCGTTGCGGGCGTGTTTCAGCGCCTTTTCCGCCAATATGCGCATATGCCGGTTCACGAGGTTCGTCATGTCAAACGCAACTTTGCCTTCCGCATAGATTTCGTATTCCTTGTTCACCAACATCCGCGTCAGCTCCGCCGTGCTTGCTATCAGTTCCTCCCCTTGGGCGTTGACCTCATTGCGGATGTTCTCCAATGCGTCGTTAAGGTGGATTTTGGCCCCCTTCGAATATCGCTGGTCCAGATCCAACCCCGGCCTGAAGAAAGCAATATCCATGTCAACGCCACCGATATCGGCAATTCCAAAGCCTTTTTGAGACAAATAAGCTTTCGAGGTGGCCTCGATGTCGTAAACGCCGGATACATCGTCTATGCAGATGTCGATAGGAAGCGTAAACTCCATTTCCACAGTCACCTCTTTATAGATCGGGGTCGTGACAAAAGAGACGGAATGAACGCCGCCCGTTATTTTTTCGGCAAATTCGGAACGGAATTTCGCTATCTCGCTAATCGGCAGCCCCGTCCCCAGGCGAACGTCGGCCTTTATGCGTTTTATGCCTGACTTGATCGCTTCCTCGTGTTTTTTGGCGATGGCATATGCCGCCCCCGTAAGCAGGGTAACCATCGTCTCGGGCCGCTGCGCCTTCTTCTGGGCCGCTTTGTCCCCAACGATTTCATGAACGATGCCGTCATCGCCAATGGCCAGATTGCCAACGTAAACATGACGGTACTGCTCGCTCTCAATCGCCGGCGATGTGATTTGCACATCAAGAAAATCCAAGGGGTCTCCCTGTTCGGTCAGAAGAAAACGGTCCCCGAACGGTTGCGCGACGACATTGGGAAAAATGAAAGTATGGTCCAAATCGTCATAAATGCCTTTGACATGACTGCTTCCGTTATCTATAGACAGAGTTACGGTTGTCGTAACGATACTGCTCTTAGCCAAGTCTACTCTCCTCTCACAACGAAATAGAATGGAGTTAATATAGAAGGTTCGAACGGGCCCACCCTGATTGTGTGGGTATGAAATGAAACATTCCGCTTTCCATCATGGGCGATACAGTTTAAATTTTGAATTTTAAAGTTTAAAGTTTAACGCTTAACGTTTAGAGTTCAAACTTTGAAATTTACGGTTTAAAGTTTAAAATGGATTTACTTCTTTCCCGCATGTAACCGGATCCGGTTCGCCGTCACCGCAGCAGCTTGTCCGGAAACTTCATATGCGATATATTGAGCTTGGCGGCTTCTTCGTAAACAACCGTTGCGCCGCTTCGGGAATTCCGGGTCCGCCCGGATGTTTGAAACGCGCCTTGCAGGCACTCGTGCTAGAGCGATGACGTTCGTCCGTCATCCCATTTTGACGCATCTGGAGGTAGCCATGGAACTTTTGGAAGTGTTCAAAGCCTTGTCCAATGAAACGAGGCTGCTCATCTTGCATTGGTTAAAAAATCCGGAAATTCATTTTCCAAAACCGCTAAACGGGGATATACACGAAGACGGGGTATGTGTGAGCGACATCCATAAAAAAGTGGGATTGTCGCAATCCACCGTGTCCCTTTACCTGTCCATGCTGCAAAACGCCGGATTGATAAAAGCGAAACGGATTGGACAGTTTACTTATTATAAAAGGGATGAGGAAAACATTAAAAAAATTACGGAACGTTTGGCAAAAGATCTGTAAATCGTATCCATGCCAACCTTTTCTTAAGCCTTGATGGATTGACGTTTTTGTTTTATGATTATATCGATTATTTTAGATATTTATATATACAGATAAGGAGGAATGATGATGAGCGGATTTGCACACCATAAGGGCTATTCGCGCCTGTTTCAGGAAAACCGTCTGACTCTCGGTTTGTTCTTTCCTTTGGAGTCTTACGAGGGCAGCATTCCGGAAATGAACGTGGAAAAGCAAATCAAACGGGCAAAAAGAGCGGAAGAGCTGAATTTTGCCTCCTTATTCGTCAGGGATGTTCCGTTGCATGATCCCCATTTCGGAGATGTGGGGCAAATTTACGATCCGTGGGTCTATTTGGGCTATATTGCCGCCCATACGGAAAAGATCGCTTTGGGCACCGGAAGTATCATTCTGACCTTGCGCCACCCGCTGCATGTGGCGAAAGCGGCCGCTTCCATCGATAACATATCCGGCGAACGCCTCGTTCTCGGGGTGGCGACCGGAGATCGTCCTATCGAATTCCCGGCTTTTTCCGTTGATTTCGAAAAACGCGGAACCTTGCTGCAAGAATCGATATCGGTGATGAAAAAAGCGTGGAAGGAAAACTTTCCTTCGATCCAATCGCCGCGGGTCCAACTGTCGGACGGGGACATTCTGCCCAAACCGCGTTTGTCCGATATTCCGGTGCTCGTCACCGGCCACAGCTCCCAGTCCGTCGAATGGATCGCCGAAAACAGCGACGGATGGCTGTATTATCCCCGCAACCCGAAATTCCAGGCGGAACTCATCAAGCATTGGCGTGCTCATACCGATCGGTTTAAACCGTTCAGTCAATCCCTGTATGTCGATTTGGCAGAGGATCCGAACCAGGGGCCGATCCCGATTCATTTAGGGTTCCGAATCGGACGCAAGCCGCTCATTGAGTTCATCGACTTTCTTAAAAATATAGGGGTCAACCATGTGATTCTCAACTTGAAGTATGGCCGGCGTCCGGTTGATGAAGTGATTGAAGAATTGGGGGAAGAAGTCGTTCCGCACTTTCCCGCATTGACCGGAGAGCAGCATGCCGTATCGTAACGGCATGCTCGCCTTGCCATGCCCCTCGATTCACCGGAAAGGAGGAACAGCCCGATGGTGGCTTATCGTGTTTATGCGATGGATTTTTCTTTCTACAACTCCATGGGAATCTACAGCTTTGAGGCGCGGTGCGAGATGCTGAAAGAGATCGGGTATGATGCGATGCATTTGTCCATATGGCACGGAGATCGGTGGCGGGATGCGGCGAAGCTCGGCAGCGTCAAGCAGAAATACGGTTTGGACGTCGCAGGCGTGTACGTCGTGCTCGATCTTTCCCTAGGCGAAAATCATTCGAGAAATGAAGGCATCGTGAAGCTGTTGGAGACTCTCGAGGGGTGCTCGACGGTCGAGCTGGCGATCCAATCCGCAGGAAGCCATCTGCGCCCCTCGGATCCCGCGGGTGACGACAACGTGGCGAAGTGGCTGGAAAGGGCGCTGAAGATTTGCGAGCGGCGGAGCATCGACCTCCTGCTTTACCCGCACTTATCGTTCTGGCTCGAACGCCACGAGGATGCGGTGCGGCTGTGCCGGCGGCTCCATCATCCCCACTTGGGAATCGTGTTCTGCGGTTTCCATTGGTACGCCGTCGATGGGACCAACTTAACGGGCGTGCTTGAAGCGGCAGCGCCGTATCTGAAGCAGGCGAATCTGTCCGGCAGCCGCCGGAGTCCCCACGGTTTCGGGAACAGAGCAACGATCGAGCCGTTGGACGAAGGCGAGCTGGATAATTTCGCGCTGCTCGGGCAGCTTAAAAAAATCGGTTTCAACGGAATGATTGGCTTTCAGGGGTGGAGCGAAGGGGGCGACGCCTACAGGAAGTTGAGCCGCTCGCTCCAAGCGTTCCGAGACATGGAACGGCGTCTCGAGATGCATCCGCACTGGGCGGATTTGAAATTGCTCCCGTAACCGTTCTCGCCGCACGCGACTCCCAGTGAGACGCTCCCAGCACGCGGCTCTCCACATGGCGGCGGTCAACCCCATTCTTGTCAGCCCCGGTTTCGGCCATCGCCACCGTTCAACCGGTCGCCGTTCGGCAAGCGGGACGTTCCCGCGCCAACGGCGATTTTCCATTATCCCCGCCCCCCTTCCCCTCCCTTCTTGTGCATCCCGGATGGGATGAACCTTCTTTCACATCGATGTCAGATCAACTCGAGCGCTTTATCGAGAACTGCATCCCGCTTATTGTAAATATCTTCACGCGTGTATTCAACCCCGATGTCCGGAATGATACCAATACCTTCGAACGGTTCCCCGTTTGGTAAGTAGGCGCGAATAGATCCTATCCCGATCTGAATATCCTCACCGAAATGCCGGAAAATGGGCTGGCCAGTCGATCCCCAAGTCCGCTCACCGATAATCGTTGCACGACCGTTGTCCTTGAACGGCATGATGAAATCTTCCGCCGCGGAGCCGACATACCTATCAGTCAGTAAAATAAGCCGGCCCTTGTAACGTTCGCTTTCGTTTGCAGGTTCCTGCCAATTCGGGCGCCACTCGGCGTATTGGTAATCTTCCGCAAATCGGATGTCGCCGCCTCCATGACGCTTCCAAAGCCATTCCGGGTGTCGTGATCGTTCCACCCACCAGCGGTACGGTCGATCCATCAGTTGCTTCGTCAACTGGCTCGGCGTCGATCCACCGCCGTTTCCACGCACGTCGATGATGAGCGCTTGTGCTTGCCGGTACTCTTTGACAAACTCCAATGCTCGTTTTTCGTATTTTGGTTCTGCGAAACTCGGGATTCGGATGTACGCCACCTTACCGTCCCGGAGCCATTTTCCCTCGGTTTCGGACGGTTGTGTTGTTGTGCGGAGGCGATCGTCGTTACGTGTCAAACGTGGAAGAATAACCGTTTTGCGGCAATTGTTTCGATCCTCAATTTCTACTTCGATTGTCGCATTAGAAATGAAATACGAGAGAGCATGATTAGTTCGAATATTTTGAGAGATTCTGTTCGCCAATCCCGTATACGGCTCCAGTTCCTTGCACCATTCAGACGGGTGCTTTCCCCCGATGGAGAAAACCGCGTCTCCCGATTGTAAAATATCGCTCACATCTCGATTCACGACCCATTCATCACCGAGCTCCAATAAGGAAAAACTAAGACTTCCATTTTCGGGCTCCGGAGCAAGCTTGTCGAAATACCAAGAATGAGCGTTTCGCAATCGTCCGAATAGCTCCCACATAACCTTTTGGAAGTCGGCTCTTGTTTCCGCCTCCGCCGCTTTTTCGAAAAGTGTTTCAGCCATTTGATCCAACTCATCCGAACGTAATTTTGCATCCTCCCAGTGGATGAACGCACGCTCCACCAAACGAATTGTTTCCGACACAATTAAGAGCCGCCGCTCCAACTGTATTCGTTCTTGCTCATCCATCGTATCCGCCACTCCCCCGAAACAATAATCGATTAGAGATATTCAACCAAAATCGGGAGAATCCCTTCCTTCCTGAGAATAACGGTTGACAAAAAAAAGCGAAGAAATTATAGTAATAAGGGTGATATTGAGAATCATTATCGACAGGATCGTGGATGCACACGACGGATTAAAGGAGAGTTTGAAAATGAAAAAACTATGGATCCCCTTCGTGCTTATCCTCTTGCTGGTCATTAGTGCTTGCGGCGGCGGGCCGACAAATCATGAGCACAACTCGCAAGCAGGCGGAAAGAAATCGGGAACCATTACCTACCAATCTGAAAACGGACCGATTGAAGTGCCGGCTGACCCGCAGCGTGTTGTCGTACTTTCTTCTTTCGCAGGCAACGTTATGGCTTTAGGCGTCAATCTGGTAGGGGTAGATTCATGGTCCAAAATGAACCCCCGTTTTGAAGAGAAATTAAAAAATGTTGAAGTCGTCAGCGATGAAAACATAGAAAAAATTATTGAGCTGAACCCGGACTTGATCATCGGTTTATCCAACATCAAAAATATCGATAAATTAAAGCAAATCGCTCCGACCGTAACCTACACCTACGGAAAATTGGATTATTTGACGCAGCACCTGGAAATCGGCAAGCTATTGAATAAAGAAAAAGAAGCGCAGGCATGGATTGATGATTTCAAAAAACGCGCGCAGCAGGCCGGAAACGACATTAGAGCCAAAATCGGCGAAAACGCCACCGTTTCCGTTATCGAAAATTTTGACAAACAGCTTTACGTCTTTGGCGACAACTGGGGCCGCGGCACGGAAATCCTTTACCAGGAAATGAAATTGAAAATGCCCGAGAAAGTCAAAGAAATGGCCTTAAAAGACGGCTACTACGCCTTATCGGCCGAAGTTCTGCCCGAGTTTGCCGGAGATTATTTGATTATAAGCAAAAACCCGGATGCGGATAATTCCTTCCAGCAAACGGAAACGTACAAAAACATCCCTGCGGTTAAAAACAATCACGTATTTGAAGTCAATGCGAAAGAGTTCTACTTTAATGACCCGTTGACATTGGAATACCAGCTGGAATTCTTTATTAAAAAATTTCTGGGCAACTAACATATCGAAAGAGGGATTGTGATCTTAAGAGTGTTTACCCCCTTTGTGTATAAATGGATTGCGGCCATTCTTGCGTTTATAGGTATGTTTGTGATTGCCATGATCGTGGGGGCGGCCGACACCACGGTCAATGACGTATGGCTGGCGCTTACTTCCAATGCTGCAGGAGAGAAAATCTCGATCATCCGCGAAATTCGCTTGCCGCGCGAAATTGCCGCGATTTTCGTTGGGGCGGCGCTGGCCGTTTCGGGCGCCATCATGCAAGGGATAACGAGAAATCCGCTTGCCGACCCGGGCTTACTGGGGTTAACCGCCGGCGCTAACGCCGCTCTGGCCATCACGATCGCATGGATTCCTTCAGCAAACGATTTCTATATTATGGTGGCTTGTTTTATGGGAGCCGCTGTCGGAACCATGATGGTATTCGGATTGGGCGCCCTGAAAAAGGGCGGCTTTTCCCCTTTCCGGATGGTATTGGCCGGTGCCGCCGTATCGGCCTTCCTATACGCTATCGCGGAAGGAATCGGCATTTATTATAAAATCTCCAAAGACGTATCCATGTGGACCGCGGGAGGATTGATCGGCACTTCGTGGAGCCAGCTTCAAGTCATCGTTCCGTTTATTTGCATCGGTATCCTTATTTCTCTGTTACTTTCGAGGCAGCTGAACATTCTCAGTTTAAGCGAAGAAGCGGCTGTCGGATTAGGGCAAAAGACAACCCGGATCAAAATCATACTGTTTGCGGCCATCATTCTGCTTGCCGGCGCCTCCGTTGCGCTCGTCGGGAATATGGCATTCATCGGTTTAATGGTTCCGCATGTCGTTCGTGCCATCGTGGGAACGAACTACCGCTTCATCATACCGATGTCGGTCATTGCAGGAGCCACTTTTATGCTTTTTGCCGATACGCTGGGCCGTACTCTCCATGCTCCGTACGAAACGCCGGTGGCGGCGATTGCCGCCATGCTGGGATTGCCTTTCTTCCTGTTGATCATACATAAAGGAGGCAAATCATTCAGATGATTCATCCGGCTTTAATCAAAAAACAGCGAATGATTTTACTCGCTTTGCTGGCGCTTATAGCGATTACGCTCATTATCGGGGCGGGAATGGGATACGCCTCGCTATCGTATGACAGACTGATTCCAACCCTTCTCGGTCAAGGTACGTTTAAAGAGGAATTCGTTTTATTTTCCATTCGGTTGCCGCGGATGATCATTACCCTGCTGGCAGGCATGGCTCTCGCCGTATCCGGTTCTATTCTGCAAGGAATCACGCGAAACGATTTGGCGGACCCCGGCATTATTGGCATTAACTCCGGGGCGGGTGTAGCCGTTGCCGTGTTCTTTTTGTTTTTCCCGGTGAAAGCAGGTTCATTTATTTATTTGCTTCCGCTGGCCGCTTTTGTCGGCGCTTTGCTGACTGCATTCCTAATCTACTAGTTATCCTACAACAGAAC
>JAWLCZ010000084.1:0-17049 GCA_041686835.1 Paenibacillaceae bacterium | reverse complement strand
GGCAAACCGTTTTCCTGCCGGAAGCGTGCTTGCGCAAACAAAAACCCCTCCCTACCGTTTCTGGTAAAGAGGGATTTCTCCGGAATGACTTGCGGCTTCGGCTGTCTCGCCTTTCACCGGCCGTTCATATTTCCCTTTTATGAACCAATTGGATTGCGGTACCGATCGTGTAGATAAACACGCTGCCCACCATCAGGCCGATGCCCATCATCAAAGTCAAATTAGTATCGCTAAAATCGCCGACACTCCATAGGCTCATCACGGCGCCTGCAACAAGCGCCATCCAGGCGATTACGTGCATAAAGGAGAACAGCCGTCCCACATCCCCGGCACCACTCTGTTCACGCTGCGGAGTTTCCGTAATTTTCACGCTCATACCCGTCACTTCCCGTCCTGTTGTAAGGGTTTACTTTTGACTTTATTATAACACGGAATTGAGGTTTTGTTCAAAAAATATTCAAAGTTTATTCAAAAAAAGGACACTTTTTATGATTTGCGAAAACATTTCGTCTCCTTATCCGGGTTCGCCGCTGCCGTCCTCGCCTGAGAAACGCGTTTCCTGAACGATTTCCTGAGCGTTTTCGTGCGTGTATACCCTCATTCCGCTTTTGTACGTTTCTACTACTCGAAGCTTTAGTCCGTCCCGACGGATAAGGGTCAGATCTGCGGGAGCTCCCGCCTCGAGTCCGGCTTGCGACGGCAGCCGCATCAAAGCGGCAGGGCGGATGGAAGCCATTTCCCACGCCTCGCAGAGATCGCACAATCCTCGTTTGACGAGATGTTCCATTCCGTGCACGAGCATTTGCGCCGAACCGGCGAGCATGTTCGGATGTTCGGAAAGATGCAGTTTTCCTTGCGGGGTGAGCACCACTTTTCCGCCAATATGAAATTCGTACTCTCCGGGCGGCATGCCGCTTAACGATACCGCATCGCTTACCAGCATTGCTTTCTCCCCCTTGACCCGCATGACGACTTTCAAAAACGATTCCGGCAAATGAAAGCCGTCGGCAATGAGGCTTGCCCATAAATCGTCATGTGCCAGCTGCGACCACAGGTAGTTCGGGTGGCGCGGCAGCATCGGATGCGCCCCGTTTCCGAGATGGGTCGACATCCGCGCTCCGGCGGCGGCGGCCGCGACGATTTGCGCTTCGGAAGCAGCCGTGTGACCAATGGACACGACAACGCCGTGCTCTGTGCATTTGGCGATAAAATCAGGCGCATCGGGCCATTCCGGCGATAGTGTAACGATTTTGATGCTACCGCCTGACGCTTCCTGCCATTTTTGAAAACAGGGCCAACTCGGCGGAATGACATGCCGTTTCGGGTGGGCACCGCGCGGCCCGTCCTCCGGGGATATAAAGGGACCTTCCAAATGAATGCCGGCAATGCAGCTCCGCGTCTCCGTATCGGATTCGCAGGACTTGCGCAGGACGGACATGATTTCTTCAATCGCTTCCGCACTGTTCGTAATGACTGTCGGAAAGTAAGAGGTTACACCTTCCCGCCACAAAGACCGGGTGAGTCGGTGCACCGTCTCTTCCGCAAGAGGGAGTGTGTTGAAATCCATACCGCCGTACCCGTTAACCTGCAGGTCCACCAATCCGGGACCGATCAAAGGGAGAGCTTCTTTGCAATCGACCGTCAGGGGCCGTATATCTTGAATCCGTCCGTCATGAACGGATACAGAAACCGGCAATCCCGTCCGGTAGTGAATCCCTTCGATACGGGTTTGCCGCTGTGATAAGCGCATGGCCGCCATCATTCCGAGTCTCCGAACGCGAATGTATCCAGATAGAGGGTGCACTTCGGATGACGCCGCAAAACGGATGCCGGACATTCGGGCGTGATCGGTCCGCGCAGCGTTTTGTTCACGGCAGACGCTTTGGCCGGTCCCGGCACGATGCAAAAAAGATGTGCGCCAGACATTAAAGCCGGAATCGTCAGAGTCAAGGCATGGGTCGGCACGTCCGCCAGCGACGGAAAGCAGCCGTCATTCACCTGCTGCTGACGGCATATGTCGTCCAGATCCACCGGTTTGACGATTTCCGGATCCTGAAAATCCGCCACCGGCGGATCGTTAAAGGCGATATGGCCATTCTCGCCGATTCCGAGACAGACGATGTCGATTTCTTTTTCCGCGATCAGTCGGCCGTATCGCCCGCATTCCTCATCCACCGCATTCGCGCTGTCGATCAAATGCACTTTTCCCGGAACGACGAGGTCAAACAAACGGTCGCGCAGAAAATGCCCGAACCTTTGCGGCGCATCCTCCGGAAGGCCGATATATTCATCCATATGAAAGGCAACGACGCGGGACCAATCGATGCCTTCCGCCTCGGAAAGCCCTTCCAGAAATTCATTCTGCGAAGGCGCCGCGGCGAATATCATCCGGACTTCGCTCTTTTCGCGCAGCAATTGTTTCATAAGGCCGGCCACATCCCGCGCTGCGGCTAACCCCATACTGCGCCGGTCGGCGTATACCTGCACTTTCAGAAGATCGACGGTCTCCGTATGAACGGGAGGCTGTACTTGTACTGTCATCTATTCTTCTCCTTCCATCAGGTTTCATAACGAGAGCTTGACGCTTTTGCCCGTCATTCGACTTTCATTGGCCGCTTCGATAAAGCAGACGATTTCCAGCGTTTCCGTCATCTCTATCGGCGGACGTCCAGTCCTGAACATATCCATGATCCGTTCCAGCATGCTGGCGTAGTAAGGTTTGGGATAGGCTCCCACATCGACAAAACCGCTCCCCTTTTCCCGATGAATCGTTCCGCCGAAAGAAGCATTGCCCCGCCGGTTGCCGCGGATCGTGCCGATTCTTCCGTCCGCCCACACCCCTACAATGACTTCATGCTCTTCGTTAACCGCCGCACTGACCTGTACGCATCCTTTCCCTAATGCGGCATACAGCATTTCCACCGTATGAATGCCGTACCAGAACAGTCCGGGTTGCGTAGGCTGCAGCGGCATCGGTCCGAAAAAATCCGCTCCGATGATCTCGCCTTTATCCGTAACCTCAAGCTGCCGGTAAAGCGCTTCGGCATAACGTAGAGACGAACAGCTCATAACAGGGACATTGTACCGGATCGCCGAATCAACAATGGACCGGGCATCCTTGAAAGAGACGGCAACCGGTTTATCAATGAAGACCGGTTTTCCGAAAGGGGCGATCTTTTGAAACAAATCCAGATGCACCCTGCCGTCAACGGACTCCAGAAAAACCGCGTCACATGTTGCGGCGACGGCTTCGGGCGATTGTTCCAACCGCACCCCGAATCGGCTATGCAGCTCGTTTGTAAACTTTTCCAGCCTCCCGCAGCTCATTTCGAAATCCATGGAAGGCGTTCCCGGATATGCGGCAACGATGCGGCCGCCCGGCACATGGTATTCGTTTGCGGGGTCGTTCAGCAGCTCGGCAAAAGCGATCGCATGGGATGTGTCGAGCCCGATCATTCCCAGCTTTAATTCCTGCGTCATCCGCTAAGCCCTCCGTTCGATAAAACAACATCTTGGCCGGCGCATTGAATAAAGATGAAAGCGCTTATTTTTTACATTTATATATTCCATCAAACCGTCCTTGATTCCTGCCCATCCAACATTAAACGAGTGAACCTTGATGTGGAAAATGTCAAAAGAGCCCTCATTTCGAAACATTGTGCATTCGCAAGTGTTCCAGATCGTCGCGGATGCCGTTCCAGCTTTTTGAATCGCTGTCCAAGTCATTTCCTCCAGAAATCCATAGCTGAATAAAAAGTCTAATGAGGGTTAAAATATTCATGGCTAAAACCATAAAACCTACAAGGAGATGATAAAATGGGTATTTTAAGTGGCAATCCAAAAGACGAACCTATGCATTACGGTGAAATTTTTGGAGTTTGGCAATTCTCCATGAAAGCGAAAGGTGCTGTATCTGGTTATCAGGCATTTCAATATCATGCAGGCGATGACGATCTAAAGAAATTGCTTAATGATGCTATTGGACAAGCTAAGCTTGAAATTGAAGAATGTGATACTTTACTTCAAAGTAATGGTATCAATCCTGCTCCCGGATTGCCTGAAAGGTCCGAAGCAAGACTTGAAGATATTCCTGCCGGTGCCAGATTTACGGATCCAGAAATTGCCGCGGCCCTAACTGCAGATATTTCTATAGGTTTAGTCGCGTGCAGCCAAATTATGGGAACGTCGATTAGAGAAGATATTGGTACGTTGTTTGCAAAATACCACACTGCCAAAGCAACTTTGGGATTAAGGATTCTTAGAATGAGTAAAGAAAAAGGCTGGTTAATCCCTCCTCCACTCCAAGTTAAAAGACCTGAGATGGTTAGTATATAAACATTTCGTACACTCTGCTTTTCAGTTAGGATGTTTTATACGGACCCGACTGAAAATTAATGTATATTTGTATAATACATTCACCACAATATCCGGTAGGGGGTGAATAAATTGTTACTGAAAAGAATTTATACTTTTCTGCTGGTCACGGTATTGGCTTTCGCGTTTGCTGTAAGTGCATATGCTGAAACAGATACTGCGCCTACAACTAATCAATCAGCCGCGGCTGGAACTGACACATTGGCCGCCAACGGTTTGAGAACTAATGCCACCACCGATAACGACATTGACTGGGGATGGCTGGGCTTACTTGGATTACTGGGCCTGGCCGGGTTACGTGGACGTAATCGGAGTCCTCAATCCTGACTTGTTATCACCAGCAACATAAAGTAATCGGGCAAGAGGGGACTCAACTGGGTCCCCACTCCCCGAGTATAAAACCACACCACCGTTCGTACGGTCCCGTATACGGCGGTTCGCCAAAATTTACCAACCAACCATATACACACAACCCACTTTGATTTCCAGACTCTTCGCTTTTTTTTCGGTCCTCACGATGTGGATATAACCCCACCGCAATTCGCACAAACCACCTGTTACTAAGGGCCTGACAATATCACAGCACAACGACACTGTTCTTTAGAAAGGGTTGACAATAAAGATAGATCAACTATACTCGTTTTGATAGTTCTTTCATCAGCCCAAAACGAGGATGAACCCATGAAGCCTATTCCAAAGACCGTTTTTTCGATACTCCGACATCTGCATATCGCTCTTTCCTTATCCGTAATTCTCTTTGTTCTGGTCGGATCCGCCTCCGGGATGACGGAGACGGCGCGTGCAATGGCTGACAGGCCTGAAATGAGCAGTGAAGCCGCCATTTTGATGGACGCCGGCACCGGCGGCGTGATCTATGAGAAAAACAGCCGCGAGCCGTTGTATCCCGCAAGCATCACGAAAATCGTCACGGCGTTGGTCGCGATTGAAGCCGGAAATCTCGATGACATTGTCCAGGTTTCGAAAAACGCCAGAAACGTGGAGGGGACCCGGGTTTACTTGGTCGAAGGGGAAAAAGTCACTCTGCGGAAATTGATTCAAGGCATGCTGCTCAATTCCGGAAACGATGCCGCGGTCGCGGTTGCGGAACATATCGACGGCAGCGTGCAAGCTTTTGCCGAGCGGATGAACCGTTTTATGCAGTCTATCGGCGCAACGGATTCGCATTTTGAAAATCCGCACGGTCTTCATGCGGAGCATCATGTGACTACCGCGTTGGATATGGCGAAGGTGATGCGGTATGCCCGCTCCAACAAGACGTTTATGGAAATATCCGGGACGAAAGAGATGGACTGGAAAGGAGAAGGATGGGAAACCCATCTGTATAATCATCATTTGCTCATTCGCCAGGATAAACGGGTGAAGGCGGGCAAAAACGGATTTACCGATCAAGCGGGGTACACTCTCGTCACTTACGCAACCGATCAAGGGAAGGAATTCATCGCGGTCGTCCTGAAAGCCCCGTCTAAACAAAAGGCTTACGAAGATACGCTCAAGCTGTTGGATACCGGTTTTGAAAACACGGATTCGGATACCATTCAAGCGCCGAAAAAGTATGAAAAACCCGATGGAACATCGTATCTGCTGAATAAACCGGTATCGTTCCGCTTTTTAAAAGATACGTCCTGGAGGGAAGAGATTAAGGACGACGGGACGCTTGTCATTGAAGGCGATTACGGACCTCTTGCCCAACAGCCGTTGCTTGAGGTGAAACGGCAAAAGCCGGCTGAAGTTCAAACCCGTTCGTCAACCCCGACGGAAGAACAACTGTACATCCAACCGATCATCCTTTACGGAATTATCGGTATGGCCGCGCTGCTGATAGCGGGTTTGAGATATGTGCTCCATCGTACAAAATAAGCTCCAGCCCGGCTCGACAACAGCGCACGCGTGGTTGACTGCCGCCATGTGGCGAGCCGCGCGATGGGAGTCGCGCGCGGCGAAAAGATCAGGCCGTCAGTTCAGGCAGCTCCGCGCGCTTCAGGATGCCGGGAACGTGCGAAATGACTTTACCGCATAACCGGCGTTTGTTGAACGATCCGTTCGACAGCGGACAGAGCCTCGTCTACCGACCGGGCTCTCACAATCGACACGTTTTCGGACTCATATTTGTTCGAACTGTGGGAATACTTCGGATCGTAATAATGAAGAAGTAATAGCTCGACCGCTGAATCATATTTTCCCTCTTTAAGGAGCAGTTCGATTTCGGCCGCTATCGGCGTGTGAATTCTGGACTTGATCTGTCTGAAGGCTTGCAGGCACTCTTCGGCGTGATCCCACGGCTGATAATCCTCGAGAATTTGCCGGACGCGGGCTTCCAGAGGCAGTTCGATCCATATTTGATGCCCGCCCTCTCTTTTATTCACCATCAGTTCCGGAAGGACGATCTTCCCGATGCGTTTGCTCTCCGCTTCGAACAGAACGTAAGGCGAATCGCGGTACGCAAGCAGATCATCGAGCAGAAGCGCATCGAACGTTTTATGATTGTGCGCTTTCATGCCGATCTGGCCAAATATGGAGCCTCTATGTCCCGCCATGGCCTCCAGATCCAGAACCGGATAACCTTTCCGTTTCAATTCCCTCAAGACAGCAGTCTTGCCGGTCCCTGTATTTCCGTGGATAATAAAAGCTTTCGGCTCAAACCGCATCGTCGCCAATTCGTTCACTACCCATTGGCGGTACGCCCGGTATCCGCCCATTAAACGGTATGCCCGTATGCCCATCAAAGACAAGACGGTCGCCGTCGCTTTGCTGCGCATCCCTCCCCGCCAGCAAAAGACAGCTTTGTTGTCCGGAAGATCGGCAAATTGCCTGATAAAAGAAGGGAGCTTTGCCGATACGATTTCCAGTCCTCTTTCCTTTGCCGCTTTCACGCTCACCTGTTTGTAAAGCGTTCCGATCTCCGAACGTTCCTTGTCGTCAAACAGAGGGATATTCAAGCTGCCCGGTATTGTTGCTTCTTCATACTCCGATGGCGATCGGACGTCAATCAGAACGAGTTCTTTCTTTTGACGGAGCGCAGCCAACTCACCTATCGTAATGTCTTGAAACATGTCCGGATGCTCCTTCTCACTGTTCGCTTGAACTGGCGCTATTCCTTCACGACGATACGCATTACTTCACGACGATATGACCGGGGTGATCGGCCGTAACGTCTCCAATCAAGCGCGCCTCCACTCCCGCTGCCTGCAATTCCCCAAGCAGCCGTCCGGCATCTTCGCCGGCAACCGAGATGAGCAACCCGCCGGAAGTGACCGCATCGCATAATATCCACCGATCGATTTGGTCCATCGTTTCAGGAAAGGTGACATCCTCCCGGATATGCGCATAATTGTTTTTTGTGCCGCCCGGCACAAATCCCTGCTCCGCCAATTCTCTGACGCGAGGCAGCACCGGTACTTCTTGGTGGGCAATCACTATGCCGACACGGCTCCCTTTGGCCATCTCCAGGGCATGTCCCATCAGACCGAATCCGGTTACATCAGTACAAGCGTGAACTTCATAAGCGCTCATAATTTCTGCCGACGTTTTATTCAATGTTGTCATCACCCGCGTGACCCGTTCCGTTTCCTCGGGACTTAACCGATCTTTTTTGATGGAGGTGGTCAGGATGCCTACACCGATCGGTTTGGTGAGAATCAGTTTGTCTCCGGGTTTCGCTCCCGCATTCGTTCTGATTTTGCCGGGATGAATAAGTCCGGTTACGGCAAGACCGAATTTCGGTTCTTTGTCATCGATGGAATGACCGCCGACAAGCGTCGCCCCCGCCTCTCTGACTTTATCCGCCGCGCCTCGCAAAATGTCGGACAGGATGCTCTTGTCCAGGGTCGAAATCGGGAAGGCGACGATATTCAATACGGTTAACGGTTTTCCGCCCATGGCGTAAATATCGCTGATGGCATTTGCGGCGGCAATTTGGCCGAATGCATAGGGGTCATCCACGATCGGTGTGAAAAAGTCGACCGTCTGCACCAGGGCCATCTCGTCGTTTAGCCGGTAAACCCCCGCATCATCGTTCGTGTCAAGCCCGACAAGCAGATCCGGATTGTCTTCGGACGGAGGCAAACTGCGAATCACTTGCATCAAATCGGCCGGACCGATCTTGCATCCGCATCCGCCCTTGCTGGATAAAGAGGTTAATTTTATCGTTGCTTCCCTGGTCATATTACGCACGTTCCTTTCCAACCAGAATTGTTGAATTTCCGTTGATTAAATCGTACATGATGTGACGGGAACAATGCAAATCTGTCCGTTTTCCGGCTTTTTGTGCTATAATCCATCACAGTTCAATCATCAATAAAAGTTGGAGGAATTTTATGATACCCGTAAGAAACAGCGCCATGCCAAAAGAAAAAAACATGCGTAAAACGTTGTTGCTGGCCAGTCTCTTCTTCTTCATTGCGGCCAGCGGGTTGTTTTATGTCAAGTGGTGGCCGTATTACCATAAAGCATTAACGGCAGCCGCCCAGCATTCCATCGGATCTTCCATTCTTTCCGGGGCTCATGCCGAAAACGCTCTGTCCTACTGGAACGCGGCTTTGCAGTATACCGCCGCCTATTTCAAATCCGTTTGGAAAGCGGCCGTGCTCGGCATGCTCCTTGGTTCCTTGGTGCAAGTATTGTTGCCCGCTGATTGGATTTACCGGTTTGCAGGGAAATCTTCGTTCAAAAGCACGTTGATGGGCGGCATTGCGGCACTACCCGGGATGATGTGTTCGTGCTGCGCAGCTCCGATTGCATCGGGGATGCGGAAATGCCATGCGTCCATCGGCGCGACCTTGGCTTTTTGGTTGGGGAATCCGGTATTAAATCCGGCTACTTTGATTTTTATGACATTCGTTTTGTCGTGGAAATTTACGGTGATCCGGCTGCTGTTCGGCATCATTCTCACGTTCGGAATCAGCTATGCCGCCAACCGTTTTTTCTATCAGAACGAAGTGCCCGGCAATATCCGTTTGCAGCAGCCCCATCCAACGGAGCACCGTTCATTTTGGGTTCGCTGGTTGAGAAGTTTTGGGACGATGTTCCTGCATGTGGTTCCCGTTTATGTCGGGTCCGTTCTCGTTTTGGGCGCGCTTCAGAGCTTCATGTTTCCGGTTTGGTTAAATGAAGGAATTTGGGCTATCGTCGTTTTTGCTCTTGCCGGAACGTTGTTCGTCATTCCGACGGCTGCGGAAATTCCCATAATTCAATCGTTTCTTTCTTTCGGGGTGGGAACGGGCCCGGCAGCCGCTTTGCTGCTCACACTGCCGGCCGTCAGCCTTCCTTCCATCCTGCTCGTGTCCAAATCGTTCCCGCGAAAAGTGTTGTGGTTTGTGGTTCTGGCCGTTATCGGAATCGGGATCTTAAGCGGTCTTGCGGGAGCGCTGTGGCTATGATTCTACTTCCCCCGGAGGGCTATATAGCCGCGAATTTCCAGGCCGTATGGACTTCTCCGGCCGCTTTCCCCGGATTCATCAGCCCGATTTCTTTCAACATATGTGAAAAGTGCAATCTTTCTTTAGAAACATGTAACGACAAATAATGGTCTGTTTTGTAATATCAAAGAAAAAGAACACGAGAAGAAAGGATGAGGGAACGTGTTGACGGACGCCCAAATTCAAGAGTTTGATGAAAAGGGTTACATTAAAGGCGACGTAGTCCTGAGCGAAGAAGAAGTGGAAGTGCTGCGCGAAGAGCTGGATTTGGTGATGAACGGAAAGTCGGTGAAAAAGCCCGTTTTAAACCGAAATTTGCTCGGTGACACCGAATACGGCATGAACATGACGAAAAGCGAAACGGTTGTGCAAATCGTCAACATATGGATGGCCAGCGAAGCTTTCTTCAACCACGCCTGCAACAAGAGAATATGCGAAGAGGTATCGCAATTGTGCCGCACCGACACTTTACGCATCTGGTACGACCAAATCCAATACAAGCCGCCGATTACCGGAGGACCGACGCATTGGCATCAGGATCATCCGCTTTGGCCGATCATTCAGCCTGCCGATCTCGTCAGCGCATGGGTCGCGCTCGATGACGCCACGATTGAAAACGGTTGCATGTGGATGGTGCCCGGAAGCCATAAATGGGGAAATCATCAAAGATATTTGGCCGGCGACGAAAAGTTTATGCCGTATCATAAAAAACCGGAGCTTCTGCCGCCGGAAGCGAAAATCGAGGCTGTTCCTTTCGAGATTAAAAAAGGACAGGTCGGCTACCATCATTGCCTGACTTGGCACGGCAGCCCGCACAACCGGTCCGAAAGAAAACGGCGCGCCATCGCCGTGCACTATATGCCCGGACATACGCGCTACGAGCCGATTGGCAATCACCCGATGGAACGATTCGTCAAGGTCAACCCCGGCGAAATCCTTGCTGGCGACGAGTTCCCTACCGTGTATTCCGCCGCCGTTTCAAACCGATAAGGCAGCGAATGAAGGTGTAGGGCTGCCGACGTTTTGCCGAAAACTAGGCTTTCACGCCGAAAGCTTCGGCCAGAAGACGATAAGACTGCATGCGCGCTGAAAAATCGTGGATCGGGGTAACGACCATCAATTCTTCAAGATTCATCCTGTGACCGAGTTGCAGCAATTCCTCCCTGACCCGATCGGGAGAGCCGATAAAGCGGTTTTGACGGGTATGGCGGATAAGCTGCAAATCGTATTCGGTATAAGGGTAATCCATGGCCGATTCGACCGACGGAAGATACGGAAGCTCCAGGCCTCTGTGCAAACGCAGGAAGAACAAGTCACTGCTCGTTGCGAGCCGGTTGGCTTCTTCTTCCGTTTCGGCGCAGATCACGAGGGCAGCCGCCAGCGCCCGCGGCCGATCGTTATACGCCGAGGGGCGAAAGTTTTCGAAATAAATCCGGACAGCCTCTTCACCGGCGACGCCAAAAAAATGCGCGAATGCATAAAAAGTCCCCTGGGATGCCGCGATCCTCGCGCTTTCATAACTGGAACCGAGCAGCCACAACTCCGGAACTGTCGGTATGCGGGGATAAGCGTGCAATCGGGCGAACGGATGATCGGCGGGAAGCGCGTCATGCAAATAACCGGTCAAATCGGCAACCTGTCGCGGATATTGGTCGATGTCCACTGCCTTACCTTCCTGCAGAGCCCGGGTAGCAATCGGCATTCCACCCGGAGCGCGCCCGATGCCTATGTCGATGCGGCCCGGGTGCAAGGCTTCGAGCAATCTGAAATTTTCCGCCACTTTATACGGGCTGTAGTGAGGAAGCATTACGCCTCCCGAACCGATCCGGATATGTTGGGTATGGGCGGCCAAATGGGCAATCAGCACTTCCGGACTCGAAGAAGCGAGCGACGGGGAGCCGTGATGTTCCGATACCCAGAAGCGCGTGAATCCCAGCCTTTCCGCTTCCTGGGCAAGCGCCGTCGTTTCGGACAGCGCATCGTACACGGTTCGCCCTTCGCTTATATGCGAATGATCCAGGATACTTAATTTCATGGTCGTTTCACCATCCCTATCTCATTTTTGCAGGGATCCATTAATGAGTGCCGGCAGCCATTTCTTTCAGCGTATCCAAAATCATCTCTTCATCGATGGGGGCGGAGTATGAACCGTCCTCAAACTGTTTCATTTTGCCAATTCCGGACATGAAAACAAACCGAATTTTGCCGCTGCGGACTTTCTTGTCGGTATACATCTTCTCGACGAGTGAAGCCGGTGCGATGCGGGGAGGAATATCGATTTGAAAACCGGCGTTCATGAGCAGTCGGCATACACGGTCCAGCTCTTCTCCGGTAAGGTACCCCAATTTGCGCGCAATTCTGGCTTGAACCGAGAGCCCAATGGCTACCGCTTCCCCATGAAGAAGCTCGTAATGGCTCAACGCTTCCAATGCTCTTCCTGCCGTATGTCCGAGATTTAAAATTTGTCTTAAGTTGGATTCCTTTTCATCTTGTTCGACTACACGATATTTGATTTCGCAATTTTTATAGGCGATATGCTCGCAAACATCCGGATCGAGAACAAGACGATCGCCGTCGATAATGCGATGCATATGCCGTTCCAGATATTGAAAAAAATCGTAATCCGCCATGCAAGCGTGTTTTATCGTCTCGGCAAGCCCGCTTCTAAATTCGCGTACCGGCAGCGAATGCCAGGCGTTCAGATCAATATACACTTTGGCGGGCTGATGAAAGGCGCCGATCAGATTGGTTGCGACAGGGGTATTGACGGCCGTTTTTCCTCCAACCGACGCATCGGCTGCCGACAAAAGCGTTGTCGAGTAATTGATATAAGGGATCCCCCGGCAAAAAGTGCTCGCCACAAATCCGGCCAGATCGGATATCATGCCCCCGCCCAGGGCAATAATACAGCTGTCCCTGCCGTAGCCTCTGTTCAGCATTTGATCTTCGATACCGGCTTTGGTTTCCCGCGTTTTCGATTTTTCTCCGTTGGGCACAACCAACAAATCGCATGAAAATCCGGCCGTTTTTAATTTCTCGATGAATGTATCGCCATATCGTTCTTTCACTTTTGAATCGGTAATGACGGCAATTTTATTCGCGTTTTTTACCAATCCGTTTTTCAGATCGTTGATTAGCGTATCCAACAAGTCTCTCCCTATTTCAATATCGTAGGAATCGTCAACGATCCTTTTTAGGCTTACATGAAAACCCGGCATAAATCAGAATCCCTCCGCTAAAGATTGAAGTTAGAATACCACGCCCGCCAATGAGATTCAACCTGCCGCCATGAAAATAGAGACAGGCTGCGCGCGGCAGCTGTCTCCGGTTTTTTATGCGGAATATGTACCCTTATAACGGCGACAGGTTAAAGCAACCCGGCTTCCTTCAGATTCAAATAGCTTACCGTAATCGTTTCCATCGCCGTTAAATTGCGGAGCTTATCCTGTTCGACGACCATCCAGTCCACTCCGATTTCCCGGGCGGCCAGAATCGATTCTTTCACTTTGACTACTCCGGTGCCGACCGCAGTCCATTTGCCCACCTCGTCCACACCGTATACGTCCTTGATATGAATTGCCGGCACGCGTCCCGCCATTTTCCGCAATATATGCGCCGGATCCGCTCCGCCGAGGGTGATCCATGCAATGTCCAGCTCGAAATAGACGGACTGCGGATCGGTATATTCCGCCAATATATCCAAGGCATAAAGCCCGTTGAAGGTCGTTTTGAACTCATGATCATGGTTATGGTAACAGAGCTTCAGTCCCTCCGCCGCCATCTTCGCGCCTGCCGCGTTATACAGCTCCGCATCCCGCAGCAGCTCCTCCTTGCTGTTGCACGTCGCCCACCATACCGTTACGTGCGGCGCTTTCAGCGCTTTGGCCTGGGCGATGACGGTGTCGAGCTGATCGCGCAATTGTTCGCGGCTTGCGCTGTGGGTAATGACCTGCAGCCCCAGTTCGTGAAATCTCCTCACGTTGGCTTCCACGTCGCCTTCAAGCAGCTGCGCCGCGCCTTCGATGCCCTGGTAGCCGATTTCGGCCACTTTTTGCATCGTTCCCCAAAAGTCCTTTTTCGCTTCTTCTCCAACGAGCCCTATTAAGCCCAGCTTCGGTTTTGCCATGTTATCGTATCACCTTTCTTTATGGAAATAGATGTTCGTTCGCCAGCCGCGTTCAAAACTGCAATCCATCGTTCGGGGAAAATTCGCCGTTTTCCAGCATCGTGATAAACGGATTGTCCGTGACGCCCACCATCGGCAGCTCCACGCGCGCGTTGCGGCGGACCGACTCGTAGAAGGCAAAGATGACTTCCGTGGCGCGCAAAGCTTTTTTATACGACAATTCAGGCTCGTCTCCCGATTCCACGCAATCGACCACATTGCGGATGACGCCGATCATTTGAGACTCGTGCGTGTCTTCCGCACAAGGAGGCTTCCATGACGGATCGTCATATACGACGGCTTGGCCGAATTCCCCGTCCCAGAATACTTCGATAAATCCCTTGCTGCCTGTCACCCGCACGCCGGTGTGCATATCTAGATCCGGTCCGCCCACCTGAATATGGGCGCGCACGCCGTTTTCAAAAACGAGGGTCCCCGCCGCCATGCCTTCGGCGCTGACGTCGAACCATTTGATCGGATGGCTTGCATCAACGGCGCCGAGCACCCATTTCACCGGAATTTCATTGTTAAAGCTGAGCGCCTGATCCAAGGTGTGCGTTCCGCAATCCAGGAGATTCGGGGGCGAATACAGATCCATGCGAAGGATTTCTCCGAAGCGGCCCTCGTTAATGAGCCGTCTGGCCAACTGATTCCCTTTCGCAAAACGCCGCTGATGACAGAACGTAAGCTGGCAGTTTGTCTCTTTGGCGATGCGGGCCATTTCGAGGCATTCGCCCCACGTTGGCGCCATGGGCTTCTCCGAGTGCACCGCTTTCGCGCCGGCTGCCGCACAGTCTTTGAACACGGGAAGATGCAGCGGCGTCCATAAGCACGTGATCACGATATCCGGCTTTTCTTTCTCGAGCATTTCCCTATGGTCGGTATAAATGGCCGCATCAAAGCCAAATTCGGCCTTCATCGCTTCTGCGGCCTGCCGGTTCAGATCGGACAATGCGACCACCCGGCACCGGGAATCGGCTTTCACCCCGACTGCATGCTGGTGAGCCCTTCTGCCGCACCCTATGAAAGCAACCCGATGAGCGTTCAAAGTGTTTCCCTCCCCTATTCGAATATTGAACATCCAAATCGCAGTTTGTGCTACCGCTTGCTTACTTCTATCCTATTCGTCACTTTTGCGTTATAACCTCCAAGACACGGCATAGAATCGGAATTTTTGTTTTCCCGATGCGCGCCTCTATCGCTTTTTTATGAGGAGATAAGCAAATTCAGCTGTTTTCAGCTTTTTTTCAGCTTTTGTTCAGTTCCGTTTCAGGTTGCCGAGAGATAATAAATATTCGAATGTCAACGATTGCGGTATAATGGTTTACAATAAGTTTCGGGAGGACGCCTGATGCATCAGCTTAAGGGGATCAAAATTTTATTGGTCGACGACGAGCCGAATATTTTGCAATTTCTCGAACTCGGGCTGCGCAACGAAGGCTTTGAAGTGGAAACCGCCCAAGACGGCATAACCGCGTTGGAACTCGTCAAACCGTTTTCGCCGCATCTTGTCATACTGGATGTGATGATGCCCGGCATGGACGGCTTTGAAGTGTGCCGGATGCTGAAAAAACGCGATAACGTGGCCATTATCATGCTCACCGCCAAGGAAGAAGTGGAAGATCGGGTGAAAGGGCTCAATCTCGGCGCCGACGATTATATGGCCAAGCCGTTCAGTTTTGAAGAATTGTTGGCCCGAATCCACGCGAGAATCCGGAATCAGTTTCCCCATTTGTTGGGCGAAATGACGGCGGGTCCTTTTTGCATAGACGATCGCCGCAAAGAGATACGGATGGAGGGGCGCGTTCTGGAGCTTTCCCCGACCGAATACGAATTGCTGAAATTTCTTATTATCAACCATGATCTGGTGATGAGCAAAAGCATGATTCTCGACAAAGTGTGGGGGTACGACTTCGGCGGGGAAGAAAATATCGTCGAGGTATATATCCGTTCGTTGAGAGACAAGCTGAATGACCGGGAACACCGGCTTATCCGCACGATCCGCGGCGCCGGATACAGGATGGATCTGTCGTGATCAGGCGAATCGCGCGGCGCGTCAAAAGCTTGTTTGCCCCCCGTTCCCTGCGCTATCAGCTGCTTTCCCGTTCCTTGTTCATTTTGGCCGGCTTGTTGATGCTCATAGGCTCGTTCCAATTTGTGATCAACCGGCAATTTTTATATAAAAACAAAGCCGCCAGCATTCAGAGCCAAATCGTCTCGATTCCGGGCGAAATTTGGAATAGGTTGAGCGCTTTGCCGGAAAGACGGCGCGAAAGCTTGCTGTTTTTTCCCGATTCGTCATCCGTCGCCTATTTGAATTTGCAAGGACAATTTTTCGTGCTGTACACCGATCCCGGTTCCGGTTCCGTTCCTCGGCTCAGTCCCGGCGAATATTGGAGAACCATCGAACAGCGGGATTACCGGAAAACGACATATACGATAGCGAGAGACGATCAGGGCAACAAACTGCTTACGGTGCTGCAGCCCGTCAAGGCGCACGGGCGCTTGTCCGGCCTTGTGCAAATCAGCACAAGCGTAAAGCCTTTGAATGAAATCCTGCTGCGGCAAATGTTTACGTTTCTCGCTCTATCATTCTCGGCGCTCCTGATTGGCCTGCTTGCCTTTCTTCCCGTATTGAGACGCACTCTGATTCCCTTGTCCCGCATGGTGGACACCGTCGAACAGATCAATTCCGGCAATCTGAACGAGCGGCTCCCTACACGCCAAGGACAAATGGAGATTGACCGGCTTTCCGTTTCCTTCAATCGTATGATGGAAAGGCTTGAAGCGTCGTTCGCCGCCGAGAAAGAAGCGAAGGAACAAATGCGCCGGTTTGTCGCGGATGCTTCCCACGAGCTCCGGACGCCGTTAACCTCCATTCACGGGTTTTTGGAAGTGCTGCTTCGCGGCGCGGCGTCCCAACCCGATCAGCTGGACAAATCGTTAAGGAGCATGTACGGAGAGTCGGAACGAATCAACAAGCTTGTTAACGATTTGCTGCTGCTGGCCCGGCTGGACCGCACACCGGCCACCCGCCTGCAGGAAGGAAGCCTGGGTGAAACGCTGATTGAGATG
>JAWLCZ010000083.1:0-17127 GCA_041686835.1 Paenibacillaceae bacterium | reverse complement strand
GCGGCTTGGTCCTTACTCCGACTGAACTTTCATCAGTAAGTTGTGCCTAGTTTAGCTAGGCGCGCTTGTACAAAATGCAATATAAATGCTCTGTACTTGATGTTCGTCCGTTTATGTTGCACAAAATGCAACTTATTGGGGTCAAAACGGGCGAAGATGACGATTTGACCGATTTATGTTGCACAAAATGCCACTAGCCTTGCATCAAACCTAACATGACAAGTTTGTTGAAAATTTTGTTTGAATAATATCCTAAATATGGAATATATTGTTGCATTCTTCCTGGCTACTTATAAAAAAATCTCCTATTGTTAAGGGGTAGGCATGTTACCCACTCCATAACAAAGGAGAAAACACCTATGGGTAACAATATACCAAAAACCGTGATTTGTAAATGCCTGAATTTGCTCAACGTTGGAGATTTTCGTTCTACCCTTGTGGATCACCGAACTCGCAAGCTCACAACCGGTAAGGCGATACAAATTTTTGTTGAATCTCAGCTTGCACAACGATCCAGTTACACTGAAATCGCAGAGCACCTGCGAATCACACCGGATCTTCAGGACGACAAACTCAAATCTATTAGTGCATCGCAGCTTTCCCGCAAAATTAAAGAACTGCCGACCTGCCTGTTACAGCAATTGTTTCTTCTTAACGTGTCTCGCATTCAGGAGAAAACGAAGGACAAGAAAGGGATTCCCGAAATCGGAAAGCTGCGGGTACTTGATGCAACGGTGCTCTCTCTGCCATCCATAGCAGGTCGTTGGGCTTACTGGAGCAAAGAGCAGAATGCCGTCAAAATGCATACGCAACTGGTTGTTGCCGATCCCGAAACCGTGTACCCTGGAAAAATTATAGCAAGTACGGCAGCCGTGAGTGACCACGAAATCGCCATGGATTTGGTTGTTTCCGACGATGCTATCCATGTGGTGGATCGCGGATACGTCAACTACTCGTTGTACGGTCGATGGATTCAGCAAAATGTCCGGTTTGTAGCCAGAGTTCAGTCCAAGAGCAAGACCGAAATCATTTGTCAACGTCCCGTCCCTGAAGGTTCTCCTCTCACCTTAGATGCGGATGTACGGGTCCGGTACAAAGATGCGCAAGATCTACCCCGGGAAATGGAGCTGCGCCTCGTTGAGTACACGGATGAAAAGGAACGCCCCTACCGTTTGCTGACGAACGTCTGGGATCGCACGGCAGAACAGATCAGTGAAATCTACCGTCACCGTTGGCTCATTGAATTGTTCTTCAAGTGGATTAAGCAGCACCTTCGACTCGTGAAGCTTTACAGTTCCGACGCGACGGCCATTTGGAACCAGATGTACATTGCGCTCATTGCGTACAGTTTGTTGCTTCTTCTCAAGCTCGAACTGCAGACGGAACGTTCTCTTTGGAATCTCCTGCGACTAGTCGTCCTTTACATGGATAAGTCTTGGGACGATTTTACGGCAGCCATATTCCGAAAACCGGAACGGCTATCCAAGGGTCGTCGAAAGAAGGGGCGCGCAGGACGGCCACGGAAACATCCGAAGAAGTACGAGAGTGCAAGAATTATTGTAAAGTAATAAGTAATAACTACAATTTTTGGTAACATGGCTACATCTAATGTACCTGTTACCTATTCAGCACTTAGCAAAGAAAAAACATTTGGAAAAATTTAATCGAAATATGTTAAATTCCCATTTAACCTTTGCTTTTGGAAAGCATGTAAGGTTATATGCAAGGCTAGTGGCTCCATGCCCTTTTCCCTGGGGATATGTTGCATTTTGTGCAACATATCGTCATCATGCCGTGTTCCCTATCATGTACATGAAGGGTCTCGCGTAGGTAAACGGACATCAACGCCCTTATTTTGATAAAAACGGTCCATTTTTATTGTCTGACGGACACACGGTATCTTATTGGGCAAAAACGAGTCCGTTTCAGCGCCAGATTGCGAAAATAACGGATCGTGTGTCCGAAACAATCCGAACGGGACGGATTTTCGCACAAATAACGTATCTGGTGTCCGATGGAATTCGTCAGGTCCCTCCATCGAGAAGTTTATAGATTGCATATACGTAAAATCGGACATTTTCGTCTCCATGCCCTTAAAGAACCGCTTTGGGTTTCGCCATGTTATGACCCCGCGATGGCGCTATGATCGGGAAATATCGACTATTTAGGAGTTTTAAACCCCGACGAGGTCTTCACATTATGAAAATCCGGCACGGTTATTTCTTAACGCTGACACTTGGATTGTTTTGCGCCGGCCGCTTCGCATTTTTCGCGACCACTTCTTCGGCGATTTCCGCGTGATGTTCGTACTGGTTTCCTTTTGTTTCCTTGTACCGCTTGTTTTTGGCCATATTATCACCCCTGCGGAGTATTATGGCTTTCAAGCGGCGTTTTCATCCCGCATCGCCGCCTCCTACATCATCGCCGTGAATATCGGGTACGTTATACGCAGGAGGTGACATACGCATGACCGGGCGAAACCGTTCACCTAAAAATAAAGGTCCTGCAAGCCATCCGTCGCGGCTTGATCAATTCGGGGAAAAACTGGCGAACCCTGCCGCGGAAGACGCAGCGCGATGCGAACCGGAAAGAACGGAACGAAAATGAGTTCGTTCCGCAAAAAAGCTGAATAACGAGTCTTCGGATGGGGACCTAATGAGGAAGAGGAGCGGCTAACGCTTCCTCTTCCCCGTCGATTATCCGAATACGTTGCGGATGCATTCCAAATACGCCATGCCGTGAACGGTATCCGGTTCCAGGTAGCTTCCTTCCGTCCATTCGTTCCACGCGTTGATCGTCAAAATTTTCGGCTTCGTCAGACCTTTGTCCAAAAACCGCTTGGCCTGCATCAACGCTTCGGCAAATTGTTCCGGTGTGTTCCCGTCCAGTACCGGGGTAAAAGGATAGCCCAGATTGTCAAAAACATCGGACTGCACCGTGCGGGGACTCGAGTCCCATCCCATAGTCACATTCGGGTAGTAAGGCAAACGATATTCGGCGGTAAACGTTTCATAATCGAGCTCGGAACGTTTCCGAATTTCAGAGTACGAAGTTTTCGGAAACTGCGTCATCGCTTGATGATGAATCCAGACGTACGAAGTGACGCTATCAAATCCGAGCGCGTCCAGCAGCTCGTTGCCATTCGTTATTTTCTGTTCGTTCGGGAGAATCTGCACCCCCCACACAACCGCATTCAAATGTAACTCGCCCAAACCGGCGTCCCTCGCCTTACGGCGGAATTCGTCCAACAGTTCGCGCGTCGGCCCGATGCCGCCCAATCCTTTTATGAGGCTCATCAGTTCATAAACGGAAAAATACAGCTTTCCGTCCACTCTCCAATACGACGGGTGAACGAAGTACGTTTGGATGATATGATCGGCAGCGCGGATGAACGCTTGCGCCGATACTTCCCCTTTGGCGAGCACAGGGTACGGACGGTTCCGCACGGCGGGATGAATGTCGATCCAATCGTGATTGGCCCACATGAGAGCGAACTTTAACCGGTCGTTATTGCCGGCGTTCAAAAATCCTTCCTCCAAGGCGCGTTCGAGAAAAGGTCCGTCCTCATACCAATACCAGTCGAAAATAAAGCTCGTAATACCGTGATCGGCGGCCGCCGCGATTTTTTTCGCCATCACTTGAGGGTCGGATTCGTCTTCATACCCCCATAGAGGCACTTTCGGTTGACGATGACCGGGGAACCGCGGCCGCGCCTGCTTCACCAGTTCCCATTCGGTCCAACCTTCCCCGTGCCAAATCCGGTTTCGCGAATCGGGATGATAATTCGGAAAATAGTATACCGCCACTTGATACCCGCTGCTGCTCATGCTTTCCCTCCCCGCCATGTTTCGGGAGGGCAGAAGAATAGGCCTCCACCCTCCCGAACAGTAAAAGGTTCGCCTGCCGCACGCCGGAGAGGCGCACGACATGTAGTTGACCGCCACCATGTGGCTAGCCGCACGCCGAGAGGCCGCACGACATGCGGTTGACCGCCACCATGTGGCGAGCCGCGCGCCGGAAAGGCACACGTTGGGGGATCTGACCCCCCGCCGTGCGGCGCTCATGTCCTGCGCGGCGTGTTGGAGATATGGTCTTCGCCGCAACGGGCGCTGCCTTTCGCCAGTCTGTTATAATTTGCTGCCTTTCAGCAGCTGGTTTTTCATCCACATATTGTCGACGAGCGTGTCTCCTTCTTCCTTTAACGTGCAGTAAAGCGTTTCCCTCAACTGCTGCAGTACGCCGGAATGACGACTTTCGTAAATTACATTGTGAAGTTCTTCCGGATCTTCGCGCAAGTTGTACAGTTCGTCGACGTCGGTCGTATTCCATACGTATTTCCATTCGTTATTCCGGATCATCCGCTGCGTGTACAGTCCGAACTGCTGTCCGTTGTATGTGGCGACGACCTCGTTCCGCCAGTCGCGGCCGGATTGCCCGTTCAGCAAAGGCACAAGGGAACGTCCATGGAAAAAATCGGGGACCTTCACGCCCAGCCATTCCAATATCGTCGGCGGAACGTCCAGCAAATTGTACACAAACCGATCGCAGATTTGACCCGGTTTGATCTTCTTGGGCCACCGGATAATGAGAGGCACTTTCACGACATCGTCGTACATAATGTAATGTTTGTCCATCATCCGGTGTCCGCCGCACATGTCGCCGTGATCGGCCGTATACATGACGATCGTATTGTCGTCGATTCCCAACTCGCTGACAGCTGCCAGCACGAGGCCAATCGCATCGTCCAATTGGCTGATGACACCGTAATATCTGGCGACGATTGGCGCCCAGTCGTCCCATGTATAGTTTTGAATTTCCCAGTTGTACAGCTGCTGCTTCTGGATGTACGGCTTGTTCTCGAATGTTTCGTTGAAGCTGCGCCACATCGGAACGTTTTCCGGAGCGTACATGTCCGCGAACTTCCCGGCCGGACGGCATGGCAGGTGCGGTTCGGAAAAATTAAGACGGATATGCCATGGCTCGTTTTGCGAGGCATAGATCCCCATGAGTTCAATCGCCTGCCGGGCCATCCAATGCGTTCTCGCGTGTTCAAGAGGAAGGGGGTCGCGCTCTCCCATAAACGATGCGGTATATTTCACATCAGGGTATCGCTCATGAATAAACCGCTCGTATTGTTCCGGACCGATATAATAGTCATAACCGTAAGAAGCCGGCTCGTGTATCGGATGGACGTTCCATTTTCCGATATATCCGGTCCGGTATTGCAGTGCTTTCAATTCCCGCGCCCACGAATATTGCTTCGGTTCAAGCGCCGGTATTTTGAGGCCCAAGTTGTAGTTCCATAAACTGCCGAACGATTCCGGACGCCGTCCGTTGACAAACGATTGTCTAGCCGGACTGCAGAGCGGGATATGCGTAAACGCGTTGGAAAACCATATCCCTTGCGATGCCAGACGATCGACATTCGGAGTCAGCACCGGATAATCGCCGCTGAACCCGATGCAGTCATATCGCTGCTGATCGACCATAATGTGCAGTATATTCGGCCTTTCGCCCATTACTGAATCACCTTCTCGCAAAGCGGTTATGAAGCAGAGCGTCGATTTTTTCCCGGTTCGGATGGTCCGACCATTCCTGCCACGTTATACCGGCGGTCGCCAGAATGCTTTCGATTCTTCTGCGGAACGGAAGCCCCGCGCTCTTCAGCTGCCGTTCCATCGGATCTTCCCGGCCGTCCAACGTTTGCTCCACCCAACGAGCGAGCATTCGTTCCAGCTCGTCGGCCATTTCCTCTTGAGCTTCGGCGAGGTTGACGGTTTCGTCCGGATCGGCGCGCAAATCGTAAAGCTCGCGCCGCGGACGAACGAACGGCCCCGCATCGACAGTACGGATGAGCTTGTAATCGCCGCTAATGATCCCCCGGCTTGCCTGCCAGGCGCACTCGCTCAAGTAAATGACGGAATGCGTGCCCTCCGCTTCGCTTCGAATGGAAGGCCATAAGCTTTTGCCGTCCAAATCGTCCGGCGGTGCAATGCCGGCGGCTTCAAGCACGGTCGGCATCAGGTCAACCTGCTGAACGAGCCCTTTGACGCGCCGCCCTTCCGGGATGCGGCCCGGCCATCTCATGATGACCGGAACATGTACGGTCGCTTCGTACAAGCCGCAATGATCCCAGTAAATATCATGCTCGGTCAGGCTTTCTCCGTGATCGCCGAACAGGATGAGCAGCGTGTCCTGCCGAATGCCCAGTTCATCCAAATATTCGTCCAGTTCTTTCAACAGATCGTCCAAATAACGGATTTCCGCGTCATATAGCGCGTTGATATATTCCGCATCCGTCACCGGACCGAGCAAATCGTAATGATGGTATTTGAAAAACGGGTACGCGCGGTGGTTGTACGCTCTCTCCATGCTCCGGTTGGAAGGATCGTAAGCGTCCCTGTTCATGTCGTAAAACATCGGGATATAGGGTTCCGGCGGCAAATACGGCGTATGGGCGTCCCAATAATGCAGGAACAAAAAAAAGTCTTCGTCCTTGTGCTCGCGCAACCACGCTTTGGCCAGGTCGTTCACCGTCCTGCCGTCAATCCAGCGCTCTTTGCCGACGGAATTGATATAGTACCTGTAACCGCGCGCGAACCATTCTTTCAGCTGATACATATTGTCGACGGCTGCTGTCGTAAATCCCGCTTCGCGCAGCATAGACGGAAACCATTTGACGGTTTTCGGCAGGGAGCTCAAATCCGAACCGTGGGATACGACACCCGTCGTGAGACCCACTTTGCCGGTAAATATGCCGGTATGCGCCACCTCGGTCGGAATGTCCGCGGCATAAGCCCTTTCGAACAAAACGCCCTGGGAAGCGATGCGATCGAGATACGGGCTGGTCGCTTTCGGATAACCGTAACAGCCCAGTCTTTTCGCCCGCAGCGTATCCAATGAAATGAAAACAATCTTCACTTTGCAACCCCCTTGGATGTCTTTACGTAGCCGTTCGCTTCCAGCCAGCCGATAATATGCCGGCCGTTTTGCTCGACCGTGGCTGAAACGGTATTAATCGTAATGTCCGGATGCTCCGGCGGTTCGTACGGGTCGGATATACCGGTGAAATGCATGATTTCGTTTCGGCGCGCTTTGGCATAAAGCCCTTTCACATCCCGCTTCTCGCACTCCTCCAACGGGCAGTCGACATACACTTCGGCAAACCGGTCGATATGGCTTCTCGCATAATCGCGCATTTCCCGGTAAGGGCTTATTGCCGACACGATGACGATGACGCCGTTACGGTGGAGCAAATTGCTGACATAAACGATTCTCCTGATGTTTTCCATGCGATCTTCCCGGCTGAACCCAAGCCCCTTGCATATCGTGGCGCGCAGTTCGTCCCCGTCGAGCACTTCCACCCTCGTTTCTCCGCCGGCCCGCAGCTGCTCGGCCAGTTGCCTTGCCGTCGTAGATTTACCCGCTCCCGATAATCCGGTAAACCAGAGTACAATGCCTTGCCGCTCGGTCATGCTGTCGCTCCTTTCCCTGTGTAACCCATGCTATCGATGAACGGAAGAAACGGGAACGTCGATGACCGCTCCGCCCGTCATGTGCGATTGGATGGCCGCTTCGATCACTTCCTGGGCCGCCAAGGCGTCGGTCCCCGAACCTTCAATCCGATCCGGCGGAACCTGATCCATAACCTGCCGGACAAAGGCGTCGATTCTGTTTTTGAACGTGTCGTTAAAACCGCCCATCCCGTTCATGATTGAATTTCTGTACACTTTCAACTCGTCGCTGTGATGAGGATACAGCGTCAAGCTTTCATACACGTTGTCGATGACGAACCGCCCTTTGCTTCCGGCGACTTCGCAATATTCAATCGGATGCCCTCCGAACATATCGTAGCTTCCGGTCAAATGTCCGACCGCGCCGGATTGAAACTCGAGATTGATTGACGCCGTCGACCAGACCGTCCTTCCGGGCGCTTTCGTCATGAACGCCTGAACGCGCCGGATATCGCCGGCGAAATAACGGATGACGTCTATCGAATGCGGGTGCAGCGCCCGCAAATGCATCCACGGGCTCGATTCGTTCGGGTTGCCGATCGCAAGTTTCATGTTGACGAACAGAATCGGGCCCAGGTCGCCCTGTTCAATCCACTGCTTTGCCTTATAAGCGGCCGGAACGAACCGGTGGTTCAAGTTGCATGCGAGCCGGACGCCTTTGTTGCGCGCGAACGCCACCATTTCCCGCGCTTCTCCGATATCGTTGGACAGCGGCTTTTCCACCAGTACGTCTTTACCGGCCTCCATTGCCGCTATCGCCGGCGCGAAATGGTGAGAGCCGTTCTCTTTTCCGCCGGTGGCGATGCTGACGATGTCGATATCCTCCTGTTCAAGCATCGTTCTCAAGTCGGCGTACGCCTTGACTCCAAACTCGGCAGCTACGGCTTCCGCAAGCCGTTCATTCAAGTCGCAGACGGCGACGAGCCTCGCATGCTCATGCCGCTTGTAGCAGCTGCAGTGAATTTTGCCGATATGGTTCACGCCGACAACGGCTGCTTTCAACATCACATGATTCCACCTTCCCGTGAATCAAACGTTCAAGGGGGAACGGCGTCCCCCCGAACCATTGAATCGATTTATTTTTTTGCGGCTTCCTGCTGTTCCTTCAGCTTCGCCTGCAGCCGCTGCGCCGTATTGATCGAACCGATATACAGCGTGTCGTACGCTTGCTGCGACGATTGGAACGGTCCGCCGCCGTGGCCGTGCCAATCCAGATTCGTAAACATCGGATTCGTGCGGCCGGTTTCTTTTTCCCGTTTGGCGATGTAGGCGTTCATCCGCGCTTCCAGCATGGCGACGACTTCCGGTTCTTCGTCCGCCACATTGCGGGTCTCTCCCGGATCTTTGATCAGGTTGTACAGCTCCGTTTCCGGCTTGAAGTGGAAGTCCGGTTCCAGCGCCTTGATCAGCTTCCATTCCGGCGTCCGCCAGCCGTGCTTGCGCATCCAGGTGCATTCCGTAATGTAAAACTCGGGTTCTTTGGCACGCTCTTCGCCTCTCATAAGCGGAACGAGGCTGCTGCCGTCGAACCGGATGCCCGTATCCACCTCAAGCAGGTCGAGTATCGTCGGCATGATGTCCTTAATCTGCGTATAGTCGGAATAACGTTTGCCCGCCGGCACCTTGCCGGGATACTTCAATATGAGCGGAACGACCAGTGTACACTCGTACAAGCCGTGATGGTCGTAATAGCATTCGTGCTCGTTCAATGTTTCGCCATGATCGGAGGTGATGATGACGAGCGTCTCTTCTTCGATGCCGAGCGATTCCACTGTGGCGAAAATGTTCTGGATACAGGCGTCCATATAGGCGACGGCTCCGTCATACTGCGCGTCGACATAAGCCGAGTCGGTGCATCCTTCCGGAATCCACGAGCTCAGGAAATCGCGGAACGGCTTGAATTCATACATCGGCCGCAGCGATTCGTTGTCCTCGGCAAATTCGTCGCCGTCGTAAAAAATGCGTTCGAAAGGCCGCGGCGGCAAATACGGCGAGTGCGGATCCATATGCCGCAAAAACAGAAAGAACGGTTTGTCCTCCGACGCGAGCCGCTTCAGTTCGGGAATGGCGACCGCGTTCAAGTTTTCCGCTTTCGGGCACCGCCCCGTTTCGTCGGGCATCCAGCCTTCGTAATCGAGATATTTTTGAAAACCTCGCGCGGACGGGTTCCCCGTAAATCCGACGCACGTCGTATTGTAGCCGATTTCTCCGAGTATTTCGGCGAGCGTTTTCACATGATCGCCGAGCGGTCCTTTATGGCGAAGGGCGACGACATCGGTGCCGAAGCAGTCCATCCCGGTCAGCATCGACGCGTAACCCGGCGTCGTCGGAATGCTCGGGCTGAAATGGTTTTCGAACAAAACGCCGCCCTGGGCGAATTTGTCGATATGCGGCGTCGTCAAATGGCGGTAGCCGTAGCAGCTCATATGATCCCGCCGCAGGCTGTCGATGCCGAGCAGCAGCACATTCGGTTTCTTTTTCATCGCCGTTGTTCCTCCTTTTTCATCATCTGGCGCCGAGCGCCTTTAAACATGCGTTGAGGTATCCGTAGCTTTCCGCCGCGACGATCGACACTTGAGCCAAAGAATGCCCGTTCGCGCCGATCACTTCCAAACAAACCGGACCGGAGTAATTCCCTTCGACCATCGCTTTGCAGTAGGCCGGCAAATTGATGTCGCCGCGTCCGCAAGCCTGGCGTTCAATCGGTCCCGGACCCGCCTCGCGTCCTTTGCAGTCTCTGATATGGATATGCTTCACGCGGCTTATCACTTGGGGGAGCGCCTCTTCGGGATTCTCATTGCCGCGGTAGATGTGGCTCGGATCCATATCGATGCCGAACGCCGGAGAAGCGATTTCGTTCATGGCGCGCAGCGTCGTCGGCGTGTTGTAAATGGCGTTCCCGACGTGCGCCTTGACGCAGAGCGTGACGCCGTACGATTCCGCTTTCTCCGCCTGCGCCGCCAACTTTTCGATGGAGCGCTGCAGGTCTTCCTCGACGCCGGACTTGCCGCCGGGCCCCACGTTGATGACCGGAATGCCGATCTCCGCGCCCGCTTCGAACGCCCGCGTCAGCCGTTCCTCGTCCAGCGAGGCGACTTCCATCGATAAAAACTCCAGCCCGTTCTCGCTCACGATCGATTTCAATTCCGCCGCCTGCTCCTTCCAGCGCTCCAGATCCAGATGCTCGCACATGCCTTTAATCGCGGCGATTTCCACTCCGTCGTATCCGCACAAGGCAATATGTTTCGCGGCGGTGGCAAAATCGAAATCTTTGAACAGCACGGAATTGACACCAAGCTTAATCATTTTTTTTCGCTCCTTCGCATCGGGATGTCACAGCTCGACGATACGGTTCGTTTCCCACGATTGAATCGCCGCTTCGATAATGTACTGCGCTTTTAACCCTTCTTCGCCGGATCCGTCGATTTGATCGTAAGGCGTTCCGGCGTCCAGCTGCTCGATCCAAGCCGAAATGCGGCTCTTGAACGTTTCCGGGAACGAGCGCATGCCGCCGAGATAGCTGTATTTTTCCGTCTCGATGCTGTGGCGCGGGTAAAATGTCAGATGCTCGCAGGCGTCTTCCAGCACAAAACGGCCTTTCGAGCCGACGACCTCGCACACTTCAAGGCCGTAGCTGGCGCCGGCGTCGTAGCTTC
Organism: Paenibacillaceae bacterium; assembly: GCA_041686835.1. Taxonomy (GTDB): domain Bacteria; phylum Bacillota; class Bacilli; order Paenibacillales; family JAWLCZ01; genus JAWLCZ01. The sequence continues at coordinate 5,957 of JAWLCZ010000083.1, read as the reverse complement.
CGACCAAATGGCCGATGGCGCCGTTTGCGAACTGCAGAATGATCTGCGTATTGGACCAGATCGAGCGCCCTTCCCCTTTCATCATGAACGCCGCCACTTTCTTGACGTCGCCGCAAAAATAGCGGATGACGTCGAAAGAATGCGGGTGCAGGGCGCGCAGATGAAACCACGGCGACGATTCCACCGGGTTGTTGATCCACATGCGCATGTTGATCATGTGCAGTTGGCCGAGCCGGCCGCTGTCCACCCATTCTTTCGCGCGAACGGCTGCCGGCGTGAAGCGGTGATTCAAGTTGATCGCGTAAGGAATTTTCTTCCTTTTCGCCAGTTCGACCATCCGCTCGCCTTCCTCGATGTTGTTGGAAATCGGCTTTTCCCCCAATACGGGTATGCCGGCTTCCAGCAGTTCCATTGTCGGCGCATAATGCTCGCTGCCGTTTTCCTCGCCTTTCGTGCAGACGCTGACCGCGTCGAGCTTGATGCCGCTGTCCAGCATTTCGCGGACGCTGTAAAACGCCCTGCCGCCGAACTTGGCCGCCGCGGCGTCGGCTTTTTCCTTAATGGCGTCGCAAACGGCGACGATTTCCGTTTTCGGATGGTTTTTGTACACCTGCGCGTGAATGCTGCCGATATTGCCTACCCCTACAATCCCGACTTGTAACGTCATGTTCAAGCCTCCTCCAATTTATGAATGTTGCCTTGCACTTCCTGCCGATCGCGGTATTGCCCCGGCGAGCAGCCGACCTGCCGGCGAAACAGCTGGCTGAAAAAAGCAGGGTCGTCGTAACCTACTTTGCCGGCAATCTGAATCACTTTGTCGTCGGTTTCGAGCAGCAGCTGCTTTGCCCTCTCGATCCGGATCTGATGCAGCTTTTCGAAGACGGGCGCGCCCGTCTCTTTCTTGAATATGCGGCTGAGCTGCCGGGCGCTGATATTGAACAATTCGCCGAGCGCCGGCACCGTAATTTTTTTGTCGTAATGCCTTTCCAAATAACCGCATATGCGGCGAATGAGCAGCCGGTGATCGCCGTTTCGTTCCGTTTTCCGTTCATTCATAACCGTCTGCCGCCGGTAATACCTGGACAGCAAAACGAGCAGCTCCACCAGCTTGAGGCGGATGATCGTCTCGCAGCCGGACTCGCGGCCTTCCCACTCTTTAATCATTTCCTCGAGCAGCGAAAGCGCGCTCGCCGCGTCGTCCCCGCGCAAATTCAACCGGTGATGGAAACGTTCGTTTTTATCGAGAAAAGGGTGAACGTAAAAATAATCCATCGACTGCGAAATGCCGAGCTCGAGCAGCAGCGAATGCCGGATCAGTTCGGGAAGAAAAAGACAGTTGATGATTTCGATCTGCTTTCCCCGCTGAATGCTGTAGGTATGAACTTCCCCCGGATTGATGATGAACACGTCGCCGGCACGGATGTCGTATTCGTTCCCTTCGAAACGATGCCGGCCTTCCCCGCGCACGATGAACACCAATTCCACGAAGTCGTGCCCGTGTACGGACGGTGTGTTGTCATGATCGTGGAAATCGCGGCGAATCCAAAAGGGGAAGGCCGCCTCCTTCATGAATTGGCTGCTTGATAATTGAATAACCAACGGAACCTCCCTTTACTCCACCGGATACGCCATCGTCGTAAACAAGGCAAGCGCTTCCTGCGACGTATCCAAACGGCTGTGCTGCACGACGACCGGCACGCTGCTTTCCACCTTGATCGCATACGGAACGCCTCTCGGCACCGGATTTCCGTATGCGTCGGCAAGCTTGTCGAGCCGAATGTGATGGGTTCTCTGCGCGCCGCACGTCGCGACGAATTCCGTCATCGGCTCCCGGTCTTCAAAGTAAAGATGGAGCCGCACCACGGCGTCTTCGTTCCCCAGATTGAGCACGCACACCGATTCGTGGCTGACTTGCTCCCCGGTGCTTTTCACGGGAAGATACCCGTCCGGGATAATCCAGGTCAATTTGCCTGTCATTGCACATACCTCTTTTCATAAAGTGATATGAAACGGGGATATTGCAGCAAAATTACGCAATCGGCTGTAACCGCTTTCTTTTCAAGTATATAAAACAGCCGGCTGTATATCATTGCTTATTCCGCCATGTTTATAGCGGATTCAGCCATAACGCGGCAAAACATTTGCAGCCGCACTATCGCCGGCAAGCAGGTTCCGCCATCTGCATTGGCGATATGGCGGGCGGTATCAGCATTTCGTGATGCGCCGGAAGTTCCCGTACGCCTCCTCCCAGCGCGCCGTGTCCTGCGGCTCGTACGTTTGCACCGGAAACGACTCTTTGATGATCGAACGGGCTTCCTGTAATCCGCCGACTTCGCCGAGCGCAATGTACTGGACGGCCATATTGCCGATTGCGGTCGCTTCCGCAGGACCGGCCCAGACGGGTTTCCCGATGGCGTTCGCCGTATATTGGCAAAGTGTTGCGTTATGGATGCCGCCGCCGACCATGTGCAGACCGTCAAACCGTTTGCCCGACAGCGCTTCCGTGCGCTCTAATACGAGCCGATACTTCATGGCCAGGCTTTCCAATATGCAGCGGACCGTCTCTCCCCTGCTTTCCGGCACCGGTTGATTCGTATCGCGGCAATACTGACGGATTTGATTCGGCATGTGCGCCGGATTCAAAAACTGCAGGTGATCGGGATCGATAAAGCGCCGGAACGGCCTGCTTCCGTCCGCTTCGCGCAATAAATCTTCATAGGATGAGGCTTTGCCTTCATATTCCCATACCCGCCTGCATTCCTGAAGCAGCCATAGCCCCATAATGTTTTTCAACAAACGGAACGTGCCGTTTACGCCGCCTTCGTTCGTGAAATTCCAGTCGAGCGCCTGCCTGCTCAGTACGGGCTTATCCACCTCCGTCCCCATTAACGACCACGTGCCGCAGCTCAAATAAGCGAAATCCCGGCCGGTCGAAGGAACGGCGGCTACCGCGGATGCCGTATCATGCTCCGCAGTGGCGATGACCGAAAGCGGCGGCACGTTCAATTCGGATGAAACCGAAGGCAAAAGCGTTCCCGTCATTGTGCCGGGCTCCACCACGCCGGAGAAAATGCGGGAAGGCAATCCGAGCGCCTCGATTAACCGACTGTCCCAATTTTTCTGCAGCGGATTGAGCAGCTGCGTCGTCGAGGCGTTCGTAAATTCGGTATACGTTTCACCCGTCAGAAAATAGACGAACAAGTCGGGTATCATCAGCAGCGTTTGCGCCGCTTCCAGTTGCGGCGAGCCGGCCGTTTTCATCGCGTAAAGCTGGTAGATCGTATTGAAAGGAAGAAACTGGATTCCGGTATGCGAAAAAATCGTTTCGCTCGGGACGATGCCGAATACTTGTTCCATGACTCCGTCCGTATGGTGATCGCGGTAATGGTAAGGGTTGCCGAGCAGTTCCCCGTTTCTGCCGAGCAGTCCGAAATCGACGGCCCAGGAATCGACGGCCAGGCTTTTCAGTTCGCTGTAACCGAGCTGCCGCGATTTCACGATGCTCTGCTTGATCTCATGGTAAAGGCGCAGCACATCCCAGTGGAGGCGGTTGTTCAACTGGACCGGTTCGTTCGGAAACCGATGAATTTCCGTAACGGACAGCCTCCGGTCGTCCAAGCTGCCGATCAGCGCTTTTCCGCTGCTGGCGCCGAGATCGATGGCCAGAACGCCAACTCCGCCAGACCTACTCACCAGCTTGCACCGCCTTTGCCGCGCGGCAGGATCGAATCGCCGTAACCGCTTTCCAAATAGGCTTTCATCGGGTCGACGGGGACGCCCATTTCCTCGCGGACGGCCCGCAAGAGCGGTGCGACGTCAAATTCGAACGCCGTTCTTACGGCATTCTCCGCGGCAAGAACGTCCTGCGCCTGCTGCGCCTGCCTCACTTCGTCCAGATTGATCAGCAACGCTTTCGCGTATTGGGTCTGCACATTCATGACCGAACGGATCATCGCCGGAATTTTCGCCTCAATGTTGTGGCTTTGATCGATCATGTAAGCGATGTTGTCCGCCGTTTGCCGTACACCTTCATCCGCGTCTTCGGACGCCTCGATAATCTGGTAAAAGATGAGGAAAAGTTCGTAAGGGTTCATCGCGCCGACAATCAGATCGTCATCGGCGTATTTCCGGCTGTTGAAGTGGAAACCGCCGAGCTTTTTCTCGTCGAGCAAATAAGCGACGATATGTTCCACGTTCGTGCCGGGCGCGTGATGACCGGTATCGACGAGCACCTCGGCTTGACGGCCCAGTTTGTTGGCCATGGTGAACGCCATTCCCCAGTCGGCGAGATCGGTATGATAAAAGGCCGGCTCGAAAAACTTGTATTCGATCAGCATGCGCATATTGGGCGTCATCGCTTCGTACATTTCTTGCAGCGCTTCGAACATCCTGTGTTTCCGTTCGCGAATGCTGTCCTGCCCGGGATAATTCGTCCCGTCGGCAAACCACAGGCTGAGAATGTCGGAGCCTACCGTTTTCGCAATTTCGACGCATTCGAGCAAATGGTCGATCGCTTTTCTGCGGACGCGCGGATCGGAATGGCATACGCTGCCGAGCATGTACTCGTCTTCCTGAAACAAATTCGGGTTGATCGCGCCGATCGTGAGGCCCAGATTTTCGGCGTGCCGTTTCAGTTCATCGTAGTCGTCCACTTTGTCCCACGGGATATGCAGGGCGACGGAAGGGCATATGCCCGTCACTTTATGCACCTGCGCCGCGTCCTCGAGCTTCTCGAACGGATTGCGCGGGACGCCGATCTTTTTGAACACCTTGAAGCGGGTGCCCGAATCGCCGTAGCCCCAGGAAGGCGTTTCCACCTTGATCGTTTTCAGCTTCGCCTTCACTTTCTCCACATCGATGCCGCGAGCTTTTTGCTGCTCTTCGAAAAGTGTGTACGCACGGTCGCTCATACTGTTCATCCCCTCTTCCATTTTGTATGTGAAACGAGTCCGCCGCCGGCTACCGGGTAAATGATGCGGCGACTCCGCCGTCGACGGTAATCATGCAGCCGGTCGTCTTTTCCGCTTTCGATGACGCGAGAAAGGCAATCGTTTCCGCGATATCGTGCGGATAAACGTTCACCCCCAGAGTCGTTCTTTTCCGGTAATACTCCTCCAGCTCATCCGGCGCGATGCCGTAGGCCGCCGCCCTCTCGTTGCGCCAGTTCGAGTTCCAAATCGCCGATCCTTGAAGCACGGCGTCGGGAAGCACGCTGTTGACGCGGACGCCGTATTCGCCGCCTTCCGCGGCAATGCACCGCGCCAAATGAACTTCGAGCGCTTTCGCCGCGCTGTAAGCCGTCGCGTTTTTACCGGCGTAAATCGAATTTTTCGAGCCGATAAACACCATGCTGCCGCCGATCCCTTGCCGCTTCATCAACCGGAACGCCTCGCGGGCGACAAGAAAATAACCGGTGCCGAGCACACTCAAGTTCAGATTCCACTCATCCAGCGACGTTTCATCGAACGGGCTCGATGTCGCCAGTCCGGCGTTGTTGACGATAATGTCCACCCCGCCGTAGTAGAGCACCGTCTGCCGGAACGCTTCCATCACCTGTTCCTCTTTCGTCACATCCATTTTGACCGGAAGAACGCGCCCTTCTCCATACTGCCCGTTCATTTCCCGGGCGACCTTCTCCGCTCCTTCGAGATTGAGATCGGCGATGACGACATGCGCCCCTTCCTTGAGCAGACGCTGGCATGCGGCGCTGCCGATGCCCCCGGCGCCTCCGGTGATGAACGCGACTTGGCGGGAAAACTCGGCTTCCGGCGGCGCAAGCGTCAACTTGTAAAGCTCGAGCGGCCAGTACTCCACGTTGTACGATTCGTTCTCGTTCAAAGATACGAAATTGCCGAGCGCGGTAGCGCCTCTCATGACGGCAATCGCTCTATGGTACAGCGCGCCGCTGATTTGTGACATCGCCCGGCTCTTTCCGGTGTTGATCATGCCGACGCCCG
>JAWLCZ010000082.1:0-17137 GCA_041686835.1 Paenibacillaceae bacterium | reverse complement strand
AAATCCCCGTATCAGGTAAAAATAAGGGAACTTGCGTTCCAGCAAGGAAGGGCGAACGTACGTTTTTAGTGATTGATAGAAAATGGCTGGTCCTTTATTATAGAGCAAGCAAATACCATTTAATGTAAAGAGAGGGATTTGAAATGAATCTGCCCACCCATAATAATATTGAACGATTTGAACCCTTAATATCGCATGTAGAACATACCAGATGTGCTGTTCACGCCACAGCTGCCGCTGTAGTCATTATTCAAAACGATCGGATTGTGGCCGAATGGTATTCCGGCTTCCATCATGCCAAGCCCGGGGCTAGCCCGGTAACATCCGGTTCGCAATTTAACGTCTATTCGATCAGGAAAACGTACGTTGCGCTGGCTCTAGCTTTTGCTGTCATAGAAGCGGGTCTCGAGCTCGATACGCCGATTCATCCGTTTATTGACGATGTTCCACTTGATGAACTGGAAACGGTCACAATAAGGGACTTACTGACCAAGACGAAAGCTAAGTTTTTCGGACCAAAGAAAGTAGAAATGGAAGGGTTAGCTGCCACAATCGTCAGGAAAATTACCGGCAGAACGGTCGCGCAATGGATTGCGGAGAAAATACTTGAACCGCTGCAGTTAAAGAACACGGAATGGGTTGCCGTACCGAAGGAAAGTTTAGTATGCGATTTTACAGCCGGTGATGGATATGCCTCCGTTAGATTGGAGTCTAATGAGGGGCATGAGCGCAATCTTTATATGACTGCGAAAGATCTTGCTTTTTGGGGCTATCTTTTTCTGAATAATGGTATTGTGAACGGACAGCAGATTATCCCGAAAGCCGTGTTCGATCTTTCGGAAAGGCTAAGAACAACGCCTGGTTATGCCGCTAAACGGATTATGGGGTGGTATTATGGTGAAGATCTGTTCGAAGCATTCGGAGCGACCGGTTGCCATGTCGCAGTCATACCGAAGTACAATGCCGTAGCCGTTCGGATGTACAACCGGTATGCGAGGGAACATACACTCCTGAAGTGCTTACAGAAAAGCGCGCCAGCTCATATGAATTTATAAGGTTAGATTCCCGTCGTTACTTCAATAAATCTAAAAGGAGCTGTCTCGAACCAGCTCCTTAACTCCCTCGGTACGATTCAGTTTTCTCACGCATGCTCGCTATCGTGTCCCGATAGCTTAATAAAATCTAATGACTTCACCAAGGAATAGCCTCCCGGGAAATGAATCGGGAGGCTTAAGCCACCATCCATTATCCTTTCAACGAGCCCGACAGCAGGCCGCGAATAAAGTAACGGCTCAAAAAGATATAGACGAGCATCGTCGGCAAGGCCGCCAATACGGATCCGGCCATCTGCAGGTTCCAATACGTCACCTGGCTTCCGGCCAAGCTTTGCAAAGCGACCATAATCGGCTGGCTTTTCGTACCGGTTACGGTGACCGCGAACAAAAAATCGTTCCACACGGAAGTAAACTGCCATATCCCGACGACCACAAAGCCGGTAACGGACAAGGGCAAAATGATATGCCGGTAAATACCGAACAGCCCGCAACCGTCCGTCTTGCCCGCTTCCAGCATCTCATTCGGGACCGTCGCGTAAAAATTGCGGAAAATGAGCGTCGTTATCGGAATCCCGTAAATGACGTGCACCAGCACGAGCCCGGCTATCGTGTTATACAGCCCCAGTTTCTGCAAGGCAAATACGAGCGGAATCAAGATGCTTTGATACGGGATGAACATGCCGAACAGAACGAGCGTGAACAGCGTCTCCGAGCCGCGAAACTTCCACTTGGAGAGCAGGTAACCGTTAAACGATCCGAGCAGCGAGGAAAGCGCCGTAGCCGGAACAGCCAGCAGTACGCTGTTGAAAAAGTTCGGCCACAGTTTTTTAAACGCTTCTTTATACCCGGAAAAGTCAAGTTTGCCCGGCCACAGCCATATGTTGTCGATCGTCGCTTCGGCCGCCGATTTAAAGCTGGTAATGAGAATCACGTAAATCGGAATCAGGTAAAACAGGCTCATCGCAATCAAAATGACGTACATGAGCACCCGTGCCGGTTTCATCGGCAAATTCATGGTTCCACCTCCCTGCGCCGGCTCGATATCAGGTAAGGAACAATAAGCAGGGACACGAGAGCGAGCATGATGGTGGCGATGGCCGCCCCTTGTCCGTAATGGTGGCCCCTGAACGTCGTTTCAAACATGTAGATCCCCGGCATGTCGGTGACAAAGGCCGCTCCCGGTCCTGTCATGACATACACCAGATCGAAAATTTTCAACGAGATATGCCCGACGATAATGACGGCACTGACCGTGACCGGCCGCAGCAAGGGCAAAACCACTTTGGTGAAGATTTGAAATTCGGACGCTCCGTCCAAACGCGCCGCTTCACGCAGCTCGTCGGGAATCGCCCGCAGGCCGGACAGGAACATCGCCATGACAAAGCCCGACATTTGCCAGAGGACGGCGGTTAATATCGACAGTTGGGCGACAGGGATGCCGAACTCGATCTGCCCGAACGGAAACGCCAATTTGATCGTCGGATCGACGTACCATAACGGCGGTTCGTCAACGCCGATCGCCTGCAATATTTTATTGAACCCGGTGGACGGGTTGAGCAGCCACTGCCACACGACCCCGGTGACGATAAACGAGACGGCCATCGGGAAGACGAACAGGTTGCGGAAAAACGTCTCCCCTTTGATTCCGGCATCGAGAAAAACGGCGAGCATCATGCCGATGATGACGGAAGTGACGATGAAAAGCGCGGTGAATACGATCGTGTTGCGGAAATCCGCCTGAAACCGGAAATCGTTGAACAAGTAGAGGTAATTTTTCAGCCCTCCGAAGCTCAGATCCATCAACGCCGAATTCCAATTGCTGAACGATACGTAGCCCGTCCACAAGATAAACCCGTAAATAAAAATACCGACGGCGGCAAAAGAAGGAAGCAAGAGCAAAAACGGAAGCAGCCGTTCCGTAACGAAGCGTCGACGTTTAGGCGTAGGCAGCATGGACGTGCCGCGCTGCCGTTCGGCTGCAGGCATCGGTACCGGTTCCTGCCTCCGCTCGGTTTTTGTCAGCATCGGACGCAACTCCCTTCAGTTTTAAAAAAAGGGCCGGTTTTGGACATCCCTGGCCCCTTTTAGCTTATTCCTTATTTTAAATTGGCGTCTGCGGCGGCTTGAAGGGCGGCGGCGGTTTTCCCGGCGTCCTGCTGCGTAACGAACAGGCTGATGTTTTTGTTCGCTTCGGTGAGGAACCCTTCTTTGGCCGCGGAGCCGTGCGCCAGGCTCGGCGTCAATTGGTTCGTCTTGAATTCTTCCATCTGATCTTTCAGATAAACGTCGTAGTTGCCGTTTCCGGCGTCGGTACGGGCCGGAATCGAGCCTTTCTTCGGATTGAACGCATCCTGTCCTTCAGCCGAGCCGAGCACTTTCAGGAAATTTAGCGCCTCCTCCCGGTGTTTGGCCCCTTTCGGCAGGCCGAACGTATCCGTCACGACCATAAACGTTCCTTTGTTCCCCGGAGCGGGAACATATCCGTAATCTTCATTCGGCTTCATCCCTACCGAAGTATAATAGCCTTGCGCCCAGTCCCCCATAATGAACATCGCCGCTTTGCCGTCTTTGATGAGAGTGGCTGCATCCTGCCAGTTACGCGCGGCATGGTCTTTATTCGCATAGGAAAGCATTTTTTTGAACGTTTCCAGAGCCTGTTTCACTTCAGGACTGTCAAATTTTTTCTCGCCTGACCACAATTGATTGTACCCTTCCGGTCCGAGCGTACCCACGAGAACGGTCTCCAATACGTGCGTCGCTTCCCAGCCTTCCTTGCTGCCGAATCCGAACGCGGTAATCCCTTTCGCTTTTAACGCTTCCGCCGCCTTGAAAAAGTCGTCGAACGATTCGGGAGCTTTCAACCCATTGTCATCAAGCAGTTTTTTGTTATACCACAGCACATTGCCTCTGTGCACATTGACCGGTACGGAGTAGATGTTTCCGTCTTTGCTTACGAGATCGATGAGCGATTTCGGAAATTTGTCCATCCATCCTTCCGATTCGTACAGCTCGTTCAAAGGTTCCATTTTATCGGCGGCGACCCAGCTGCCGTTCAATTCGGCTCCGCCGTGCACTTGGAACGAATCCGGCGGATCCCCGCCCTGCATTCTTGTGGACAGCACCGCTTTCGCATTGGTGCCGGCACCGCCGGCTACGGTCGCGTTAATGATTTCGACATCGGGGTACTTCTGTTTAAACACTTCATACAACGCGTTCAGTCCGTCGGCCTCACCGCCATGCGTCCACCAGCTGAAAATTTCGAGCTGCTTCTTTCCGCCGCCGTCTTTTTCCCCGCCGGTTTCCGTGCTTCCACCGTTTTTTTCTCCGCCGGCTTCATTGTTTGCGGCCGTTTCTTGTCCGCCGGCATTTCCGGTTCCTCCGGCCGGCTCACTGCCGCCGCACCCGGCCAATACCGTTCCGAGCAGAAACAGGACAGACCATACGAATACAACGATACGCCCTTTTGACAGCATACTTTTCCCCCTTCTCATTAAATAAAGCGCTTACAAATCTCATTCTAACAAAATTCAGGGGGCTTCCATGGAACAATCGCTTGAACTATTTTGCTACCGCTTGCACTTCTTTGACATTAGAATCGTGTCACAAATCTCGTACGCCGCATTCCTTGTATTTTTTTGTCTATCTTCTAATGACGCGGTATTCACTGGGCGTTACGCCGACCATCTTTTTAAAGACACGGGTAAAATACGCGGGATCGCGGTAGCCGACACTAAAACAGACTTCCTTCAGACTGAGCCGCGGATCGCTCATCAGTTTCTTGGCTCTGTCGATGCGAATGCCGGTAACGTAATCGATGAACGTTTCTCCCGTCTCCTGTTTAAATAATTTGCTGAAGTAATACGGATTTAAATTCACTTCCTCCGCAACCTGTTCCAAAGTCAGTTCTTTCATGTAATTTTCCTTGATGAATTTCTGAGCCCTTTCTACAAGGCGGCCTGCGTTTTTGCCCGTTCGTTCCTCCGCCACAAAACGGCATATGTTTCGGATATTCATCGTCAATTGGTGAAGGAGCGTCTCGTTGGACAGACCGGCGTCCAGTTCAGCGGTTTCCACTCCGACTCCCAATTCGTAAACGCGCCAATCGATTAAAGCGCCCAGTTCAATGATGGCCTGCTTCTGTTTATTTTCGGGGAGGCCATGCAAAAATTGCAGTGCGCACATCGCCGTCTCCGCATCCCCGTTTTCCAGCGACTCCATCAGCCGCCGGTAGCTCGCAATGCGATCCTCCGGCTTTTCCGCTTCCTCCGCCGTCTGATCATAAAAGCAAAATTGCGCCGGTCCGCCGCTTATCGCGGCCATCAACGACAAAAAGTACGATTCCTGCAGCTGCTGAAACTCAAAGCTTAACGGTCCGATGCCGACAACCGGTTCCATTTTGAATTCCGTTTTGATCCGACGGATAAGGCGCTGCGCCGTTTCCGTCGCCTCTTTGCGGTATTCTCCGCGAGTCCATTCTTTATTGTTCCAAATAAACAGGCTGATCTGGTTGCCGATCAAAGGCCCGGCGATCGTATCGTTCGCTGTTTTGGCCACATGGACGAGCCGGTCGACGCATTTTTGCCGGAACCGGCGATCGTGCAGTTCATGATGAAACGGAAGCACGCAGGTCACCGCATAACCGGAACGAAACCTTGGCGCAAGCAGTTCGAACAGCGGGTCCGGCATAAAAGCCGGGAGGTGCCCGTTCATCAGATACAGCGCCAGCTCCGTTTCCGCCGCGGGAATAAGCATCGAAATTTGATCCAGCGACTGCAATTGCCGCTCCCGCTCCATCCGCTGCTGTTCGATTTCCGAACGGAGCTTGTGGAGCAAATCGACGATCGTCTCCCGTTTCGCGGGCTTCAGCAAATATTCCTTCACCCCGAGTCCAATCGCTTCTTTCGCATAATCGAAATCATCGTAGGCCGTGATGATGACAATCCTCATTTCCGGATGGCGGCGCTTGATTTCGCGAATGGCGTCGAGGCCCGACATCCCCGGCATTTTCATGTCGACAAAACCGATGTCCGGCGACACACTGTCGCATAGTTCGATGGCCTGCCTGGCACCTGCGGCATGGAAAAATTCGCATTCGTCGGGCATTGCCCGGCTGATGATAAACTGCAGCCCTTCCCTTTCCAGCGCTTCATCGTCAACGATGAGCAGTTTGAGCATAGGTTTTCACCTCTCTTTCCGGTTCGGGAAGAGACAGAATGACCGTCGTCCCTTTGCGCGGAACGGATTCAATACGGATGCAGTCTTCGGTTTCATAGAACAAACGCAGGCGGGTGGCGACGTTCCGCAGTCCGAGTCCTGTCGTATGCCCCTGTGCCGGTTCGGTATAAGGATCAAAGCGGTGCAGAATATGTTCGATTTTTTCCTCATCCATACCAGTTCCGTTGTCGCTGATGCGAACCTCTACCCTTCCCCCTTGCCGGCTGACGTAAATTCCGATGCGCGCGCCGCATTCCAAAGATTCAATTCCGTGAATAAAGGCGTTTTCCACGATGGGCTGCAGCGTAAGGCATGGGACAGGAAAGTCAAGGCAGCTTTCGTCCACTTCCCAAATGAATTCGACTCGTTCGCGAAACCGGGCCTTCTGAATATGGAAATATTCCTTGACATGGTTCAATTCCGCGTTCAAAGTGGACGGCCTGTCGAGCTTTCCCAAATTGTAACGCAGCAGGTTCGAGACGGAAACGATCAGGTCGCCGGACCGTTCCGCTCCTTCGATGTACGCAAGCTTTGCAATGATATTAAGGGTGTTGAACAAAAAATGCGGATGGATCTGGCTTTGCAGCGCTTTCAATTCCAGAGATTTCAAAGAGCGGTCCATCTCCAGATTTTTCAGCGCCTGTTCCTGATAAGCCTTTTCCATGTGGGCCTTTTTGCGAATTTCGTCGATCAATTGTTTGATGTTGTTTTGCATCGAGTTGAACGCTTCGCCGAGCAGCCCGATTTCGTCGTTGGTCACCACTTGAACGGAGCGCCCGCTGAAATCGCCGCTGGACAGACGTAGAGCCGTCCGCACGAGCCGGGAAATCGGTTCGGTCAGCCCATTTGAGAACCAAAAAGCGAACAAAACGGCCAGCAAAGTGGAAACCAGAAATATGCCGCTCCCAATCCAGTGGATGGATCGATGGGCATCGGCCATTTTGCGGAAGATGGGATGGAACGAGGCCAGTTCCAGCGCAATCAGTCTTTGTGTCTCTTCAGCAATGTAACCGGCGACTTTTTCCGCTTCCCGGTAATGATCGGCGTATTGCGGCCAGTCCGCTGTCCGGCGCGCCTTCAGCACAGCGTCCGTTTCTTCCAGAAACGTATCCAGCATGCTTCTGTAATTGCGTAAAGCAACTTCGTTGTCTTCCCTGACGACCAGCGAACTCAACTGACTCCGCACTGAAAGCAGTTTGCTTCGGTTCGCCTGCAGCGTTTGCTGCTGGGATGGGCCGTGATCAATGAGATAATTGTTTAAACTGAGCAGATTCAGCTCCACCGTTTTCGGCACTTCGATCAACAGAAGAAAACGTTCCATCATTTCACTGTAGCTGTTTTGAATGGAACGGGAGCTGTAATAAAGAAAAAAAGCGACACTGTTCAGGGAAACAACAATGAGCAAAATAAACAGCAGCAGCTTGGTGCGGATTTTCATCGCGCATTCACATCTTTCGCAGTCAAAATTTTTGTTCCTGTATATAAGGCAGGCGGAATCGCCTTACCTTTTTTATAGTCGATCATCATCTCCACGGCCCTCCTTCCCATCGTATAAGGTTTCTGCACGACCGTTCCCCTGATATGGCCCTTCCCAATCAACTCCAATGTTTCCGGCAGGTCGTCGTAGCCGTAGATGATCACATCGCTGCGGTTCAACAGTTTCACGGCATCGAATATCCCTATCGCATCCAATCCGCTCGTGCCGATCAGCATCGACAATTCCGGATGTTCTCTCAGCATGTTTTCCGCCACCTGGGCGGCCTGCACTCTGGAAATATTCGAAAAACCGGTGGCAGCGATCTGAAAACCGGACTTTTTAAACGCGCGCATAATGCCTTCGACTCTTTCGCGCTGGTTCGTCGCTCCTTTTGAACCGCTTACAATTCCAATCGTTTGCGGCGCCTTGCTCCGCTCTACGATATATTTACCCAGTTGAAGGCCGGATGTGTAATTATCCGTCCCTACATACGATATTCTTTTGCTGCCGGAGGCATCGGTATCGACCGTAATGACGGGAATTCCTTTGGCCATCGCTTTATTGATGACCGGCGTTTCCGCAACGTCATCCAGCCCCTGCACGAAAATGCCGTCCACTTTCGCGGAAATCGCTTTTTCCAGAAGCTTCTTGTGCTCGGCTATATTGCTGCGAAACGGACCGACAATTTCCAGAAGCACATCATGTGCCTTGGCCGCATCCAGCGCCCCCTCGGCGACCAGATTCCAGTAAGGATGCTGGTATTCCTCAACAATGAGAACGAAATGAGGCCGGTCCGCTCCGGATAATCCCGGTTGATGGACCGAGCGGTTCATCGTATTGATGCCGTTAGCCGTTTTTCCGAACAGAACGATTAAAACGATGAACACCGCAGCCAAAAGCAGAGAGGCGGACAGCAAGATTTTACTCTGCGGGGCGCCGTTCCTTTCTTTATGTGGCAACGCGATTCCTCCTCGTCACACCTTATCAGAGAACGCTCCGTTTCAATCGGTATTCTCGTCGTCGGCATGCTCCGATTGTCATAAAATTACAATTCGCCGTTTCATCGCATGAATCCTGCCCTAAATAATCGCGACAGCGTTTTTGCGTTAACGTGATCGTTCAAGTATATTTATTTTGATATCGATTTCATTATTCAATTAACAGGGTTATTCTACGCAAATCGTTTGCCAGAGGAGATGAATGTACGTTGACGGATAAACAGACCAGAGAAGATATGCAAAAGACGGTAACGGACAATGCAGGCGGCGGGGTACGCGGTCTGCGCGCACGACCATCGGCAGAGCTGTTTGAGGCAGTGCGTCGTTCTTACGGGATGAATGGCTTGGAAGACAGCGTAGACCTCGGCGGATCAAATACTCTGAATTTGCTCGTTACAGATGACCACAACCGCTATGTAGTTCGGGTGTACCGTCCGTATGTTACCGAAGCCAGGCTCGCGGATATCCAGCGCGCCCGTCAGGAGCTCAACGCCAACGGCGTGCCCTCGTCGGAAGTCCTCCCGACTCGGGACGGCCGGCAATGGATCGTATTCGACGGCCGACTCGTGGAGGTTGAAAAGTATGTAGAGAGTGATGCCTGCATGGATTCTTGGGAGCGCCTGATGGCAGGCCTTCCGTTGCTCGGTCGGATTCATACGATTCTTCGACGGTTACAGTTTAGTACAGAAGGAAGGAATCCGCTTTTTGCGAATTACATTGAGCCACAGAAGGCTCTTGCCATGACAATGCAAGGCACTCAACGCATACGAGGGTGGAATCCGTCATCGGACCATCTGAGGCTCGCAGACGCCGCGGAGGAACTGGCTCGCCTGGTCTCCGCCGGTGAACGAGAACTGGTCCCGACGCTTCCACGGCAGATGGTGCACGGTGACTACTGGCATAACAACGTGTTCTTCCGCGATGGCCGCGTAGTGCTCGTCACCGACTTCGACTTCATGGGCGAGCGCGCCCGCATCGACGATCTCGCTCTGACCCTGTACTACTTCGATTGTTCCAACGAACCCGTGTCGGAAAAGCGGTTAGGCAGACTGCGGAGTCTTATCGACGCATACGATAAAGGCTTGGACGAGCGCTTGTCGACCGCGGAACGATGTGCCCTTCCGCTAGCGATGGCACGGCAACCGTTGTGGTCAATCGGCGGCTGGATCGCCTTGCTGGATGATGAGGAGGCTGCTAGGCGCCACGCGGCGGCCATGCTTGGGGAGGTAGAATGGGCGCTGCGCATCGTACGCGAGCTGGACAGATGGCAGGCGGCGTTCGCATAGGTATCCCTCGTATGCGGCACATAGGCTAATGTATAATATCCGTATACTTATAATGAGTTGGGGGTGAAAATAAATCTATGAAATTTATTTTAATATTCGGACCACAGGCCGTCGGTAAAATGACAGTCGGTCAAGAATTAGAAAAAATAACGGGATTGAAGCTTTTTCATAATCACATGACCATCGAATTGCTTTATCCTTATTTCGGCTTCGGTCCGGAAACATGGAGATTATCAACTTTATTTCGTCAAGAAATATTTGAGGCGGTGGCAAAAAGTAATTTATACGGATTCATTTTCACTTATGTATGGGCATTTGACCAGCGAGCAGATTGGGATTATGTGAGTAACATTTGTCATATTTTTGAATCGAATGGTGGCGTCGTTTACTTTGTAGAACTTGAGGCCGATCTGGAAGAAAGACTTAAGCGCAACAAAAGCCCCCACAGACTTGAACATAAACCTACAAAAAGAAACATTGAGCAGTCTGAACATCATTTAATAACCTCGATGGAAAAACACAGATTAAACTCAATAGAGGGAGAAATCACAAGGGAGAACTATATCAAAATAAATAATACGTTTCTAAGTCCGGAAGAAGTCGCCAAAATCATTAAGGAAAAGTTTCAATTATAATAGAACACCGGAGCACAAACGTGGAGGAGGTTTAGGAGCAACGTGCGTTTAATCCCTAATGAGTACAACGACGAAGTACGGAGAATCGATGAAGAAATCTTGGCCTTGATTCAGCAGCGAAAAAAGGCAACGGCGGGAAGAAGGTTTTCTCCACCGGCAGAATTATTAAAAGAGTGGGCTGAAAAATACGGAATGGATGAGCCGCATATCGGTTGGATCCTGCATACGCTTAACGTCGGCAGTCGGTGGGCCAATACAGACAATCCAATCGGTGAGTTGCGAAATGTCGTGCCCATCTTAAAAAAATCCGTTGTGGACGATTGCGAATATATGATCACTCATGCCATGCAGCATGATCATGCCAGTCTTGTCACATTAGAGATCCGACTTCAAGGTCCAGAAGATGTAAGAGTAAATATACATCCGCGATTGATGTTAGAGATTGTGGGAGAACAAGACTACACAGTCAGCAGAGACCGCTCGCGCGGCAGTGGTCATCAAGTTACGATGCTCTTTCGAATCACGCCTCCATTGCCGGATGATTTCATGGAAAAAGTTCGATTTGCTCTGATACCGATGGGGCCTTCAGAGGAAGTTTTTTGGCACCGGACACTCGAGTTAGTCAAGCGGGTTGATTTTCAATAATCATACGGGAAACGATAGCGTAATAACGGCTGCTTCTGCGGCCGTTTTTGTTTGTTCAGCTCCCTCGGTGCAATAAGCCCGATCACGTATTATTTATACTTTTTTTAGATTTGATTTAGAGGCGCTTTAGACATGACGGTTATGATGAAATACAGAAAGCTTTGGCGAATATTGCACGGAGGTGAAAAAGAACGAAGGTTAGAGCAGCCGGAAGCTTTCGAGTCTTGCGTTTTGGAGGATATCCATGAAAAGAAGATGGTTGACGGCGGGAGTCGGTTTCGGTATCGGCGCGGTGATGCTTTTTGCGAGCGGTTTTTCCGCGATGGCGAACACATCCGGATATGATGCTTACAAAGCAGCGCTGAAAAATACGAAAGCGGTAAAGAGCCTGACGGCAAATGCGGACTTGACGGTCACCGATAACGGGACGAAGGTGCTTACGGGCACGGCGAACATCAAACTGAATCAAGAGATGAATGCCGGGAGCATGGCCGCAACGATTGGCGACAGTACTGAGACGCATTCCTTGAATGTGTTTCGACAAGACGGGAAAGTCATTTTCAAAAGCGGCGATAGTGAGGTTTATCGAGTGATGGAACAAAACGTTTCGAAATGGCAGCATGAAGGCGATAGGTCAAACCCGCCAAAAGCGGTGGAGCAAGTATTCGATGCGTTGATGGGCAATTTGCGGGAACTTGCGACGGTTGAAAGTGAATCGGACGGAGGCAAGCAGGCTGCGCTGCATCTTTCCGGAAGCCAGATTCCCGCAGTTGTGAATGCGCTGGGTACGTTGGCCGTTTTCAAGGTTGCCGATTGCGACGGGTGGGATTACGGAAAATGGAATCACGCCGAAAACACTTCATTCACGCCTTCGGATAAGAAAATGAACCTACCGAAGCTGACGGACAATATTAAAGTTGACAAAATCAATTTGGACGCCAAGATCAACCCGGATAACTTGCTTGAGCGGCAAACGGCGGAAATCAACATTACCGGTACGGATGACTCCGGTAAAAATCATGTTCTCGCCATCCGGCTTCACGTCGATTTCTCCGGATTTAACCAAACGATCCCGGAACGGATCGACTTGACGGGAAAACAAACCCTCGAAATTCAGAACGATGGGACGGAGCGCGGCTGGCATCATTAAACGGAAAGGCAATCGGGCAGCCATGAGGTTCGATTGCCTTTCCGATGAAACGAACCCGTCAGGAAGGAGCGATCGGAAGTTGAGCCTATTGGAAGTGAAAGAAGTCACCAAGCTGTATAAAAACGGCCGCGGAGTCCGGAATGTCAGTTTTGATATATCGAAGAGAGAGATTTTCGGGTTGATCGGCCCCAATGGTGCGGGCAAAACAACGCTGTTAAAAATCATCACGGGATTAATACGGCCGGATCAGGGAAGCATCCGCCTATTCGGACATAGCGTGACGGATCGTTTCGAACGGGCAATAAGACGAGTAGGTTGTATCATTGAAACAGCGGATGCCTATGATGATATGAGTGCGTACGATAACCTGAAGCTGTCCGCCCGTTTTTATCCTGATCTGCCGAAGACCCGAATCGACCAGGCACTCGATCAGGTCGGTCTTGCCCCATATAAGAAGGAACGGGTGGGAAGCTATTCGCTCGGGATGAAGCAGCGATTGGCGCTGGCCTCTGCCTTGCTGTCGAATCCGCAGCTGGTCATTCTGGATGAACCGACCCATGGTCTCGATATCGAAGGGATGTTCGATGTGCGAAATACGATTCGGCAGTTGGGCCTCGAACAGGGTATTACATTCCTCATTTCCAGCCATTTGATCCACGACTTGAGTATGATCGTCAACCGCATCGGGATCATGCATAACGGCAGCCTGATCCGTCTGGGGAATGTGTACGAATTATTAGAAGGGATGACGCTCGAGCAATATGTTATTTCGCAAATTCAAACTCCGAAGGAAGCGGATGTAGATGTATAGTTTCTACGCAAATGTGCTGAATGAAACGGAAAAACTGTGGAAACGTCGAAGAACGAAAGGATTTTTGCTGCTGACCCTCCTCGTTCCGATCATTTCCGCCATATGTCTTGCCATCCTTCAAAATAATACAGGAGTTACCTGGGGATTCGGAAGCGACCTGCCGATGCTGATGCTTAGTTTGTTCACGTTCGCCCTGCTTCCGTTGTTTCTGTTTATGACCGCAGTGGATTGTTTTTCCGGTGAAGTGGCGGCTCGCACGTTGAAGCTTGTTCTCGTGCGCCCCATCACGCGAACAATAGTGTTCGCATCGAAAGTGTTGGCGATCGCGGTCTTCATTGCCGTTCATCTCGGGGTACTTTGGATCGCTTCTGTCATTTCGGAATGGTTTGTGCCGGGCGGAGACTTGACCGGAGGTTTGCCGGATAGCGTGAAAGCCTATGCGGCCGCTTTTGTGCCGATGATGGCGATCGGTTTGATTGCAGTGTTCATCGCACAGTGTTTCAGCAATAGCTCTGGCGCCATGGCGGTAATCATATTCATCTATGCCACGGCCAAGCTTTTACCGTTCGTTTTCCCGCAAGTTTCCGTGTGGTCCGTCTTTTCCTATACGAATTGGTACGTGCTTTGGGTCGGAAACGGGGGATCGATTCAAAAACTGTTCAATACGTTCGTTCTTCTTCTTTCTTATTGTATAATGGCTTATACGGCGGGGTTGATTCTTTTCGACAGAAAACAATTGTGACGAACCGCCGATGATCCGTTGGCTTTGTTTTCGAAGCAGACGTTGCTTCGCAAAGCTTGAAGGAGATTCGCCCATGTCCATCAAGATGAGACTATTGCTTTCCTATATCGCCATGACCTTCATTCCCGTCGTCTTGTTCGCTCTGATCGCCTGGGCGCTGGCATCCGTCTTTTTTAAAGATATGGCGGCAAACGGAGACGGGAAAGGAATGCCGGCCTTTTGGGAGACCGCCAACAAACGGGATGAACTGATTGGCGGCGTCAAGTTTATGGCGCGAACCGATCCCGATCGGTTCACCGACAGCGGGTTTTTGAAAAGCACGGACGAACAATTGAACCGTGTGCAAGCGGGGCTCGTTGTCATAAGGAATGATCGGATGACCTTCGTTTCGCCTTTTGTGGACAGCTCCGATCTTTATAACCGGCTCAAGGAGTTACGGACAGAGCCGGACCACCATCAATGGGGCCAAAAAGTGGACGGCCGTTTTACGGTGGAAAAAGTCGCTATCACGTTCAGCGATCACAGTCCCGGCGCGGTGTATGTGCTCTCCGATTTGAACCTGTTCTTCGAAAACGCAAGAACGTTTTTTCCATTGCTGGTGTTGTCCCTGCTTGTTGTAATTGGGTTAACCAACGGAATTTTGACTTTTTTGGTCTCCCGAAGCTTCATCAAACCTTTGTATACGTTGAAACACGCAGCATTACAAATCAAAGAGGGAAATCTGGATCATGAGGTGAATTTGCAACGAAGAGACGAAATCGGAGAGTTGGGCGCGGCATTTGAAGAAATGCGCGGCCGATTGAAGGAGTCGGTCCGTCTTCAACTGCAATACGAGGAAAACCGCAAAGAACTGATCTCCAACATTTCTCACGACCTGAAAACACCGATTACCGGAATTAAAGCATGCGTCGAAGGCATTCGGGACGGTATCGCGGATACCGATGAAAAGCGGGAAAAATATATGAATATGATCGCGAAAAAAACGGAAGAGATGGATCGTTTGATCGACGAATTGATGTTGTTTTCCAAACTTGATTTGAAACGGCTACCGTTTCACTTGGAATCGATGGATCTTGCGGCTTATTTACGCGATTGTGTCGAAGAATTACGCCTCGACCCGCGAATGGAAGGGATCAAGGTTACGTTCGGTGCCTACGACCGGCCGGTTCACGTTATAGCCGACCGCGAAAAGCTGCGCAGAGTCATCATGAATATAATGGATAACAGCTTAAAATATATGGACAAGGAACCAAAAGAAATTCGGGTGGAATTATTCGACGACGAAGCGGAAGCAACGGTACGCATCCAGGATAACGGACCGGGCATCGAAAGCGCGGCGCTGCCGCATATTTTCGAACGCTTTTACCGGGCTGAGCCATCGAGAAATACAGCAACAGGTGGAAGCGGATTGGGACTTGCGATTGTCAGACAAATCGTTGAAGGGCAAGGCGGAAGCGTATGGGCGGAAAGCCGACCGGGAGAAGGAACAAGCATTTATTTTACGTTGCCAAAGACAAATCACGGTGGTGAGCAGTCATGAAGCGTATTTTGATCATCGAGGATGAGCAGGTCATTATGGAAGTGGAAAAAGATTATTTGGAAGCAAGCGGCTTCACGGTGGAGACCGCGGCAAGCGGAGACATCGGTCTCAAGAAAGCGCTGGAAGAGGAAGTTGATCTGATCATTCTCGATCTCATGCTGCCGAAAACGGACGGGTTCGAAATTTGCAGGCAGGTCCGTCAGGTGAAAAACATTCCGATCCTGATGGTTTCGGCCAAAAAGGAAGACATCGATAAAATACGGGGTCTGGGACTCGGTGCGGACGATTATATGACCAAACCGTTCAGTGTGGGCGAACTGGTCGCCCGGGTTAAAGCGCATCTTGCCCGTTACGACCGCTTAATGACAGATAACCGGATGAGGCAAAAAGACGAGATCCGAATACGGGGCATTCGCATCGATAAGATGTCCCGAAAAGTGTTCGTGAATGAAAAGGAGATTTCGTTAACGTCCAAGGAATACGACCTGCTGCTGTTTCTGGCAAGCCATCCGAACCGGGTGTTCAGCAAAGACGAGCTGTTCGAAAAAATCTGGGGGCTGGATGCTTTGGGCGACAACGCCACGGTGACCGTTTATATAAGCAAACTGAGGGAAAAAATAGAAGCGGATCCGTCCAAGCCGCAATATATCGAGACGATTTGGGGCGTCGGGTATCGATTAAATATTTAGTTGAAATGAACGAAAAATAATAAATGACGGGTTTGAAGCGACCTATTCACAACGCCAGTGAAGGTCGTTTTATTTTATATGCGCGCTTTCACGATTCAAGAGAACCCGTTTTCAAATTTTATACATTTTTTAGATTTCGTTTAGAGTCCATTTAGACATACCCACTATCATGAAGAAGGGAAGCGGTTTTGAAGGCGGGAGGTGAATGGTTTGGGAAAACTGAGCGTAACCCAGAGAAGGTGGCTGCTCACGCTCCATTTGTTGTTTTCGGGGATTATGTTCGGAGTGGCGATCGTCTTTCTGACTCTAAGCATCACTGCGGCAAACACGAACGATGAAGGCGTGCTTAAAGCGTGTTATACCAGTATGCATGTGCTTGCCAAGACGTCTGTTCGGGCTTCGACAATCGGCACTTTGGCGACCGGCATTTTACTCTCTGTGCTGACCCAGTGGGGGCTCTTCAAATTTTACTGGATTATCGTCAAGGAAGGGTTGACGATCCTCTCCATCGTATTGGGACCCATCGGCATGTATTTCTGGACGCTAAAAGCGGTAACGCTGACATCGGCGGAAGGGTTGGGCGCTCTTCAAGATCCGTCGTTCATCGTGAACAGCGGTCAGCTGCGGATCGGGATTATTCTCCAGATACTTTCTCTTGCTGCGATGTTCGTGATTTCGGTCTTCAAACCGTGGGGATCGCGAAAACAGAAAAACCGGCCAAATCTTGCATGAATGAAGGGAGCCAAGAAACGTGGAAAATGAAATAGTGGAGAGCCGCCCCGCAGCGTAAATGCGGTGTTGAACGAAACCGCTACGCGGTAGCTTTAAAATTCCGAAATCTTCCACTATCAGTTTACCACACTTTCCTTTATTCTCTACAGTTAAAAAGGAGGGT
>JAWLCZ010000081.1:0-17176 GCA_041686835.1 Paenibacillaceae bacterium | reverse complement strand
GAAATGACGTCCTGCACCAAATCGCCGTATTGTTCATGCCTGCGGTTGTGCATCAAGATGACCGGGCATTCGTAACGGGCGACGACAGACGCCATGTCCGGATCTTCTTTGAGCCCCCATATATCGTTGATGATATGGGCCCCCGCTTCCAGCGCCTGCCTCGCCACTTCCGCCTTGTAGGTGTCGACGGAAATAGGGACATCGACTTCCGATTTCAACGCCCGGATAAGGGGAATGACCCGCTCCAGCTCAACCTCGAGAGGGACTTTTTCCGCCCCCGGGCGGGTCGATTCTCCGCCGACGTCAATGATGTCCGCTCCGTCCCGAACCATCTGTTTCGCCCACGCGACAGCGTCTGCCACGGACTCATATTTTCCCCCGTCGGAAAAGGAATCCGGCGTCGCGTTCAGTATGCCCATGATTAACGTTTTCGCGCCTATTTCCACCGTTTTCTCCCTGCATTGGAGCCGTCTCGATTCTACCTTGCGCATCATGTCGCTTCACCCGTCTTTTCTCTGTAATGTGCCCTAATGGTCTTTGTGAGGGGACCGGCTTTGCCGCCGCCTATCGTCCACATGCGCCCCTCGGTGTCAAACAAACGGGTCACCGGAACGATTTCCTGAATCGAGTTCGTTACGAACACTTCGTCGGCGGCAAGCAGTTGCTCCCAGTCGTAATATCCTTCCTCCGTCCGCAGCCCGATCCGCTCTGCCAATTCAATCGCCACCGCTCGCGTGACGCCGGGCAAAATGCCCGTCCCGATCGCAGGCGTATAACAGACGCTGCCGCGGATAAAAAACAGATTGCTGACAATCCCTTCGGCCAGATGGCCTTTTTCGTTCAAAAACAGCCCTTCCGCTCCGTTCGCCCAACGGTATTGCTGCAATTCCCGCTTGGCCAAAATATTGTTCATATAGTGGAACGATTTGAACCGGACACGCCCTTCCGGACTGTTGCGGCGGAGATGAAGAAGCTGGAGCGCTTTCCCCGTCTCGTACCCTCGCTCGTCCACCGGAGGAAGCTCTTTGACGTATACAATCGTATTAGGATGCTCATATTCGCCCGCGGGCAAACCCAATACATCAACGCCCGCCGAAACGCTGAACCGGATATAGCCGTCCTTAAGCCCGTTCGCATCCAGTAGCCGCCGGATAAACCGCCGGATTCGCTCCTCATCGGGAACGTAGCGGATTCCAAGCTCGCTCAAGCCCTGCTGCAGCCTGTCCAAATGTTCCTGCAGTAAAAAAGGGCGTCCGCCATAGGTGCGAAACGTTTCAAACAGCCCGATGCCGTAAAGAAAACCGTGATCGTATACCGAGATCACGGCTTCCCGCTCATCGCAAATGTTTTCGTTGATGCCGATTTTCATCGCCGCGCCCCTTCAGCCGCGCAGCCCGAAACAAAATTGCGCAGCAGCTGCATGCCGTGCTCGGTAATGATCGATTCCGGATGAAACTGCACTCCTTCTATCGGATATTCCTTATGGCGCAAACCCATAATTTCGCCTTCCGCCGTTTCCGCGCTAATCTCCAGACAATCGGGAAGCGTTTCGCGGCGGACAATCAAGGAATGGTAACGTGTCGCGGTAAACGGGGAAGGAATGCCGGAAAAAATCGTTTTGCCGTCGTGAAAGATTTGCGACGTCTTGCCGTGCATCAGTCTTTGCGCCCTGACGACTTCTCCGCCGAACGCCTGGCCGATAGCCTGATGCCCGAGACATACGCCCATTATCGGAACGATGCCCTTAAAACGTTCGATGAGGCTCAGGCTGATTCCCGCTTCGTTCGGGGTGCAAGGACCGGGCGAGATAAGGATGCGATCGGGAGCGAGCGCCTCAATTTCGTCAAGCCCGATCTCGTCGTTGCGGCGGACTATCGTCCGCTCGCCGATTTCGCCCAAATATTGAACCAGGTTGTACGTAAACGAATCGTAATTGTCAATGACCAGAATCATATGCTAATCTCCTCTCCGCTCCGCATTTGCTCACTGTACTGAACCGCCTTCCATAACGCTTTCGCTTTATTGAGCGATTCGCCGTACTCTTTCTCCGGGTCGGAATCGATGACGATGCCGGCCCCTGCCTGGACGTATCCGAAACCTTCGTATGCCAATAAGGTGCGTATGATTATATTAAATTCCATATTGCCGTTATAGTCAATCCACCCCATCGAACCCGTATAAGGACCGCGCCGCACCGGCTCCAGCTCCTCGATGATCTGCATCGTGCGGACTTTCGGGGCGCCTGTTATCGTTCCGCCGGGAAACGCGGCGGCAATGACGTCGAACGCGTCTTTTCCATCGGCGAGCAGCCCCTCCACTCCCGAAACGATATGCATCACATGCGAATAACGCTCGATGACCATGAAATCGTTCACTTTGACGGAACCGTAACGCGAAATGCGGCCAAGGTCGTTCCGTTCCAAATCAACGAGCATCACATGCTCGGCGCGTTCTTTTTCGCTTTGCAGCAGTTCTTCCGCCAGCCGCAAATCTTCCTCTTCGTTCTTACCGCGAGGCCGGGTGCCGGCAATCGGCCTGGTTTGCACCTTGTCCCCTTCCAGTTTGACGAGAAGCTCCGGCGAGGCGGAAACGAGGCTGAATTCGGGAAAACGCAGCATCCCCATATAGGGGGACGGATTCATCAGCCGCAGCCATTCATAAATATCCTCGGGGCTCGTATGAAGCCGGCGGCTTTGCCGTACCGACAAATTGACCTGAAACACGTCGCCTTGGCCGATATATTGCTGAATCCGACGCACCGCGTCGATGAAGCGCGCCTTCTCGAATTCCGGCCGCACGCCGGCGAACGCCTCGACGTCGATATGCAGCCGGTCCTGCTGCGAAAGCCGTTCATAGACCGCTTCTCTGCGCCGCCGGCTCTCCGCCGCTTCGGGGGAGCAGAAACCGTCCCACAGCCGTTTCATGTGCTCAGCCCATTCTCCCGCAAGCTCGAAATTGCGCCGCAGCTCGCCTTCATCGTTCGCCGTCCCGATAGTCCACGGCACATGAACGGCGCAGTACAGCTCGCGCCGACGCCGGTCGACAATCCACAATTCATGCGTCATCATGAAATAATAGTCCGGCAAACCCAAATCGTCTGCGGCCGTTTCCGGAATGTTCTCTATCGAACGGGCTACATCGTATCCCCAGTAGCCGACGCAGCCGCCTGCAAATTTCGGCGCGTTCTCCACCTTCGGCGCCTTGTATCGGCTCATCCAACGTTTTACGAGAGCAAGCGGAGCGCCGTTGACCGTTTCACGAACCGTGCGGCCGGAGTCCAAGTACGTAATGATAGCCGTGTTTCCTTTTCCCTTTATCGTGGATACCGGATGGAGCCCCAGGAAGCTGTAACGGCCTTCCTTCCCGCTTTCCAGTACGAATGAGCACCCGGAGGCGGCTTTCCACGCGCCTTCCCACGAACCGATCGGCTCTTCCTGCAGCGAATATTTGCGTATATAGGGAAGAATGGTGTAACGTCCGGCCCATTCCCTCCACTGTTCGAATGAAGTCACGATCACCCGCGGCGCCTCCTCAACCATTGACTCTAACTTATTGAACCATAGTATACTCGAAACTGGCCAAAAAAGAAAAGCTTCTATCGAAGCCTTTGAAAGATGCGGATTTCTTTGTCGCTAAAAAAGCCCCTCGAATGGAGGGGCCCTTCCTGGAAGTTTCCAATTCGCTTACTCTTCAAACTGGTACAGAGGCGTGCTCAAGTAACGTTCGCCGTTGCTCGGAACGACAGCCACGACTCTTTTGCCTTTGCCGAGCTGCTTCGCCACTTTCAGCGCCGCCCAAATGGCCGCACCGGACGAAATGCCGCCCAAAATTCCTTCTTCCTTCGCAACGCGGCGGGAAGTGGCAAACGCGTCTTCATTTTCGACGGTGATGATTTCATCGTAAATGGACGTATCGAGAATATCCGGGACGAAACCGGCGCCGATGCCCTGAATTTTATGCGGTCCCGGATTTCCGCCGGAAAGTACCGGCGATGCGGCGGGTTCCACCGCATAAATGCGGATGCCCGGGAAGTTTTCCTTCAATACGCTTCCTGCTCCGGTTATCGTTCCGCCCGTTCCGATACCTGCCACAAACGCATCAAGTTTTCCGTCGTGCGAGCGAATCGCCTCGACAATTTCCGGACCCGTCGTTTCGCGGTGAATTTTGACGTTGGCCGGATTTTTAAACTGCTGCGGCATAAAGTAATGCGGATTTTGCGCCAAAATCTCTTCCGCGCGGCGAATGGCCCCCTTCATTCCTTCCGGTCCCGGGGTAAGCACAAGCTCCGCCCCGTATGCGCGGAGCAGATTGCGTCTTTCCAAGCTCATCGTTTCCGGCATGACCAGAATGGCCTTATATCCTTTAGCCGCCGCCACCATCGCAAGCCCGATTCCGGTGTTGCCGCTCGTCGGTTCAATAATCGTATCTCCCGGCTTGATCTTGCCTTCTTGTTCGGCCGCTTCAATCATGCTGATGGCGATACGGTCCTTTACGCTTGCTCCCGGATTTTGAAACTCCAGCTTCACATAAATTTCCGCGCTGTCTTCCGGCACGACGCGGTTCAGACGAACGAGCGGAGTATCCCCGATAAGCTGCGTAATGTTTTGCACTAATTTGGCCATGACATGTCCTCCCATTCTAAAAAAGAGTTCTTTAATCCGACTATTTCAATAGGTTTTTACTATTTTCATCTTATCAACGCGCCGAAACGTTGTCAACATAAAAAATGGAGTTCCGCTACCTATATTTCGGATCGAGAATAACCGCATTTCTTTTTTCACGAAGCCGTTTCACCGTATCGGTTAACGAGGCGGCCCGCCCCAGCGCGATTTCTTTGCGAATCTTCTCCCGCCATTTCCGTTTCTCGTAGCCGTCCATCTGTTCGCGCCCGGCCAATTTGATGACGGCGTAGCCTTCGTCCACCTCGATCGGGCCGCTGATCGCGTTCACATCCAGGCTTTTCGCCGCTTCCATAATCGGCGGCTGCACAAAAGGATCGTTTAATTGCACAAACCCGGCGTCCCCGCCGTTATTCGCCGTCGATTCGTCGATGGAGCGCTCGATGGCCAGCTCGGCAAAATCGGCCCCGCCTTTCAATTCCGCGATGATCTTCTGCGCTTCCTCCTCCGTCGGAACAATGATTTGGTAGATATGAAGCTTCGTCTGGCTTGCCAACTCTTCTGGATGATTGCGGATATATTCATCCACCTCTTCTTCGCTCACTTCAATCCCGCGGATAGCGATGCGTTCCAGCAGCAGTTTGTACAGCGTTTCCTCCCGCAGTTCTTCTTTCGTCAGTCCGAGCTGTTCTTTCATCGATTCGTAAAACTGCTGCTCGCTGTCATAGCCTTGCTGCATCTGCTTCAATTCTTCATCGATTTCTCTTTCTTCGACGGTAATGTTTAGAGATTTCGCCTCCTGCATGACCGCCTCGCGATCGAGCATCCGGTTCAGCAGTTCGAGCCCGTAACTGTCCTCCAGCTCTTGCATAAACTCCCGGTATGAAATGATGCGGTCGCCAATTTTCGCTATGGCCCGGTTGTCGTCCCGGCCGACCCCCGGATCGTCTCGTCCCGCCGAGCCCGTACCGGGCAGGACGGACTTTGCGTACACGGCCAGGCAAACCATGACGATGAGCCCGATAAGCAGGACTCCGGTCGCCCCCCACAATATGTTTACTTTACGCATGCATTTCCCCTCACGGTTCCATTATGAACGCGATATGTTATCCATGATGCGCTTCAGATCGGTTTCATCGAAAACATAGGTTTCATTGCAAAAATGGCAGATGACCTCGGCATTGCCGGTTTCCTCGAGCATCTTTTCAATTTCTTCCGCACCCAGGCTGATTAGCGTGTTTTCCACTTTTTCGCGCGAGCATTTGCAGCGGAACCGGACCTCCATCCGTCCCAATATTTCCGCCGATTCGACGACTTCATGCACAATCCGTTCAAGCGGCATCCCTTGATCCAGCATCGTGGTCATCGGCGCCAACTGTCCCAGCTTGTTCTCCAGCTGTGTAATTTCTTCGTCCGTCAATCCCGGCAGCAGTTGGATGATGAACCCTCCCGCATGCCTTACCGATCCGTCGGCGTTCACAAGAACGCCCAGCGAAACGGCGGAAGGGATTTGTTCCGATGTGGCGAAATAGTAGGTGAAGTCTTCCGCCAACTCCCCGGAAACGATCGGCACGCTGCCCCTGTATGGCTCGCGCAAGCCCAAATCTTTAATCACATAAATAAATCCTTCCGTGCCGACGGCGCCGGCCACATCCAATTTGCCCATCGCGTTGCTCGGCAAATGCACCTGCGGGTTATCCACGTACCCGCGCACTTCGCCGCGCGCGTTGGCGTCCACGACAATTTGCCCGAGCGGGCCGTTCCCTTTAATCTGGATCGTCAGCTTCTCGTCGCCTTTCAGCATCGCGCCCATCATCGCTCCGGCCGTCACCGCGCGGCCCAGAGCCGCCGTGGCGGTCGGCCATGTTCCGTGGCGCCGTCTCAATTCTTCGACGGTTTCCGTCGTATTGATCGCGAATACTCTCAGCTTTCCGTCCGATGCCGTTCCGCGAATCAGGTAGTCCTGCACCTGGTTTTCTCCTTTCCAAAGGACAACGTTGTCCCCGCGTCAATCGATGTTGCGTTCGTAAATGATCCTTAAGCCCTGCAGCGTCAGCAGCGGGTTCACGATTTCGATGGCGGCGGATTCCCCCGCAATCAATTCGGCCAATCCTCCGGTCGCAACCACTTTGGCGTTCGTATTCGATTCTTTGCGCATTTTTTCCACGATGCCGTCCACTTGTCCGGCGAACCCGCAAATGATGCCGGCCTGCATGCTGGACACCGTATTGCGTCCGATGACCGTTTTCGGCCTCACCAGTTCAATTTTCGGCAGTTTGGCCGCTTTCTGGTGCAGCGCCTCCGTCGATATGCCGATGCCCGGAGCGATCGCCCCTCCTATGTATTGGCCTTGGGCATCGATAAAATCAAACGTTGTCGCCGTACCGAAATCGACGACGATGAGCGGCGGGCCGTACAGCTCGATGGCCGCCACCGCGTTGACGATGCGATCGGCGCCGACTTCGCGCGGATTCTCATATTTGACATTCAAGCCGGTTTTGATTCCGGGTCCGACAATGAACGGCTTTTTGTTCAAATATTTCACGCACAGCGATTCCATCGTCCGGTTTAACGGGGGAACAACGGAGGAAATGATGACCCCTTCGATATCAGAGATGTCGATGCGGGCATGGCTGAAAAAGCTGCAGATCAAAATGCCGTACTCGTCCGCCGTGGCGGTGCGGTTCGTGCCGATGCGCCAGTGGTGAAGCAAATTTTTATCCTGATAGATGCCAAGTACAATATTGGTATTCCCCACGTCGACGTCAAAACTCATGCAAAAGCCCCTTTCTTCCGGTCATTCAAATCGAGGCTGATGTCAAGCGACTGCACCGAAGAAGTCAGTCCGCCCACCGAAATGACGTCGACGCCGGTTTCCGCGATCCGTTTTACCGTTTCCAGCGTCACGCCGCCGGACGCTTCGACGATAACGTGCGGAGCGGCGTTTTTGATCGTTTTTACCGCCGCAGCCATCCGTTCCGGCTCCATATTATCCAGCATAATAATATCCGCTCCGGCTGTCAAAGCTTCTTCCAGCTGCTCGAACTGTTCGATTTCCACCTCGATTTTCATCGTATGCGGAATTTGCGCCCGCGCCGCTTTGATCGCCTGGGCGATTCCGCCGGCCCCTTTGATGTGGTTGTCTTTGATCATGACGGCGTCATACAAACCGAAGCGGTGATTATGGCCGCCGCCTATGCGGACCGCGTACTTCTCCAGCAGCCGCAGGCCGGGCGTCGTTTTGCGCGTGTCGACAAGCCTTGTCGGCAGCCCGGAGAGAGCGTCGACAAAGCGGCGCGTTTTCGTGGCGATGCCGGACAATCGCTGCAGCAAATTGAGCGCCAGCCGTTCGCCGGTAAGAATGCTGCGCGTGCTGCCTTCCACCTCCGCGATGACCGTCCCTTTCCGCAGCGCGCCGCCTTCTTCCGCCAGCGCCGAAAACTTGAGCCCGGGGTCAACGGTGGCAAACACGAGGGCGGCCAGCGGAATGCCGGCGGCAACCCCTTCTTCTTTGGCATGAATAATACCTTTAGATCGGTGATCCAAAGGTATGGTCGCCATTGTCGATATGTCGCCGGTTCCGATGTCTTCCGCGAGCCAGGCGCGAATCGATTCCTTCACTTGTTCGCTGTTCCAATCAAGCATTCCCGATACACTCCTCCATAATCCCTTCGTCGCGATGAAACACAACGTGCTTGCGCCACACGAGATCGTCCCGCTCCGGAAAATCTTCGCGGTAATGGGCTCCGCGGCTTTCCTGCCGGATAAGCGCGGCTTGGGTCGTCAACAAGGCGCACGTCAACAAATTGGCAAACTCGAATTCTTCCCGTTTCGTCAGGTTCGCGTCATAAATCGGCAGCTGGCGCCTCAGTTCCTCGTATCCTTTCTCCAGCCCTTTCGCCGTTCGTTTCAGTCCGACATAACGCACCATAATTTTTTGCAGCTTCAACCGTTTTTCCACGATCGCCTGTTTCGGCGGTTCTTTGCGCATCAAGTCGATCCGGATGTTCGGCGTCCGTTCGGCGGGCCCCAGATCGCTTATCCGTTCCACGATTCTCCGGCCGAACACAATAGCTTCCGATAAAGAATTGCTGGCCAGACGGTTGGCCCCGTGTACCCCGGTCGACGACACTTCTCCGCACGCGAACAGACGTTTAACGGAAGTTTCCCCGTACAAGTCCGTTTTTACGCCGCCCATCATGTAGTGGGCGGCGGGAGCTACAGGGATCCAGTCCGTCGTAATGTCGAGACCGTAGTTCAGGCAGTATTCGTAAATCGTCGGAAACCGGTGCTTGATCATGTCCGACGACTCGTGAGTAATATCGATGTAGACGAAAGTCGACTTCGTGCTTTCCATTTCGCTGACGATCGCCCGCGCCACGACGTCGCGAGGCGCAAGCTCGAGCTGCGGATGATAACGGTCCATGAAACGTTCGCCCTTAATGTTGCGCAGCACCGCCCCTTCTCCCCGCACCGCTTCGGATATGAGAAATCTCGGGGCTCCGGGATAACAAAGCGCCGTCGGATGAAATTGCACGAATTCGACGTCGCGGATGAGCGCGCCGGCACGATAAGCAATCGCAATGCCGTCCGCCGTGGCGATGTCGGGATTGGTCGTGTACCTGTACAATTGGCCGGCTCCGCCCGTACAAAGAACCGTCGCCTTTCCGCGCACGAACACGCGCTGCCCGTCCGGCTTTTGCACGAGCACGCCGCGGCATTCCCCGTCGTTCGTAATCAAATCGATGACCATATGATCGTCCCACACTTCGATGTTGGCATGCTGTTTCGCATGCGCGGACAAGGCGCGGACGATCTCGTAACCGGTTGCATCTCCGTTGGCATGCAAAATGCGCCGCTGGCTGTGCGCCCCTTCTTTCGTCAGCGCGAATTTTCCGTTTTCCTGATCGAACTGGGTCCCCATCCGAATCAAATCCTGAACTCCCGCAGGCCCTTCATGCACGAGCACGTCAACGGCGCTGTCGGAACATAAACCTGCTCCGGCAATCAGCGTGTCCTGCCGGTGATAAGAGGGCGAGTCGCTTTCCGAGATGACGGCGGCAATGCCGCCCTGGGCGTAGCGCGTATTGCTGTCGAGCAGCGATTTTTTGGTAATCATCAGCACTTTGTGGCGTTCGCTTGCTTTAATGGCGGTGAACAATCCGGCAATACCCGCGCCGATGATGATTACTTCCGTTTCATACTGCGGAATGTCTTCAAGCGTAAAATCGACCAAATATCTGGGAATCAAGCGGTATCACCTGTCTCATACAAGGAAGTAGCGCATGCTACTTGACTTGCAGCATGCGCTCGAGGGATCGTTTTGCTTTTTCTGCAATGTGCGGCGGCACGTATACTTGCGGCTGCATCGTCTCCAGACAGCGCACAAGTTTTTTCAAATTGTTCACTTTCATGTTCGGACAGACAAGATATTTCGTGGCAAAATGGAATGTTTTATGAGGACTGTCTTTGCGTAGCTGGTAACCGGTCCCGTCCTCCGTCCCGACGATAAACTCCTGGCAGTCCGATTCCCGGCAGTATTTGATGATCGCCGTCGTGCTTCCGACAAAATCGCCCAGCTTTACGACCTCCGGCCGGCATTCGGGATGAACGACAAACTGCGCGTTCGGATACTTCGCTTTCATTTCCTCCACGTCTTTTACCGTCAGCATGTCGTGCGTATTGCAGTATCCTTCCCAAATGATCATTTTTTTGTCGGTGAACTGGGAAACGTAATGCCCCAGGTTTTTGTCGGGGACCCAAATAATCTCGTCGGACTCGACGGACTGGATGACTTTCACCGCGTTCGCCGACGTGCAGCAAATGTCGGTTTCCGCCTTAATCTCCGCAGATGAATTAATGTAAGTGACGACGGTCGCGTTTGGATGCTGTTTCTTCAGCGCCCTTAAACCTTCGACATTGACCATGTCCGCCATCGGGCAGCCCGCGCGTTCGTCGGGGATGAGCACCGTCTTATTCGGAGCGAGAATTTTCGCGCTCTCTCCCATAAAATGGACGCCGCAAAAGACGATGACGTCCGCATCCGTTTCCGCCGCTTTCTGCGCCAGCAGAAAAGAGTCCCCGCGAAAGTCGGCGACGTCCTGAATCTCGTCCCTTTGATAATAGTGCGCCAAAATAATGGCGTTCCGTTCTTTTTTCAGCTGCAGCAGCCGTTCCTTCAATTCGCGGTTTTGCTCCGCTTTGCGTTCCAGCGCCAGCGCTTCCATACATGCACTCTCCTTTGTTCAGCCAACGGCGGTACAGATGCCATTTTCCCCGATCAGGCAATATATCGTCAACTCGTTCATGTCAGACGTTTTTAAAGTTTACAATTAATTTACACAACCAGCCTGCGGGTGTCAATGCGTAAAATACAGCAAAAATGGCTCACTGGCACAAAATGAAACCGAATTCCTATGCCGCGCGATCGATTGTGCGATTTTTCACAATTGACGCGGCGGGAACGCTTCCGGCCAAGCTCTCCTTAAGGATACGGCTACCTTTTTGGGGCGTAAAAAAATCCGGCGGCGCAAACGAACGCACCCCGGATCGGCTAACGTTATTCTTTTTCTTCCTTGTCAAAATCAAGCTTGTTGTCGTTGCTGTCGTGATCCTGGCCTTGAATGTTCACTTTCGGCTCGGTATCGTCGTCCAAACGGCCTTTTTCGATCAATTGCTTGATTTGATCGACATCCAGCGTTTCTTTAACCAGCAGCGTCTGCGCGACCAGATGCACTTCTTTCTCGTGCTTCTGCAAAATTTCTTTGCATCGGTTGTAGCTTTCCTGAATGAAGTGGCGCATCTCTTTGTCAATCTCATGCGCGATGGCATCGCTGTAATTTTGCTCGTGTCCGAGATCACGGCCGAGGAACACCTGGCCTTGCGGATTGCCGAACTGCATCGGCCCGAGCTTCTCGCTCATGCCGTATTCCATAATCATGCTGCGGACGATGGCCGTCGCTCTGCGGAAATCGTCGGAAGCGCCGGTGCCGATTTCGCCGATGAACAGCTCCTCCGACGCGCGCCCTCCGAGCAGGCCCGCCACTTTATCCAACAGCTCGTTTTTCGTCATCATGTAGCGGTCTTCTTTGGGCAGCATCATCAGGTAGCCGCCTGCCCGGCCCCGCGGAATGATCGTCACTTTGTGAACCATATCCGCGTTTTCCAGATAATAGCCGACAATCGTATGGCCCGCTTCGTGGTAAGCGACGATGCGCTTCTCCTTGTCGCTGATGACGCGGCTTTTCTTCTCCGTTCCAACGATGACGCGGTCGATCGCTTCTTCCACTTCCGCCATCGAGATGTCTTTGCGGTTTCGTCTTGCCGCAATCAGCGCCGCTTCGTTCAGCAGATTTTCCAAATCGGCGCCGGTAAAGCCGGTCGTCCGGCGGGCGATCGTTTCCAGTTTGACATCCTTGGCGAGCGGCTTGTTTCTCGCGTGCACTTTCAATACCGCTTCGCGTCCTTTCACATCGGGACGATCGACAGTAATCTGCCGGTCGAACCGCCCGGGACGCAGCAATGCCGGATCGAGAATATCCGGCCGGTTCGTGGCCGCGATGATAATGATCCCTTCGTTCGCTCCGAAGCCGTCCATTTCCACAAGCAGCTGGTTCAGCGTTTGCTCGCGTTCGTCGTGTCCGCCGCCCAATCCGGCGCCGCGTTGGCGCCCGACGGCGTCGATTTCGTCGATGAAGATGATGCAAGGCGAATTTTTCTTCGCGTTCTCAAACAAGTCGCGGACGCGCGACGCGCCGACCCCGACGAACATTTCCACAAAGTCGGAGCCGCTGATGCTGAAAAACGGCACTCCCGCTTCACCGGCCACCGCTCTGGCCAGCAGCGTTTTCCCCGTACCGGGCGGGCCGACGAGGAGTACGCCTTTCGGGATTCGGGCTCCCACCGCGGCGAATTTGCGCGGATCCTTCAAAAATTCGACGACTTCCACCAGTTCCTGCTTTTCTTCGTCCGCTCCGGCGACATCGTCGAACGTCACGCGTTTTTTCTCTTCATTATATAGGCGTGCGCGGCTCTTGCCGAAATTCATTACTTTTCCGCCGCCGCCTTGCGCCTGGTTCAGCAAGAAAAAGAACAAAATGAAAATAATCACGAAAGGAATAATCGACGTCAGGAAAGTAATCCAGACGTTATCGCCTTCCATCTTTTCGTAGTGCTCTTTTGGAACCCCGTTTTCTTCCAACAAATTAACGACTCTTTCGCTAAATGGAGCGCGGGTAACAAAATTAGCTTTGTCCGGATGAGGCGGATTTTTGTATTTTCCGGTTATCAGGTATGTATAACCGTCAAATTTTACCGTCACTTCCTGTATGTTTTTATTGATGACTTCCTGGCGAAATTCATCATAGCTAATTTGCACTTTTTGTTCGTTTTGGCTGCTAATGAAGTGGACAATGCCTACCGTCACTAAAAATATGAGCAAATAAAATCCGGTATTCCGGACGATCCGATTCATCCCCTGCCTCCTCTCAACGGCGCACTTTTTTTATTTTACCACAGCATGACTGAGCACTACAAGAACGGCGTACGGGCAGGCCAACGGCCCGCGCGGGTCCGGCCCCCCGCAACCGTGCTTCACGCCGGTCATCTATTGTATATTTCCGGCTTCAAAACGCCGACATACGGGAGGTTGCGGTATTTCTCGGCGTAATCCAGACCATATCCGACGATGAACGCGTCCGGAATCGTAAAGCCTTTGTAATCCGGTTCCAGATCGACGGTTCGGCGGGCCGGTTTGTCGAACAGCGCGACGATGGCGATGGAACGGGCGTTTCGTCTTTCCAGCACGTCGATCAGGTAGCTTAGCGTCAGCCCGCTGTCGATAATGTCTTCCACAATGAGCACATGTCTGCCTTCGACGGGAACGTCCAAGTCTTTAATGATTTTTACGACGCCCGACGACTTGGTCGACTGCCCGTAGCTGGATACGGCCATAAAATCGAGTTCCAGCGGAACGTCGATTCGTTTGACCAGATCAGCCATAAAAATGAAGGCGCCCTTCAATACGCAAATGACAAGAGGGTTTCTGTCGGCGTATTCGCGGCTGATCGTCTCCCCGAGTTCACGGATTTTTTGTTGGATCTGTTCTTCGGTAATCAGTATTTCCTGAATGTCGTTATGCAAGTAATGGCCCTCCTACCTTATTCTATGAAAACTCGCGGATGCGCATTCAACGAATCCCGCTGCAGCTTGCACAATTTCATATGCAATATCCGGCCGGTGTTTTCATCGACAAGCGCATGCCGGGAACGGCGCACGCCCGCTATCCACAGCACGCGCCCGTCTGCATCGACGATGAGAGGGATGCGCTCCCGTTCCGACCGCGGGATTTTATCGTCAATATAAATATCTTTCACTTTTTTCCGCCCGGCCAACCCGGCGATTTCCATCCGATCCCCGTCGCGGCGGCTGCGCACGGTGAGCGGAAAGACGAGCTTGTCCAAGTCGAAAAACGCCTCGTCGTGTCCGGCCCGGACGATATCCGCCTCCGCGCGATCGGCCGCGCCGTAACGCAGAACGGCGTCCGCTTCCGGAATGGAGAGCTCGCCCGCCTCGTCCCGCAGCATATAGCAGTAGCCTGGCCGCGGCTCGGCGTTTGCCGTCGTCAGGCCGACCCGATCGTACTCCCGGACAAACCGGATCCGTTCGCTCACGTCCAAGCTCAGGGAAGGAGCTTCCTCCTGCAAAACAGCCGCACGGATCAGCTCAATCTTTGTGTAATCTAAAGTATCCGGCTCCGCAAAAAGATAATTTAATATTAGTTTAATCAATCTTCTTTGTAAAGCGACATGCTCGGACAGAAACGATTTTCTGGAAAAAAAATAACCGGCTTCCTCTTTCGCAGCGAGCCGGTGAAAAAGCCGTTCCGCCTCCCGTTCGATATAATCGTCTTCCGGCCGCATCATATCGGCTAGCCGGTTGAGCGTTTGCGGCAGCCGGCCGTTGTACCGCTGCAAAAAGGGCATTACGTCGAGGCGCACCTGGTTGCGGAAATATTTGCGCTCCGCGTTGCTGCTGTCCGTACAGTATTCATAATGATGATCTTCGCAATATTGCAGGATTTCCGATTTATATATACGCAGCAACGGGCGGATAAGTTCCGTTTTTCTTTCGGTGCGGCGAAACGGAATTCCGGTCAACCCCGACGGGCCGGTGCCGCGGATGATTCTCATCAGCACCGTTTCCGCCTGATCGTCAGCATGGTGGGCGAGCGCGATTTTGTCCGCGCCGTATTGTTCGGCAACGCCGAATAAGAAATCGTACCTTTTTTCCCGGGCCGCCGCCTGGGCGTTCATCGCCTTGTCCTTCGCGTAACCCGGTACGTCGATTCGTCCGATCTCGCATGCAAGCCGAAGCTCGTCGGCGAGCGCAGCCACAAACCCCGCTTCGCGGTCGGACTCTTCTCCGCGAAATTGATGGTTTACGTGCGCCACGACGAGCTTCCAGCCCCAGTCGGCCGACAACGCATGCAGGGCGCGCAGTAAGGCGACGGAATCCGGGCCGCCGGACACGGCGACGACAATGGTGCTGCCCGCCTGCAGCAGCTGTTCTTCGCGAATCGTTCGCTCCACTTTATGAACGAAGTCCATTCGATCATTTCCTTTCAGCGAAGCTTAAATAAGATGTAATGTATACCGGCGATGTCACTGCAGCACGAAATAAACCGTCGCCGCGAAAATCGCGGCCGATACGACAAGCAGCCCCTGCAGCCATGGAAAACGGGCGGACGGTTTCAAGGCCACGTTCGCCCGCATCAGGCAGCGGTTCCATTCTTTATACGCCTCCGCCGACGTTCGAAACTGTCCGCGCAGCGCTTTTTGCAGAAACGGATAGATGCTCCTGCATTCCGGAACCGTTTGGGCTATGCCCAGCAGGTCATCCGCGCTGCGGTTTTGCGGCAGCCATTCCAGCGATTGGAGGAGCCGGTTCCTTCTTTCCGTCAGCTGCAGGCACAACACCGAAAATGAAAACAAATCGTACGCTTCGTCCGCCGTTCGGGTGCCGGCGTTCCAGTATCCTCTGTCGTATATTTCCGTGAACTGTTTCACCGCGCGCCCCATCTTCGTTACGCCCCCGTAATCGACCAGGTGGACTTCCCCGTAATCGGACACCATAATATTTTCCGGCTTCAAATCGCCGAACACCCATCCTTTGGCATGCAGTTCGCACAGCTTTCCAAGCAAGTTTTTTCCGACGATATATAACCAGTCGCTGCCGTAAAACTGTAAAAATTCGGGCAATTTTTTGCCTTTCACGTACTGCATGACATAAAAGGGATGCTCTTTCCCCGCATAGCGGAAATCGTCGGCGTCGACGAGAAACGGCTCGGTGGACTTGGAAGAACGGTTCAATTCTTTCAAAACGTTAATTTCCGACTGCAGATCCAACGAATCGAAACCTACCTTCATCGCGTAAGCGGATCTGCCCTTTTTGACGAAGTATACCTGTCCGTTCGCGCCTTCACCGAGCAGCCGCCCGATTTGATACCGGCCTTTGTTCCATCGTCCGGTAACGACGGTTCCCGGCGGTAAAGCGGGACTAGACGATGTAGTCACTGAGCATCCCGTCCGTTCGCTCCTTGTATGGTTCGCCGCAGGCAAAATAATGGACCGCCTGCAGCATGGCAGGCCCCGTAGGGGTAGCCCCCTTCATGTTTAATTTATAGAATAAGTTGCCGATTTTTGCAACATCCGCCGTCCAGGGCGCATCCACTTCGACTTCGTTGCCCGACGTTCCCGGAAAATGCAGGACGGCGATTTCGCTGGCCCCTTCCCTGGCCTGCAGGCTCAGCGCCAAATCGCGGACCGCTTCTTCCACCGCCCGAAGCTTCGGCTTCATGCTGGCGCTCGCGTCGATCAGCAGAACGATCCTAAGCGGCGAAGTTTCCGCCAAATCATCGACGACGCGCACAACTTGCTCCCTTTTATCCGGAGGCAAATGTTCGATGGAGTCATGCCCCATAATCTGGCGCAATTGTTCGTTGACGGCCTGCTGTATCGTATGCGCTACCGTCTTGCGCGTCATCATCTGCACCGTTTGCGCAATCATGCGCGTGGAAACGATGCGGCTCATCCCCCCTCCGGCATGGGCAATCTCCGCAATTTCCCGAGCCCCGTATTCACCGAACTCCCCATGGTCAATCACGCCTATGACGTTGACGACGATGCCTTCCGAATACGCGTTCGCCGCCGCAACGACGGGGCTAATTCCCACATTGGAACATCCGTCGGTAATCAGTATCATTTGTTTCATCATCCCACACGCCCTCCCGAAACACGCAATATTTCTACCCTCCAGTTTTGCCACTTTATAGAAAGCCTAAACCAAACCGTTTCCGCGACGGGGCGAAGAAGGCCATACGTTTCTCAGCCGGGCGGCGATGAGGCGATGGTTGATGCGATGGTTGCGCACAACGGCTGCTTCCTTGCAAGAGGATATGCTGCACAAACAATCCCGTAATGTACCATTCCGGCCACCATACATGAAAATAATTGGCGTACTCGCATCATTTTGTTAAAAGCTAAAAACCTTAAAGCTTT
>JAWLCZ010000080.1:0-17202 GCA_041686835.1 Paenibacillaceae bacterium | reverse complement strand
CTCACCATTGAATATACATTTGATGTGAAATTATGAATCATTTGCGGTCGTGGTGGAATGGCAGACACGCTATCTTGAGGGGGTAGTGCGCATCGCGCGTGCGGGTTCAAGTCCCGCCGACCGCATAAGCCGAAAAAGTCCTTGTAAATCAAGGACTTTTTCCTTTTATCCATCATACCGAAAAAGCGGTGCGTTCATCTCTGCTAACGGATATGGCCGACGATTAACTGATTTCCATATATCCCCTGTTATACCGAACGTATATTCGGAGTATAATATATACAAACGAATGTTCGGAGGGATTCGTATGCTTCGCGAGCTGCGGCGATATCTGGGTCAAACGGTGGAGATGATTTATTGGGACAAACGAGGGCAGATTTCGCAGCGCATCGTCCTGCTGCATTCTATCCGCGATGGCCGGGCAAAAGTGTTCTGTCTCAAACGCAGGGCGCCGCGCGTTCTGTTAGTGGAAAATATTCTGGCCGTGCAGCCGGTGACACGGCGTGTTGGGTGACATTGCGCGACAGGGCTTCGTATATTGCTCCGTATTATGCTCCATCTGTGCGGCACTCCGGCTGCCAGAATGATGATTTCCCGTGTCGCAGAGCCGGCAGAACAATGAAAGGACGGCATATCTGTATGTTGCGGAAAATAGTGGAGGAAATTATACAATACCGCATCCTTCCGGATACGGTTCGTCATTGGCGTGAACTACACGGGGGGACCGACAGTGCGGTAGGAGTTATCGGAACTCCGGTTATGCCCAATATGTATGTGGTCAAATCCAATACATCCGAACGAATTGCCGCAGAGTCGCGTTTTTATCGAATCTATCAGGGGATATCGTTGTTGCCGCGCATCAAGTATGTAGATCCGGAATACCGCTTTTTCATTTATGAATTTATCCCGGGAGAGACTCGTTATCGCCGCGGAACGAAACAAGCGCTCATGTCCGAATTGATAGATCGGATGATTCGACACTACGTTCACCCCGAATTGCCGGATGATTTCGAATGGGTGGAAGATCCAAAACGGGTGGAGCGCGATATCGATTATGCCGCATCCGTCATCGGGTCTCATCTTACGGAAGAGGATCATGTTCTGATAAAGGACATTCACGTGCGCAGAAGCAAGCGGATGTCGAAAAAGGACCTCTACGTGCTGCATGGAGATTTCGGCGTTCATAATTTTTTGTTTGATCGGGGAAGGCTCTCCGGAATTATCGACCCCATTCCTAAAGTGGGCCGTCAAATCTATGATCTTTTGTATGCGTTTTGTTCGTCGCCAGATGATCTCCATCTTTCCATATTGCTGAACGCAGCGGAACAAATGAACGGCGGTTCGACGAATACGCTTGAACTCAAGGAAGATATGGTTCTTGCATTATATTTTCGGATAGCTACGTGTTTAATCCATCATCCTGAGGATCTGGTCCAGTATCAGAATGCCTGGAAGGAGTGGAAACGATTATTGGGAAACGGTTAACTACAGCCGCAGGACAAAATCGGCTTTAAGAAACTGCAGCGACTTAGGCGAAAGCCGTCCTGCAGTTTTTTATTGTTTTCAAATCGAAAAAAAGGAGTAAAACTCCACTTTTATAAAACATAATGGTGGAAAAATTCATTCAATCATTGTAAAATAAAGGTGTTCATTATGAACGACTTTCCTTGATAAACGACTTTAGAAAGAGGCATTGGAGGTGATGCGATGGGCAGTTCAGTTCTGGACCGCTTCCGTGGAGGTTTGATCGTTTCCTGCCAGGCGTTTGTCGGCGAACCGCTTTTCGGCGCCGAATTCATGACGCGCATGGCATTGGCCGCAAAACAGGGAGGAGCTGTCGGCATCCGCGCCAACGGAGGGGAAGACATTCGCGCGATCAAGCGCACGACCGGTTTGCCGGTCATCGGCATTGTGAAACGCCACTATGCGCAAAGCGACGTTTACATTACCCCCACCATGAAAGAAGTGGACGAAATTGTCGAAGCGGGCGCCGAAATGGCGGCTTTGGACTGCACGAACCGCCAACGGCCTGACGGCCTGACTCTCGAGCAATTTCTGCCGATGATTAAACGACGGCATCCGCATCTTCTTCTGATGGCCGACGTTTCGACCGTGGAGGAGGGGGTCGCCGCAGCCCGTTACGGGGCGGACGTCGTCGCCACGACGCTTTCCGGCTACACTTCGTACAGTCCGAAGCGGGAAGGTCCCGATTTTGCGCTAATCGAAGCGTTGAGCCGCGAAGTTGCCGTTCCGGTGTTCGCCGAAGGTTCCGTGCGTTCCCCGGAAGAAGCCGCCCGCTGTTTGCAGAAGGGCGCATGGGCGGTCGTTGTCGGCACTGCGATTACCCGGCCGCAGGATATTACACGAGCGTTTTGCGAGAAAATGAAGGAGGTGGAACCGTGACCGGCGAATCGACTTTGACTATTCCCGATGACGGAGGGCAAGGACGAACCACGCTCGTCCGTCTGCAAAATTACATGAAAGCGTTCACGAAATCGGAGCGCAAAGTGGCTGAAACCGTGCTGTCGCAGATCGAAAACGTGATTTATTATTCCGTGACCGACTTGGCGGAACTAGCCGGCGTCGGTGACACGACCGTTCTGCGTTTTTGCCGAAAAATCGGCTTTAAGGGCTACCAGGATTTTAAGCTGGCG
Source organism: Paenibacillaceae bacterium (assembly GCA_041686835.1). Lineage (GTDB taxonomy): Bacteria > Bacillota > Bacilli > Paenibacillales > JAWLCZ01 > JAWLCZ01. The sequence continues at coordinate 14,548 of JAWLCZ010000080.1, read as the reverse complement.
TTAGCCAAAGAAATGGTTCAACCGGTTAAAAATTTACATCATGAATTGTCCGAAGAAGACGATCCGTTGACGATCGCCCGCAAAGTTACGGCGACGAACGTTCAGGTGATTCAGGAAACGCTGACGATCGTCGATCCCGAACAACTGGAACGAGCGGTCTCCGTTCTTTGCAAGGCAAAGAAAATTCATATTTACGGCGTCGGTTCGTCAGGCGTCACTGCGCTTGATGCGAAATACAAGTTCCTGCGTATCGGTTTGCCTGTCGATGCTTTCACCGACGGGCACATTCAGGCGATGGCGGCGAGTACGTTAAAAAAGGGCGATGTGGCGGTCGGGATTTCGGTTTCCGGCAGTACGAAAGATACGGTGGATTCGCTGACGTTAGCCAAGGAGACGGGCGCCACCGTCATTTGCATAACCCATTACGCCCGTTCGCCGATTACCCGCATCGCCGACATCGTGCTGCTGACTTCCGCCAGGGAATCGCCCTTACAGGGCGGGGCGCTCTCGTCCAAAATCGCTCAGCTTCACATGCTCGAAATCTTGCATACGGCAATCGCCTTGCGCAGCAAAGAACAGACGCTTGACTTCTGGGAAAAAACGGCCAAAGCCGTGCTCGACAAACTTTATTGAGCGGGAGGCAGCTATGGAAAATGTGCTTGGCATCGATATCGGCGGTACGAAAATTCGTGCCGGTCTGGTTGCGGAAGACGGCCGTCTGCTGAAACTGAGCGAACTGCCGACAGAGGCGGAAAGGGGCGCGCAGCATGTGCTGGCGCAGGTCGTCAGGCTCACTGAACGTTTTTCCGATGCCAACATTGCCGGAATCGGCATTGGAACGGCGGGGCAGGTCGACTTGAACGGGCAGATTATATCGGCCACCCGCAACATTCCCGGTTGGACGGGAGTCCAACTGCAGTCCGAAATCGCTCAAAAACCGGTTTTCCCGTCAAAGTTGTGAATGATGTTCACGCCATGGCGCTGGGCGAACTCTATTTCGGGGAAGGCCAAGGAACGCGGCATTTCCTTTGTCTCGCGCTCGGCACCGGTGTCGGCGGCGCGATCGTCTGCGATGGCAAACTGTATCGCGGCCGCGACGGCATTGCCGGGGCGCTGGGACATTTTACCGTACAAACTGGCGGTCGCTTATGTCCGTGCGGAAGGAGGGGATGCTTGGAAGCGTACGTATCGGGAACCGCGTTTTCCGAGCTACCGCGAGGAAACGGGAGCAACGCTCACCGCCCGGGAAATAGTAACGCTCGCCCGGAATGGACAGGAAGCCGCGGTTTCGTTGCTGGAACGGACGATAACCGACCTATGCGCAGGGCTCCATTCATTGGCCTGTATGTTTAATCCGGAAAAGATCATTTTGGCGGGCGGATTCACCCGGAGCTTGGCCCCGTTTTTGCGGCATCTGCAAGACAAATTGACTGAAGAGTTGAAATGTTCCATCGCGCATCCGTTTGATCTTTCGATTTCGCGCCTGCAAGATCACGCGATGATCGTGGGCGCGGCAAGTTTAATTTTGAAGGGAGATACAACATAGCCGACGATTATCGAAAGCGGGTTCAAGGTTCCGCGGGTTTGCGGCCTGCATCGGCGTTGCCGGTGCAGGCCCGTTTTTTTCCTCGTGACTTCGTTTTATTTCATTTGCTTCATTTACGAAATGGGCAATTTTGATTATTATATTGATGAAGGGGGGAAAATTTTGGATGGATTTCTGAAAGCGATTATAGACAAACTTCCCGGTTGGTCGTTTCATGCCTTTGCTGTAATGATTGCTATCGGCATAGGGTTATATTTTTATAAAACCTTTTTTTTGCAGAAAAAATTCAACCAACTTGTTGAAGATGTGCTCAAAAGAGATGATCGCATTAAGGAGTTCCAACAAAAGATCGACTTCCTGTCAGCTGAGAAGAACAAGAAAGAAATCATAGCCTCTCAAGTGACCTCGACAATAGCCAATGTTTCGCAATTCGTTGAAGCTCTAAACAACTTGCGAAGATTGGACAGCCCGCAGTTAATTTTTCGCGAATCGACCAATTTATTGATAAGAATTTTGAATGTCCTTTCATCAGATATCAAGTCAGCCTCTGGGGGAAGACATCGATGCGGAATTTGGTTAAGGACTGACCATGTTCTCGTTTTAAATTTTACGAGCGCCGGTTTCCCGATCAGTTATAACGGGCACCGTCAACTACATATGGATAGATCCATCGCCGGCAGATGTTTAAGAAAACAGTCTGTGATTATTTGTCCTGATGTAACCAAAGATGAGGATTATGAAAAAAACGAAGACTCGAAGAGTCCTTATAAGTCACTCATATGTATACCTTTTGAAAACTGGGGAGTACTCACCATCGACGGATTGGAGCCCATGAGCGACGAATGCAGGTTGATTGGCGAACTTTATGCAACGATTATTCAAGGGATCATGGATGAGTATGTAAAAGCGCTGGTTCATCAACAAAACCAGGAACATATTATGAAAGAAGGGGAGGTAATATGAAATGATCGCCTTTGACCAAATTCCTCTTTTGCGATTGTCGGCGAAAAGGGCTCTCGATTCCGGACAAATCACGATGCAGCAGTACCAGGAACTGATGAATCAAGTGGAGAAAGCCTTGCAAGCCAAGAAGAAGCAAAGTGATGTTTACCATGAAGCCATAAAGCAACTGGCTAAAATGGAGAAACTTGCATATTTAAATTAAATGATTTTAAGAGGCTGTCTCCGGACCGGCCTCTTTGTTTTTGCTGAAGCTGAACCGAAACAAAATAGCATTCGCCAACGTAGAAAATAGCAGATACACTAGAAAGTGTATAAAAGGATAATCAAATCAAAGAAAAAACGGATGAGAGCTGCCGATGAAAAAAAGTATCGCGTTATTGTTGCTCGCCGCGCTGTGTTTGGTTAACTACGTCCAATATCGTTCCCCGGATCAGGATCCGTATTTAATTACCGATTACACTCGGCTGCATCCCGGGCAGGTGGAGCGGGTGGTGCAGGGCAAGGAAGAAGAGCAGCTGATTCGTATCCTGCAAGAAGCCAGAGAAAAGAATCTGACGGTTTCGATTGCGGGACAGCGGCACAGCCAAGGCGGCCACACTTACTACAAAGACGGGATTGTCGTCGACATGACGCACTACAACAAAATATTGTCGTTTGATCCGGAAGCAAAAAAGATTCGAGTTCAGGCGGGAGCGACATGGAAGGACGTCCAGGACTTCGTCAATCCGTACGGGCTATCGGTCAAAACGATGCAATCGCAAAACATTTTTACGGTGGGCGGCTCCATAAGCATAAACGCCCACGGGCGGGACATCCGAAACGGATCGATGATCAAAAGCGTGGAATCGTTCCGGCTGCTGACGGCCGACGGGAAGATTAAGCAGGTAAGCCGGACGGAGAATGCGGACCTGTTCCGGCTTGCCCTCGGAGGTTTCGGATTATTCGGCATTATTCTGGATGTGACCTTGACGCTTACGGAGGACGAAATGTACAGGATGACGACGGACTTCGTGAGCGTTGACGAATACAGCCGCTATTTTATGGAGAAAGTCAAATCCGACCCGGATGTGCACATGCATCTTGCCCGCATTTCGGTTGCGCCCGACAGCTTTCTGACCGATATGTACGCGATAAACTATACCGTCGACAAGTCGATACCCGTTGAACAGCACAATAAACTGAAAACGCGCGAAGACTGGGTCATCCCGACAAAGCTGCTTTTTCATTTGAACCGGACTTCCGATTGGGGCAAAAATATGTTCTGGAAGCTGCAAACGTCGTACTTCTCGAAACATCAAGGCGAGCTGATCAGCCGCAACAACGCGATGCGCTCGGAATCGGAGTTTATGGAATACAGAGCGGCCGGGAAAAACGATCTGCTGCAGGAATATTTTATCCCGATCGACGAATTCGCCGGCTTTGTCCGCAGCCTGAAGAAGGTGCTGCGGGAGGAGGATTTGAATCTGTTAAATATTACTGTCCGCTACGTGAACCGGGATGAGGAAGCTGTACTGTCGTATGCGAGAGACGATATGTTTGCGCTTGTTTGCCTGTTCAACATGCCGCTTTCGGATGCGGGCCAGGCCAGGGCCAAACAAAGCATTCAAAAAATAATCGACGAAGTCATCCGGCATCGCGGGACTTATTACCTGCCCTACGCTCCCTATCCGAGCCTGGCGCAGTTCCAAACGGTGTATCCGTGCCATCGGGAATTTTTTGCAAAGAAGAATCAGTACGATCCGGACCATCTGTTCATGAACTATTTTTATGAACACTACAAGGAGGAATAGGGGATGGACGCAAGATGGCTCATTCGCTCTCAAAGTATCGTTACGCTGGCGGCGGGCATGATTTATCCGTATTATTTGCTGTTTTTGAAAAACCTCGGAAACAGCTACTCCAAGTACGGTTTAGCTTTCGCCGTCTTTACCGTAAGCTCCGCCGCCTTTTCGCAGTGGCTTGCTCCGCGTTTGGACCGGAACGGTCCGGAAATGCTCGTGATCAGTTCTCTTGGCATGATGGCGGCGATGCTCGCCTTTCCGTGGGTGGCGTCTTACGCATGGGTGCTCGTTCTTCAATTGGTCATGGGAACGTGCAGCGCGATGCAAAAAATGAGCGAGCGATTGCTGCTCGCCGACAGTACGGAGAGAGGGGCCCGCGGACCGATCATCGGCTCCTATCATTTCTGGACTTCGGTCGCGTCCGGCTTTGCGGTCATTCTTGGGGGATATTTGATCGACTGGCTCACCATCGACGCCTTGTTCTGTACCAGCGCACTGTTATACGGAATCAGCGCATGGGTTGTTTGGCGGAGACGGATGGCAAGATCCGAGACAGATCACATCACGATGTGAGTTTGCTGCGGCCATTGTTCAAGGCGAATGCGCGGAAGCGCCGCCAGCATGAAGCAAAACAGCCTGCCGGTTGCAAGGCAGGCTGTTTTGCTAGGCGTCTCGGCCGGACTTTTTTCAGCAGCGTTGTCTGATCATTCGGCGGCTAATGAAACTCAACATCGATCCGGTTTTTTGTGTCCGGGTGCGCTTTGGGCATGCGGATCTCGAGAATTCCGTTTTTGTAGGTGGCTTTCACCCCTTCGCTTTTAACCTGGGCCGGAAGCGTTATGGCACGCTGGAAACGTCCCGTAAAGCGCTCTTTTCTGTGCATTTGCTCGTCTTTGATTTCCTCGGAGCGGTTGATGACTCCTCCGACGGTCAGCACATTTCCGTTGATCTCGATATGCACGTCTTCTTTCTTTTCCAGGCCGGGAATTTCACAGGATGCCACGACTTCGCTTTCCGTTTCGTAAACATCGACGCGATGCACGCCGAAATCTTCCCTGAATCCGAGATTGGCGGGAAAATCCGTGAAGAAGCGATCCAAATCCCTTCTCCATTGTTCCAGACGCCGTATAGGTTCGTAAGGAATGAGCGACATAGACAGGTACCTCCGCTGTTTTGGGATTTTACGGTAATAGTCTGGTTGTTCTGTTGGCGAATTATGCATAGAAATCCGGCTCCACGTTTAGAATCGATCCGCTTCGTCCATCCTATGAATATGTTCTATTTTTGCGTCGAAACTCATAGAACAAAGATAGACAAGCCAATAGGCAAAAACGGGGGAGTGGAAATGATGCACACGATTTGGAAAGGCGCGATCAGCTTCGGTCTCGTCCATGTTCCGGTAAAAATGCATTCCGCGACCGAAGACAAAGACATTCCGATGAAATATATTCACAAGCCGTGCGGTTCGCCGATCGGTTACGTGCGCCATTGCGCAAGCTGCGGCAAAGAAGCCGAGTGGGAAGATATTGTGAAGGGATACGAGTTTGAATCGGGGAAAATCGTCATTTTTGAAAAAGAAGAGCTCGAGCAAATCGCCCCGGAAAAAAATAAAGAAATCCGCATCCTCGATTTCGTCGACGGGAAGAATATCGATCCGGTTTACTACCAGAAAACGTATTATCTTTCCCCCGGAGAGACCGGCGTGCACGCTTACACGCTGCTGCGGGAAGCGATGAAGCGGACCGGTAAAATCGGCATTGCCCAAGTGACCATCCGTGCCAAGAGCAGTCTGGCGGCGATTCGGGTTATCGGCGACTGTCTGGCGATGGAAACGCTCTTCTACGCCGACGAAGTGCGTCCCGTCGATCAAGTGCCGAACGTGCCCGTGAACCGTCCGGTGAACGACAAGGAACTGGAAATGGCGGAGATGCTCATTGAACGGCTGTCGTCCCCTTTCCTGCCGGACAAATACGAGGATGATTACCGAAATCTGCTGCTGGAACGGATTCATGGAAAAGTCGCCGGAGAGGAAGTTCGCGTCATTCCGGAGCAAAAGCCGAAAGCGGCGGCCCATGTGATCGATCTGATGTCTGCACTGCAAGCCAGCATCGAAGCCATTTCCGGAGCGAAAGCCCCTTCCGGAAAACCTAAGGCGGGGACGAAGCGCAGGAAGGCGCAGGAAACGGTATCGAACGCGAATTGACCGTGAAGCCGGATGAAGAATCAGTCCCCGAATCGTCAGACGCCGCACGCATCGGCTTGGAGGCAAAAAAAGCAGATCGTGCGGCTTTTCACACGGATCTGCATATCGATGATCAGGTATGTTCAGGTTGGAAGAACGCCGCTTTTGTTCAGCGCGTGATCCCAGCTGGGATAGTAGTACAACGCGTTCTTCATAAGCTCGGGATGCGTCTTCTTTACATTTTTCTTGTTGAGTGATTCTCCGTTGCGATGAAGCTGCACAATCTGAGTAATGACTTCCTCCGCACTCATATTGAACTCCATCGGGCTTCACTCCTTTGGAAATTGGAATACGTTAACATTATTTCCCTGCCGCTGCCGGTTCATACTTCATGCGCAGCCATCCGGTCGCCTATTCTACATGGGGTTGACCGCCACCATGAGGCGAGCCGCGCGCTGGGAGTCGCGTGCGGCGAAAAGCCATAGAGAAGGGACGGCCCCGGTTCGGCTATGAACGGCGATGCCGGGCTATTTCTGCAGCAAATGCCGGAATTTGCTGTAATCAATCGCATTTTTCTCCAAAAAAGATTTCAGGCTGTTGTAGTCCCGCTTCGGCGTTGCGAGAATATATCCTTCCAGGCAATGCTCCCGGGTCACTTCCGATGCCCCTCTCTCGAGAGCGATCTGCCCGATTTTCGCCGCGATGGAATGGCGCGCGATGTCGCGAAACGGGCGGGGAACGGGTTCGACCAATTTGTCCAGAAACGCCTTCGCGTCATCCGTCCACAAATGCCGGGACTTTTCCACGTAATAATTTTGCCAGTCGAGCTTTGATTTCCCGTCGGCCAGCGGCATCACTTTCAAAAATTTGCGGAACATGAAATAACCGCCGATGGATATGAGTGCCACGAGCAGGAACACCCAGAAGAAAATGAACCATCCAAATCCCGCGTGCATCGCATTCGTTCACCTCTACCTCATTATACCGACAAGATCATTCCAATTATACCGTATTTCTAGATTTATTTCGAGAATCACTGTAAAATAGAAGGAAGTGATCAAAAATAAGGAGTAGATGGAATGATGAAAATAGGTTCGCATGTCTCGTTTTCGGACAAAGGTTTGTTGAACGCTGCGAATGAGGCGGTTTCCTACGGCTCCAGTACTTTCATGATTTATACGGGGGCGCCGCAAAATACGCGAAGAAAACCGATCGAGGAGCAGTATGTCTCCGAAGGCAAAGAAGTGATGAAGCAGCACGGCATCGATGAAATCGTCGTTCACGCTCCTTATATTATTAATCTCGGTTCTTACAAAAGCAACACATTCGAACTGGCTGTCGATTTTTTGCAGCAGGAAATCCACCGGACCAATTATCTGGGCGTCAAACAAATCGTGCTTCACCCCGGCGCTTATACGGAAAAAGATTTGGAGTACGGGATTAAGAGAATCGCCGAAGGGTTGAACGAAGTGCTGAGCGGCACGAAAGACACGGATGTGAACATCGCTTTGGAGACGATGGCCGGCAAAGGGACGGAAATCGGCAAAACGTTTGAGGAGATCGCCGCCATCATCGATAAAGTGGAAGATAACGGCAGGCTGACCGTATGTTTGGACACGTGCCACGTTCACGATGCCGGCTACGACATCGTGAACGATTTTGACGGGGTGATGGAACAGTTCGATCGGGTGATCGGCCTGAAACGGCTGGCCGTCGTCCATTTGAACGACAGCAAAAATCCCCGCGGCGCGGCCAAAGACCGCCATGCTCCCGTCGGCGCAGGATGGATCGGCTACAGTGCGATGAAACACATTGTGCATCATGATGTGACGAAGCATTTGCCGATGATTCTCGAAACGCCGTGGATCGGCAAAGAAGGCGACAAGCAGCGCCCGATGTACGAGGCGGAAATCGCCCTGCTGCGCGGCGATATCGCGCAAAGATTCGGCAGCGAGTTTCTCGAGCATGTCGAAAAGCTGCATTATTATTTCAGGAAACGGTCGATCGATAGCCGCGAATTCGTCCTCCAAACGTGGGACAAGCTGAAGACGGACGCGAAAGCGAAAAAAGCGGATCCGCGGGAGCCGATGGAACGGCTGTACGATATGGTCGTCGAGGAGAGGCTGCTGCCGGAAATGACGGAAGAGCAGATCAACCACCGGCTGACCGTCTGGTTTGCGGGAGAAGAAATTTTGCAAACGGCGTAAACACTCAAATAAAGGCAATCCACGGCATAAGATACTCATTGCTTTCACGACAGCATAACCGGCAATACAATGGAGGAACATCATGGAGAGAAACAATCAGCACAAAAACCGCGCAAGAATGCTCATTTCGTGTCCGGATCAGCCGGGCATCGTCGCCGCCGTATCGAGATTCTTGTTCGAGCACGGCGCCAATATCGTGCAGTCCGACCAGTATACGATGGATCCCGAGGGCGGCATGTTCTTCATCCGCATCGAATTCGATCTGAAAGATTTGCACGAACGTCTTCCCGAACTGGAACGTCATTTTAAAGACATTGCCGGACGCTTCGGCATGCGTTGGAGCGTCTCCCCGGCTGCACGGAAAAAACGGCTCGCCATTTTCGTATCGAAAGAGGATCACTGCCTGCTTGAACTGCTCTGGCAGTGGCAGAACGGCGATCTGTACGCGGACATCACGGCGGTCGTCAGCAATCATCCGGACATGCGGGAGCTTGTCGAATCTTACGGCATTACGTATCACCATATTCCCGTCACGCCGGATACGAAACCGCAGGCGGAACAGCGGCAGCTGGAGGCGATTGGCGGGTCGGCGGACGTCATCGTGCTGGCCCGCTACATGCAGATTATTTCACCGCAATTTATCGAGCACTACCCGAATCGAATCATTAACATCCACCATTCCTTTCTCCCCGCTTTCGTCGGAAGCAAGCCGTATGCGCAGGCTTACCGCCGCGGCGTAAAAATTATCGGCGCGACCGCGCATTACGTGACGGAGGAACTCGACGGCGGACCGATTATCGAACAGGACGTGCAGCGGGTAAGCCATCGGGACAATGTCGAAGATTTGAAGCGGATCGGCCGGCATATCGAGCGGATCGTGCTCGCCCGGGCCGTATCGTGGCATGTGGAGGATCGGATACTGGTTCACGAGAACAAAACGGTCGTGTTCAACTAGCGGGAGGCAATGCCGCCCGCTTATTTCTGTATGCGCGACGATCCAAGCCGGCTACGGTGTCTGGTCCGGCCGGCAGCTGCGGCGGTTCCGGACGGTAACGGGGACAGGTAGCTGTGGTTGACCGCCACCATGTGGCGAGCCACACGCTGGGAGTCACGCGCGGCCAAAAGATGGATATGGTAAGGTTCGGACTGGTTATAACTAACCGGTTCAAGGCCGGATCAGGGCCCCGCTTCTGGAAACGCTGTCAGTGCGATGAGGAGTAGAGCCGAACGGCTCAAATCGATGAATAGCGGGATCAACATAGAGTTCTCACATTATAGAGGTCTTATGGGGCTTATTCACGAGATCTGCGATTCTTTCCGGAAAATAAAACCTTCGAAGGCTTTAATCGCTGTAGTTTCGTTCGTAAAGCGCTGAGTTTTGATAGGATAAGACCGTGCGGGGGACTTATGTACGGGAAATCATCGCTGTTCGCATGTTTAAGACCGTGGCAAGGTCCTAAAATAAATCGTGTCCGAAGCAAGCGGCCAAGGCGCGGTTTTACTCCACGGGGTCTGACCCCCCGCCGTGTATCGACGCAACATAAAGCCGCCGACGTGACCGCCCTTTGCGAAGTTTATTGCGCGGCTTTTGGGGGCCGGTTTGCGCTTATGGCAAAAATGCGGGGTAAATGGTACAATAATGCAAGTTGATGTTTACGAAACATAGGAGGAATTCAGTTATGACTGTGACGAACAAGTCGATCGAACAATTAGCTGTCGATACGATTCGCACGCTGGCCATCGACGCTGTTGAAAAGGCGAATTCCGGCCATCCGGGAATGGTCATGGGCGCGGCGCCGATGGCGTATGTGCTTTGGGCGCAGCATATGAAGCATAACCCGGCCAATCCGAAATGGATTAACCGCGACCGGTTCGTGCTGTCCGCCGGGCATGGCTCGATGCTGCTGTACAGCCTGCTTCATCTTTGCGGGTACGACCTGCCGATGGAGGAGATCCAAAACTTCCGCCAATGGGGCAGCCGTACGCCGGGACATCCCGAATACGGACATACGCCCGGCGTGGACGCGACGACCGGCCCGCTCGGACAAGGCATCGGCATGGCGGTGGGCATGGCGATGGCCGAAGCCCATCTCGGAGCCATTTTCAACAAAGAAAACTTTCCGGTCATCGACCATTACACGTATGTCATCTGCGGGGACGGCGACATGATGGAAGGCGTCGCTTCCGAAGCGGCTTCTTTAGCCGGACATTTGAAGCTCGGCAAATTGATTATGCTGTACGATTCGAACGACATTTCGCTGGACGGCGACTTGAACATGTCGTTTTCGGAGGACGTGCGGAAGCGTTATGAAGCGTACGGATGGCAGTATTTGCGCGTCGAGGAGCAGAACGATCTGGACGCCATCAGTAAAGCGCTTGCGGAAGCGAAAGCGGACTTGTCCCGCCCGACCTTAATCGAAGTGAAGACAACGATCGGGTACGGCAGCCCGAACAAAGCGGGCAAAGGCGGCAAAGGCGGCCCGCACGGCGAACCGCTCGGCGCGGAGGAAGTGAAGCTGACGAAAAAAGCGTACGGATGGCCCGAAGAACCCGATTTTCTCGTCCCCGATGAAGTAAGGGCGCATTATGCGAACGTGAAAGCCCGCGGAGTGGAAGCGGAAGAACAATGGAACAAAATGGTGGAGGAATACAAAAGAGCGTATCCCGAGCTCGGCAAACAGTTCGAAATGGCTGTAAACGGCGAGCTGCCGGAAGGCTGGGACGCCGATTTGCCGGTGTACGCCACCACCGATAAAGCGATTGCGACCCGCGCCGCATCGGGAAATGCGATCAACGCCATTGCCAAAAAAGTGCGAACCCTGTTCGGCGGCTCCGCGGATTTGGCGGGTTCGAACAACACGGAAATCAAAGGCGCTGCGGCATTCAGCGCGAACGACTACAGCGGCCGCAACATCTGGTTCGGGGTACGCGAATTTGCGATGGGAGCCGCATTGAACGGGATGTCGCTGCACGGCGGATTACGGGTATACGGCGGCACGTTCTTCGTCTTCTCCGACTACTTGCGCCCGGCTATACGCCTGTCCGCGCTCATGAAGCAGCCGGTCATCTACGTGCTGACGCACGACAGCATCGCCGTCGGCGAAGACGGGCCTACGCATGAGCCGATCGAACATCTGGCCGCCATCCGCGCCATTCCGGACATTACCGTCATCCGTCCCGCGGATGCGAACGAAACTTCGCAAGCATGGCGCTACGTCATGAGCCATCGGGATGAGCCGTACGCGCTTGTGCTTACCCGCCAAAACCTGCCGATACTGGAAGGAACGGCGGAGCTTGCCAAAGAAGGCTTGGCGCGCGGCGCGTACGTCCTGTCCGATGCCGCGAACGGCGAACCGCAGGCGCAAATTATCGCCACCGGCTCCGAGGTGCAGCTTGCCGTCGCCGCGCAAAAGCAGCTGGCGGAAAGCGGCATCCATGTGCGTGTCGTCAGCATGCCGAGCTGGGAGCTGTTCGAAAAGCAGCCGCAGTCGTACAAAGATTCCGTCATTCTGCCGCACGTAAAAGCGCGTCTTGCCGTGGAAATGGCGTCCCCGATGGGCTGGGAACGCTATGTCGGGGATCGGGGCGCAGTGCTCGGGATCGACCGTTTCGGCGCATCCGCCAAAGGCGAGCGCGTCATCAAGGAATACGGCTTTACGGTAGAAAACGTGGTTTCCAAAGTGAAGCAATTGCTGTCTTAACGGATAGCAGCATCGCTTGGGGCATTTACGGCCCGGCGGTTGAACGCCCGCGCAGGCGGCGGTTCGACGCGCCGGGTTTTCTGTTGCATTCGGCGCAGGGAGTTTGCCGCTCCCGCTTAACTTGTTTGATTCGCTTTCATTCTTTCAAAGAAAGTAATACAAACCCCATCTAAGTCGATGATTGAAAATTCCTTCGTACCCCACGGCTTCGTTTCCAAAGCTCCGTTAGGGTGAATGACGTTTTGGGCTTGATATTCCTCAAATAGTGCCTCGATGTGTTCCACATGGATACGGAAGCTTGTCCACTCCGCCAAATACTTGTCATCGGTTTGATAGAAGAGGATCTCCACGTCTCCCCGAATGACGCCGCCGTGTCCATTATCGCGAAAGCCCAGTTTGTCGACGTAAAACTGTACGGCTTTTTCGACATCTTTGGCCGGGCTTAGCGGTGTCAGCCCTCGAAATACTGTACCTTTTGCCATTCCTATCACTCCTCAAAATCAAGGTATGTGAAAACAATCCGCAACATCCCCTGGTCCAAAACGCGCTCCTTGTGAAGCGCATTTTGTGGTTTTCAGACCGGGCCGAATGCGATAGTACGACGCTTGACTGGATTTATACTCTCGCTCAAGGTCAAGGATTCTCCAGTTTTTTTTGAAACGGAACGCGACTCGGCGGAACAAGCGGATTACGGCGAGGCGAGTTTCGCCAACGCTTTGCCGATGTAGTCTTCCAGCTTTGCGCGTATATAGGGCGGGATGCCGGACAGCAAACAGCCGTAGCGGAATATTCCGTTGTCGGAAGCGACGCGGATAATTTTGGCGGTAATCGGCGGCAGTCCCGCCTCCTGCGGAAAATGAAGGACGACAAACATGTCTTGCGCCAGAGGAAATTCCGAGGCAATCTGCAGCCCGTTGTCCGAAAGGTCGCATAAAACCGCTTCAACCTGCTGGCCGGAGAACGACCCTTCCCGCTCCCACTGGTAAACGGAGACAAACAGGCGGATGTCGAGCGGAATGCGCACGCTTCTGCGGCGTTCCTGCACCTCCGCGTCGCGCACGTTCCCTTGTGTACCTTGCACGTTCACCAGATCGTCGCGCGCGCTCCCCTGCGTATCCTGTGCGTTCCCCTGTGCGCCAATCGCCGAAACGGCGTTTGCTCCGGACGGTTTCGCGCTTGAAACGAGCCCGATGTCCGCCCAATTCTCATAGCATCGGACGACAGACGACATATCCAGCGGACCGAGACCTTGGCTCATCCCCATTTGAAACACCGTCTGCGCCGCATGCAGCAAAGGAGTGGGCAAACCGAGATCGCCGCTTAACCGCGAGGAAAGCTTCAAATCTTTCAGCATCAGCTGCAGGGAAAACTGATTGCTGAAATCGCCGGTGAGCATTTTCCCGCCTTTCATTTCCGCCATTCTGCTGTTTGCGCCGCCGGATAAGACGACTTCGAGAAACTTTTCCGGATCGATGCCCGACTTGGCGGCAATGGCCATTCCTTCGGATAAAGCGACAACGTTGATTCCGGCAATCGTATTATGGGCAAGCTTCGTGTACGAACCGGAGCCGGGCGGGCCCATATATAGCGCCTTCGTTCCCATGGCGTGAAGCACGGGCAGATGCTTCTCCAGCACCTCTTTCCTGCCGCCGACCATAAAAGTAAGCGTTCCCGCTTCGGCATGCGGTTTGCTTCCCGTAACCGGCGCGTCAAGGAAGTCGACGCCGTGCTCCGCCAAATCGCGGTGCAGCCGTTTGCTCAGGTCGGGGGACACGGTGCTGCAGTCGATGACGGTCATTTCCGGCGACAGGCCGTTCATGATTCCGTCGGAGCCGTAAAAAATCTCTTTCAGCGCTTCGTCATTGCTTACGATCGTGATCAGCACATCTGCCGCCCGGGCCGCTTCGGCGGGGGAAGAAGCCGTCCGCGCCCCGAGCCGGGCGAGATCCTCCGCTTTGTCCGCGGTGCGATTGTAGACGGTAACGGCATATCCTTTTTGGACGAGGTTCGCGGCCATCGGTTTTCCCATCGTTCCGAGACCGATAAATCCGATGCGTTCCATAAGATTCCCTCCTCGTATAGTATGTTTAGAATCTTCTTTTCGAAGAATTTCCAGTTAAATCATGGCAACTATGGCGGACGTATCCGAACCCGCACCGCAGAAGTCG
>JAWLCZ010000079.1:0-17313 GCA_041686835.1 Paenibacillaceae bacterium | reverse complement strand
GGATTCCGGCAGTCGATATCCCGGACACACCTCAGGTGATGTCTATCGGCGATGTTGACGGGGTTCATCTCGGACACCAGAATGTAATCCGGCGCGCGCTGTCCATCGGCAGGCAAACGGGGCGGCCCGTGTCGATTATGACGTTTCATCCGCATCCGAGAGAAGTGTTGGGTCTGGACCAATATGCGCAGTATCTTACTCCGTTGGAGAAAAAAACGGATGTTTTCGCCCGGATGGGCGTGGACCGCACATATATCGTCCATTTTGACAGACCTTTTTCGCAGCTTAGTCCGCAGCAGTTCGTCGACGATATGCTCGCGCCGCTGCGCGTCGGCGCCGTAGTTGTCGGCTTCGACTTTACCTTCGGTTATCAGGGAATCGGAACCCCCGGCACATTGCGGCAGTTGGCCCAAGGCCGGATGAACGTCGAAGTCGTCGAACCTTGCCATCTGGACGGGGATAAAGTGAGCAGCACGTTAATTCGCGAGAAGCTTCAACAAGGCGACATGGACAAAGTCAGACGACTGCTCGGACGATCGTATTCGATAAGCGGCACTGTCGTGAAAGGCGAAGGCAGGGGCAGAACGATAGGCTTTCCGACGGCCAACATCGAAGCGGACGCTCCTTACGTGATCCCGAAACAAGGCGTTTACGCCGTTCATGTCGCTATGGGCGGCAACAGCTACCGCGGGGTCATGAACATCGGCGTGAAGCCGACGTTTCATCAGGACGCGGTCCAACCGACGCTGGAAGTGCATATATTGGACTTTTCCGAAACGATTTACGGGGAGCCGGTGACGATCGAGTTTGAAACGTTTTTGCGCGAGGAACGGAAGTTTTCATCGGTTGAACGGCTCATCGAACAAATTCATCGGGATGTCGAACGGGCAAGGGAGTATCATTTGCAATCGTAGCGCCATTGACTTCATTGCCGGTCATTTACTTCATTGCCGGTAATGTGATATACTATAATCCGTGTTTGGGTTGTTGCAATCGACGCCCGACGACGAACCGTAACGCGGAAGCTCGTATCACCGGCGGCTTCTGGGTTATCGGGGATACGCAAAAAGGAGGTGAATAGGATGGCACTTACACAAGAGCGCAAACAGCAATTGATTCAGGAGTACAAGGTCCATGAAACGGATACCGGTTCCCCTGAAGTGCAAATCGCTATCCTGACGGAGAACATCGCTAATTTGACCGAGCATTTGCGGGTACACAAGAAAGATCACCACTCCCGTCGCGGTCTTCTTAAGATGGTGGGACAGCGCCGCAAATTGCTGGCTTATTTGAAGAACAAGGATGTTAACCGCTACAGCGCGCTAATCGAGAAGCTTGGCTTACGGAGATAATGTGGCAGAGAAAAGCAACCGGTTCAAGGAACATTCGCGGCTCGAAAAAGTCAGGCGGATGAACCGAGGTTGCTTTTTCTACTGTTGCAAATATTACATATTCAACAGGGAAAAACTAATCCAGTTGAAGAAATTTGCGCCAAGAGCAGGAGGGATAGTATGGAACATAAGGTGGAATTGGATTTGGCCGGGAGGCCGCTTATTTTGGAAACCGGACGATTGGCCAAGCAGGCGAACGCCGCCGTCACCGCCCGTTATGGCGACACCGTCGTGCTGTGTACCGTCACCGCTTCGTCGGAACCGAAAGATCTCGATTTCTTTCCCTTAACGGTCAATTACGAGGAAAGATTGTACGCGGTCGGCAAAATTCCCGGCGGCTGGGTGAAACGGGAAGGAAGGCCAAGCGAAAAGGCGATACTGGCCAGCCGTTTGATCGACAGGCCGATACGCCCGCTTTTCCCGGACGGCTTCCGCAATGAAGTGCAAATTGTTGCGCTCGTCATGAGCGTCGATCAAAATTGCTCGCCGGAAATCGCCGCGATGATCGGCACTTCCGCCGCTTTGAGCATCTCCAACGTACCGTTTAACGGGCCGATAGGCGGCGTGATCGTCGGAAGAGTCGACGGACGGTTCATCATCAATCCTACGATAGAGCAGGAGGAGCAAAGCGACATTTATCTTGTCGTTGCGGGAACGAAAGACGCGATTATGATGGTCGAGGCCGAAGCGGACGAAGTGCCGGAAGAAGTGATACTGGAAGCGATTATGTTCGGCCACGAAGAAATCAAGAAAATCGTCGCCGTCCAGGAGAAGCTTGTAGAAGCCGCCGGCAATCCGAAGATGGAGGTTCGCCTGCACGCCGTCGATCCGGACGTAAACCGCGAGGTCCGCGAATTTGCCCAGGCAAGGCTGGTAGAGGCGGTCAAAATACCGGAAAAGCACGCGAGACAGGATGCGATCGACGCCATCAACGCCGAAGCGGTTGAGCATTTTACACAGGTATATGAAGAAGACCCGGAAAAACTGAACGACGTGAAGGAAGTTTTGTACGATATTGTCAAAGAGGAAGTCCGCCGATTGATCACGCACGAGAAAATAAGGCCGGATGGACGAGCTTTAAATGAAATCCGCCCGATTGAATGCGATATCGGCCTGCTGCCGCGCACACACGGCTCCGGATTGTTTACGCGCGGACAAACCCAGGCGCTCAGCGTTTGCACCCTTGGCGCGCTAGGCGATGTGCAGATGCTGGACGGCATCGACCTGGAAGAATCGAAACGGTTTATGCATCATTACAACTTCCCGCCGTTCAGCGTAGGGGAAGCCAGACCGCTGCGGGCGCCGGGACGCCGGGAGATCGGTCACGGCGCGCTCGGTGAAAGAGCGCTGGCCAAAGTCATTCCGTCGGAAGCGGAGTTCCCGTACACGATTCGTCTCGTCTCGGAAGTGCTGGAATCGAACGGTTCGACGTCGCAAGCGAGCATTTGCGCAAGCACTTTGGCCATGATGGACGCCGGAGTGCCGATTAAAGCGCCGGTTGCCGGGGTAGCGATGGGGCTCATCAAAGACGGCGACCACGTTTCGATTTTGACGGACATTCAAGGGATGGAAGACCATTTGGGCGACATGGATTTCAAAGTGGCCGGAACCGCCAATGGGGTCACCGCGATCCAGATGGACATCAAAATCGCCGGCATTGACCGCGCAATTCTTGCTGAAGCTTTGTCCCAGGCGAAAGAAGGCCGGATGTTCATCCTCTCCAAAATGCTCGAACGCATCAAAGAGCCGAGAAAATCGCTCTCTCCGTATGCGCCGAAAATCGTTACGATGCAGATCAATCCGGATAAAATCCGCGAAGTGATCGGTGCGGGCGGAAAAGTCATCAATAAAATCATCGAAGAAACCGGCGTAAAAATCGACATCGAGCAGGACGGCATGATCTATATCGCTTCTTCCAATGAAGCGATGAACGAAAAAGCGAAGCAAATTATCGAAGGTATCGTAAGGGAAGTCGTCGTTGGCGAAACGTACTTGGGCACCGTCAAGAGAATCGAAAAGTTCGGCGCATTTGTGGAAATATTGCCGGGCAAAGAAGGTCTGGTGCACATTTCGCAGCTGTCGACGGAACGGGTGAACAAAGTCGAGGATGTTGTATCGATCGGCGATGCGATTACGGTAAAAGTGACGGAAATCGATCAGCAGGGCCGCATCAACCTTTCCCGCAAAGCGGTGCTCGTGCCGCGGGTGCCTTCGCAGTCGTAACGCCAGGGGACGGGACAATTTCAAAGCTGTTGCAAAAGAGTCAGAGCGGTTCTGTCTCTTTTTTATTGGATTTTGCTTTTGTCAGGAAGCGCAAGGGCGATCGGTTCTATTCATGTACAAGTTGGCATATGTATGAGAAGCAACAAACCGCGTGGGGGTATGCCAATGGTGCGGAAACAGTGGATGGTCGCCGGCATTTTTTTTATCGTCTTTTACCTCGGAATCCAACACATCGCGGGAGTCTCAACCTATATAGAGCAGGTCAAACAAAGCCGGACGGAACCGGAAGCAGGCGAGGCGTTTTACTCCATTCGCGGAACGGAGCCGCTTTCCGGGAAAGATCGGCTGCTGATGGACCGAATCGAAGAAGAGGCAAAAAAGCTGAACGTTCCACCGGACAACGCAAAGGTCGATCGCGTTTGGAAAGCGATTCCCGGATATAACGGGCTTATCGTCGACACGGAAAAAACGTTCAGGCTGGCCAAACAGTCGGGTATCGGATCGGACGGCAAAATTCCTTTCGTGTTCAAAGAGGTGCCTCCCGAAATATCACTCGAGCAGTTGGGAGCGCAGCCGATCTATAAAGGAAACCCGAATAAACCGATGGTCTCGCTCATGATTAACGTAGCCTGGGGGAACGAATATATCCCCGGCATGCTCCGAACGCTGGAGAAAGAAAACGTGCACGCGACTTTTTTTCTGGACGGATCGTGGTTGAATCGGCATACCGATATCGCCAAACAAATCGCCCGATACGGACACGAGATGTCCAATCACGCCTATTCCCATAAACCGATGAGCCGGTTAAGCAGGGGGCAGGCGACGCAGGAGATCGTCAAGACGCAAACCTTGCTGAAAGAGCGTTTGGGCGTCGACAATTCTCTGTTTGCGCCTCCTTCCGGCGATTTCGACATGGAAACGGTTCAAATCGCCCACGAGTTGAAACTGAAAACCATTTTGTGGACCATCGATACGGTCGATTGGAAAAAGCCGGAGCCGCAGTGGATACTCCGTAAAATATCGAGCCGTCTTGAGCCGGGGGCGCTCATCCTGATGCACCCGACAAGCTCGTCAAGCCGGGCGCTGGAAGGCATCATTAAAGAAGTGAAGCGAAGAGGGTTCGCGCTCGGTACGGTAAGCGAACTGCTGTCACCGCGGAGAGTCGCGAAAACGCACTTTACTGGCGCGGATTCTGCGCAAACTCGGGTTGAGGCGCCGACTGATTTCTGATATATTGGGATCATTATTCGTATCGTTAAGCTTTCCCAGTGAAAATAGGAGGTTCGCCGGTGATAAAACATACATTATCCAACGGGTTGAGAGTCGTACTGGAAAAAATCCCGACTTGCCGCTCGGTTTCCTTCGGCATTTGGGTGAAAACCGGTTCCCGTAACGAAAATGAGTCGAACAACGGCATTTCCCATTTCATTGAACATATGCTTTTTAAAGGAACGGATAAATATTCGGCGAAGGACATCGCGGAAATCTTCGACGGCATCGGCGGGAACGTGAACGCTTTTACCGCCAAAGAATATACCTGCTATTATGCCAAAGTGCTGGATCAGCATCTGCCGATCGCGGTCGACGTGCTGTCCGACATGTTCTTTCATTCCCGTTTTGACTATGAAGAGCTGGTGAAAGAGAAAAACGTAATCATAGAAGAGATCTCCATGTACGAAGACACGCCGGACGATCTGGTTCACGATCTGATTTCCAGAGCGGCGTACGGCAATCATCCTCTCGGATACTCGATTCTCGGAACGGAGCGCAACCTGGCGCCGCTGATGCCGGACCATCTGCGGGAATATATGCGCGCCCACTACAGCGTCGACAATACCGTCATCAGTTTGGCCGGCAATATCGATGACAGCGTCGTCGATCTGATCGATCGGTATTTCGGGCATTTTTCCGTCAGCGGGCAGCCATCGGCAGCGGAAAGTCCCCGATTTGCCGCGGATCAAATCTTTCACAAAAAGAAAACGGAGCAAAACCATATTTGCATCTCCTTGCCCGGATGTTCGCTGAAAGATCCCCGACTGTATGCGATGATTCTGCTGAATAACGTCATCGGCGGGGGGATGAGCTCGCGGTTGTTTCAGGAAATCCGCGAAAAAAGAGGGCTGGCCTACTCCGTCTACTCTTATCACTCCGCTCACATCGACAGCGGATTGTTTACGATTTACGCCGGAACGGCTCCGAAACAAACGGAAGAAGTGCTCGACGTGACCATGGATGTATTGGACGGAATCATCGCTTCCGGCCTGACGGAATCCGAGTTGAAGAAGAGCAAGGAACAGCTGAAGGGGAGTTTAATCCTTAGCCTGGAAAGCACAAGCAGCCGAATGAACCGGATCGGCAAAAATGAACTGCTGCTCGGGAAGCACTATACGATGGATGAAATTATCGAGCGGATTGAGGCGGTGACGCCCGAGCAGATCCGTTCGCTAATCGACGATCTGTTCCGGCAGCCATTCGCGCTCGCCATGGTCGGACAATCCGATCGGGCCATATCGAAATTCAGGAGGGATCAGCTTGCAGCATCTCGTGAAAATTAAACGGTTGCCCGGGTGCGAAGATGTTCAGCTTCCCCGGAAAATGTCTTCCCAGGCGAGCGGTTACGATATTTATGCGGCGGTCGCCGAACCGGTTACGCTTCAACCGGGCGAGAGGGTGCTGGTGCCGACAGGATGGGCGCTTGACATGCCTCCGGAACTGGAAGCGCAAATTCGCCCGCGCAGCGGATTGGCGCTCAAGCACGGCATTACCGCTTTGAATTCCCCCGGCACGATCGACGCCGATTACCGCGGGGAAGTCAAGGTGCTGCTCATCAATTTGGGGCAGGAACCGTATACGATTGTGCGCAACGAACGCATCGCTCAATTGGTGTTTCAATACGTTCCTTCCGTCCGTCTGGAAGAGTCCGCCGACCTTTCGGAAACGGAACGGGGCGAGGGCGGTTTTGGCCACACAGGCACGAAATAACTCTATCAGCAGATTCGTCCCCCGCAAGGGGGGCTTTTTTTGTTCCCCGGCGGCAGTAACCCATCATTGGGCGCAAGCATAAAATATCGTATCTACAAGGCAGAAAGGGGTGGTTACTTGCATGCTTACCGGAATGCATATCGCTGTCATCGGCGGGGATGCGCGCCAGCTGGAAGTGATACAGAAGCTGTCGGAGCTGGATGCGTCGGTTATCCTTATCGGCTTTGACAATTTGCAAAACCAATACAGCGGTGTCGTCAAATCCGATATGGAGCCGCGCGTGTTCGAGAAAGTGGATGCGATTATTCTGCCTGCAGTAGGGAGCGACGATACGGGGAAGGTGGAAACGATCTTTTCGTCCCGGGAGGTGCAGATTACCGACGCTCATTTCGGAGAGCTCCCGAAGCATGCACAAGTATATACGGGGATGGCGAAGCCGTATTTAAAAAGGCTTTGCTCCAAATATCAGATTGAGCTTTTCGAACTGTTTGAACGGGATGACGTGGCGATATACAACTCCATTCCCACTGCCGAAGGCGCGATTATGATGGCCATACAGAACACGGATATCACGCTCCACGGTTCGCGATGCATGGTGCTGGGACTGGGACGCACCGGACTGACGCTCGCCCGGACGCTGCAGGGGATCGGAGCGAAAGTTAAAGCGGGCGTGCGCCGCGAAGAGCATTTTGCCCGCGCGTGGGAGATGGGATTCGAGCCGTTTTTCATAAGCGATTTATCAAACCAGGTGCATAATATCGACTTGCTTTTTAATACAATTCCGACTATGATAGTCACAGCGCAAGTTGTTGCCAATATTCCGCATCGGGCGGTCATTATTGACCTGGCCTCCAAACCCGGTGGAACCGACTTCCGGTTTGCCGAAAGAAGAGGCGTCAAAGCGCTGCTTGCCCCCGGTTTGCCTGGGATTGTCGCACCCAAAACCGCTGGACGCATCATAGCCAACACGGTCACCCAGCTGATATTGGAAGGCATTAGGAAACGGGGGAATACGGAATGAACTGGCACGGAATAACCGTCGGATTCGCGCTGTCCGGCTCGCACTGCACGTTTGCGGAAGTGATGCCGCAAATTCAAAGATTCAGAGACGCCGGAGCGAACGTCATCCCGATTGCGTCGAATACGCTCATGACGACCGATACCCGATTCGGCACATCGGAAGATTGGCAGAGACAGTTGAAAGATATTACCGGGAATGATATTATTTCTTCAATCGTGGAAGCCGAACCGCTTGGTCCGTCCAAGCTGATCGATATTTTGGTCATCGCTCCCTGCACGGGGAATACGACGAGCAAGCTGGCTAACGCGCTGACGGACAGCGCGGTGCTGATGGCAGCCAAAGCGCAGATGAGAAACCAGAGGCCGCTTGTCGTCGCCATATCAACGACTGACGGGCTCGGATTCAACGCGGCGAACATCGCCAAGCTGCTCATCATGAAGCATTTGTATTTTGTGCCGTTTGGCCAGGATGCGCCCCTCCAGAAACCGAATTCGCTAGTCGCGAGAATGGAATTGATTATGGAAACGTGCGAAGCGGCTTTACAAGGAAAGCAGCTTCAACCGATGCTTATCGAGCGGTTTAATTACCGGTAACGACTATCGTTGCCGATCCGCTTATTTAGTAGATTTATGGATACCGATAAAGGAGAGAATCGTGATCATGCCGAACCAGAAGCTATTTAACGTAGCCGTCGTTGGAGCAACGGGTGCCGTAGGGGAACAAATCATCCGATTATTGGACGAACGCAACTTTCCGATTAACGAACTGAAATTGCTTTCGTCCGCTCGTTCCGCCGGCACAACCATTCAGTTCAAAGATCGAACAATAGTGGTGGAAAAAGCCGCACCGGATAGCTTTAAGGGCATCGATATCGCATTGTTCAGCGCCGGGGGAGACGTAAGCCGCGAGCTTGCCCCTCACGCCGTGGCCAGCGGGGCAGTCGTCATCGACAATACGAACGCGTTTCGCATGGATCCGGAAACACCGCTTGTCGTACCTGAGGTCAATATCGATAAAATCAGCGAGCACAAAGGGATTATCGCCAATCCGAACTGCTCCACGATCCAAATGGTTACCGCTTTGAAGCCGTTGTACGATCGATTCGGCATCTCCCGAATTATCGTTTCGACTTATCAGGCCGTTTCCGGCGCCGGCGGCAAAGCGATCAACGAAATGCTGAAACAGACGAAGCGGATTTTGGACGGTGAACCGGTCGAACCGGACATCCTTCCGGTCGCTTCGTTGCCGGTCAAACACCAGATTGCGTTTAACGCCATTCCGCAAATCGACAAATTTATGGATAACGGATTTACTTTGGAAGAAATGAAGATGATCCGGGAAACGAAAAAAATTATGGACGACGATTCGCTGGAAGTGACGGCAACGTGCGTTCGCATTCCGGTCGTATACGGACACTCGGAATCGGTTTATGTCGAATTGAAGAGCGATTTTGAGCTGCAGGAAGTGAAAGATTTGCTCGCCCAAGCTCCCGGAGTCGTTCTGGTCGATGATCCGGAGCGGCAGCGGTATCCTCTCGCAACGGACGCGGCCGGAAAGCTGGATGTGTTCGTCGGACGCTTGCGCAGGGATTTGAACCATCCACGCGCCCTCAATATGTGGATCGTATCCGACAATCTGCTGAAAGGCGCCGCATGGAACGCCGTGCAAATCGCCGAATATATCGCCATAGAACAATGACGTCGCTTCTCCGGCAGAGCCGGGACATATGGGTTCAGGTAGGGAGGGAAGTACATGCGCATACTGGTGCAAAAATTCGGAGGAACTTCCCTGTCTACGCCCCAAGCTAGAGAACATGCCATTAATCATATCAAAAAAGCGCTGGAGCAAAAGTTTAATTTAGTCGTTGTCGTTTCCGCAATGGGAAGAAGAGGGGATCCGTACGCAACGGATACGCTTCTGGACTGGATAAGAGAAAACGGCAATGTTTTGCCCGCACGGGAGAAAGACATGCTGTTAAGCTGCGGAGAAATGATCTCGGCAGCCACTTTGTGCAGTTTGCTGCACGCACACTCGATTCCGTCGGTCATCCTGACTGGCGGGCAGGCGGGCATAACGACAAACGACCAATTCGGCGACGCCCGCATCGTATCGATTCAGCCCGCGCGAATCCTTGAACTGCTGGAGCAGGGCAAAGTGGTTATCGTTACCGGTTTTCAAGGAATGACGGAAAACCGCGACATTACCACGCTGGGCCGGGGCGGCAGCGATACGTCCGCCACCGCTCTCGGCGCCGCGTTAACCGCGGAAGCGGTCGATATTTTCACCGACGTGAACGGCGTTTTGACCGCCGATCCACGTATCGTCAACGACGCCAAACCTTTGCCGCTCGTCACTTATGCGGAAATATGCAACATGGCCTATCACGGGGCGAAGGTGATCCATCCGCGGGCGGTGGAAGTGGCGATGCAGGCAGGCATTCCGATTCGCATCCGGTCCACTTTTTCCGAAGATGAAGGGACGTTGGTCGCAAGTTTGGAGACGCTGAAGCGAAACGGCTGCGACATAAAGGATCGGATCGTTACCGGAATCGCCCATGTGCCCGGTGTAACGCAGATCCAGGTTCTTGCCGGGGAAAGACAGTACGATCTGCAACTGCAGGTGTTCAAAGCGATGGCGGAACATCGGATCAGCGTAGATTTCATTAACGTCAATCCT
Source organism: Paenibacillaceae bacterium (assembly GCA_041686835.1). Taxonomy (GTDB): domain Bacteria; phylum Bacillota; class Bacilli; order Paenibacillales; family JAWLCZ01; genus JAWLCZ01. Next base: position 7,020 of record JAWLCZ010000079.1, on the reverse strand, counting down.
TCCGGGGTTGTCTATACCGTGTACGATCATGAAGCCGAACGGGCGCTGCAAATTCTCGAAGAGCTGCACTACTCCCCGATCCATCTTCCGCATTGCGCCAAAATATCGGTTATCGGCGGCGGAATGAACGGCGTGCCGGGAATTATGGCCCGGATCGTGGAAGCTCTCACGGAGCAGGATATCGAGATTTTGCAATCCGCCGATTCGAACACGACCATTTGGGTGCTCGTACACGGAAGAGATATGGAAAAAGCGCTGCGCGCGCTGCATTCGCAGTTTTGTTTGCAGGAATGATTAACGAGTATGTAAGGAGGATATGGAAGTGGATTTTGGAAGAGTCGTAACCGCAATGGTCACCCCGTTTGACAGCAACCTGCAGATCGATTGGAAGCAAACCGAAAAACTGATTGACTATTTGATTGAAGAGCAGCAAAGCGACAGTCTCGTCGTATGCGGCACAACCGGAGAATCCCCCACGCTGAGCGAAGAAGAGAAGCTGCGGCTGTTCGAGGCGTCCGTCCGTTTCGCCAAAGGGCGGTGCAAAATTATTGCCGGTACGGGAAGCAACGATACGGAGCATTCCATTCATTTGACGAAAAAAGCGGAGCAAACCGGAGTCGACGGAATATTGCTCGTATCCCCGTACTACAATAAACCGTCGCAAGAAGGGCTGTATCGTCATTTTCAAGCGATTGCCGCGGAAACGAAGCTGCCGGTCATGATCTACAACATCCCGCACAGAACGGGGGTCAACATCTCGGACGAAACGATGCTGCGGCTCGCACAAATCCCGAACGTAACCGCCGTTAAAGAATCGAGCGGCGATCTCGATCAAATGACGAGGATTATCGCGAATGCGCCTGAAGGGTTCCGCCTTTACAGCGGCGACGACAACCTGACTCTTCCCGTACTGGCGATCGGCGGATACGGTGTCGTCAGCGTGGCGAGCCATGTCATCGGCAGGCAGATGCAGTCGATGATTCGCGCCTTTTTGGAAGGCGACGTGAAAAAGGCGGCGGAATGGCACGCCAAGCTGCATCCGATTTTCAGAGGCTTGTTCCGTATGCCTAACCCCGCTCCGGTCAAATACGCTCTCGGTCTGCACGGTGTCGATGTCGGCGGCGTACGGCTCCCTCTCGTATCCGTTCCGGAAGAAGAAGGCCGGTTCATCCGGGCGCTTTTTCAATAGCATGGAGTCAAATCGATGCTTGGGCGGCATCGGTTTTTTTTGTTTGGGCACAATACAGTTGCCTGACCTCGACTTGTGTTTTGCGTTTTCAATCATGTATAATGAATGCAAGTGACTTGTGCGGTTTCTTTTTTGGTTTGATGGTTATAAAAAGATCGTCGTCAATTCGTAACAGGAGGTATAGATTCACTTGTCCAAAAAATTTAATAACGAGAAATTGACCATTTTCGCTCTTGGCGGCGTGGGCGAGATTGGTAAGAACATGTATGTGGTCCAATACGCAAACGACATCGTAGTCATTGATTCCGGTTTGAAATTTCCCGAAGAGGACATGCTCGGAATCGACATCGTCATTCCGGACATTACCTATTTGACGGAAAACAAAGAGAAAGTGAGGGGCATCCTGCTTACTCACGGGCACGAGGATCACATCGGCGGACTGCCTTACGTACTTAAACATTTGAATGTTCCGGTATACGGCACGAAGCTGACGCTTGGTTTGGTGGAAAGCAAATTAAAAGAAGCCAATTTATTGGGCGAAACGAAACGCATATTGATTCACGCGAACTCCGAAGTGCAGCTTGGAAGCATGAAAGCGACTTTCTTCAGAACGAACCACAGCATCCCGGATTCGGTAGGCATATGTATTGATACGCCGGAAGGGGCTGTCGTTCATACGGGCGATTTTAAATTCGACCATACGCCGGTTAACGATCAATACGCGGATTTGCACCGGATGGCCGAAATCGGACGGAAAGGCGTGCTTGCGCTTCTGTCCGACAGCACGAACGCCGAGCGTCCGGGTTATACGGGGTCGGAGAAAAGTGTCGGAGCGGAGATTGAAGAAGTGTTCCGCAAGGCGAAGCAGCGCGTCGTCGTAGCGACGTTTGCCTCCAACATACACCGCATACAGCAGGTTATCGACGCGGCGGAGGCGACACGGAGAAAAGTGACGGTTATCGGGCGAAGCATGGTGAACGTCGTGTCGATCGCATCGGAGCTCGGTTATCTGCATATTCCCGACGGCATGCTGATTGAGCCCGAGGAAGTCAACAAGCTGGCCGCCGATCGCGTCGTCATTCTTTCCACCGGAAGCCAGGGAGAACCGATGTCAGCGCTGACAAGGATGGCCAGGGCTACGCACCGCAAAATCGATATCATGCCGGGAGATACGGTCATCATCGCGGCGACTCCGATTCCGGGGAACGAAAAATATGTGGGCCGGACGGTTGACGAGTTGTTCCGAATCGGAGCCAATGTCATCTACGGACCGGGGTCGGTATCCGGCGTGCACGTTTCCGGCCACGGAAGCCAGGAAGAACTGAAGCTGATGCTGAACCTGATGAGGCCGCAATATTTCATTCCGATTCACGGGGAGTACCGTATGCTGAGGCAGCACGCGCAGCTCGCGGAATCGGTAGGTATCGACAAGGAGAATATCTTTATTATCGATATCGGCGACACGGTGGAAATTCAGAACGGCGTGGCGCGTAAAGGCGGTAGAGTGCCGTGCGGAAACATCCTGATCGACGGATTGGGCGTAGGCGATGTAGGCAACATCGTATTGCGGGACCGCAAGCTGTTGTCGCAGGACGGCATTCTTGTCGTCGTTGTAACGCTCAGCAAACAGGATGGCGCGATACTTTCCGGACCGGATATCATTTCCCGCGGTTTCGTCTATGTGCGTGAATCGGAAGGGCTGCTTGAGGAAGCGAACCGGATCGTCAGCAGCACGCTCAACAAATTGATGAATGAAAACATTAACGAATGGGCATCATTAAAAACAAACGTAAAAGAAGCATTGGGACGATTTTTATATGAACAAACCAGAAGAAGACCGATGATCCTACCCATCATTATGGAAGTGTAACAGGCACCAAGTCACTGAAGCTAAAAAGAACCGCTCAAAGAGGAAGGTTTCCCGGAAAAAAACCGGGAAGCTTTCCTTTTTTCTTTGGAGCGGTTTGTTGAATGCATAATTTTTACGCTCCGCTCCATACTATGGGAGATTATTGCAATTGGCATGAAGCAGACGGGAGGAATCCGTATGGACGAAAGGACAAGCTTACGTAATAACGATCAGCCTGCGGTGGAAGATAAGCCGAAAACAGGCCCGGTCGAGATGATTCAGCAGCTTGGACAGACAACCGTGCCCACAATGGAATCGAACATTTACTGCCTGACTATCATCGGGCAGGTAGAAGGGCATCTGGTGCTGCCGCCCCAAAACAAAACGACGAAGTACGAGCATCTGATTCCGCAGCTTGTGGCTGCTGAACAAAATCCGAAGATTGAAGGCGTGCTCGTCATATTGAACACCGTAGGCGGAGATGTGGAAGCCGGCCTGGCGATTGCCGAAATGATCGCCTCCATGTCCAAACCGACGATTGCGATCGTTTTGGGCGGCGGCCACAGCATAGGCGTTCCGATCGCGGTATCGGCCGACTTCTCCTATATCGCCGAAACGGCAACGATGACGATTCATCCGATACGTTTGAACGGTCTTGTCATCAGCGTGCCGCAAACATTCGAATATTTGGAGAAAATGCAGGAACGGGTCGTCCGTTTTGTCGCCAAACATTCAAGAATTTCGGAGGAGAAGTTCAAGGAGCTGATGTTTACGACCGGCGAACTGACCCGGGATATCGGCACGACCGTTATCGGGGCCGAAGCGGTCAGAGTCGGTTTGATTGACGCTGTCGGCGGCATCGGTGACGCGATCAACGAATTGAACCGAAGAATCGAAGAACGAAGGCAAATGATCGGAGGTGTCGTCCAATGATACTCCATACCGCTGTCCCGATGTCTGTCGTCATGGACGGAATCGACGAGCCGCATCATCGGTACACGGAGATTCAGGTCGACGGCATTTTGATGCAGGTGGAACCGATCAATGCGTACCAGGTCAAAATCGTCCGCCTGTTCAGCCCGAATCCTTATCATTATTTGAATCCGTCCTACGCGCCGGGACAAATCATACAATTCAAGCCGGTGCCGTGAACCGCCGGCCGATGCCTTCCTTGTGTCCACTCCAGGAATTATGTGGTATAATATTGTTCCGGGGGTGAACGATTTGGCAAAGCGCAAAAGAAGAAAGAGGAACCTGAAGACAACATTGAAATTTGAAGTATACGGAATATTGATTCTCATCTTTTCCGTCATCGCCCTGTCCGGAGAAGCGACGGTCGGCCGTTCACTGTCCAAGCTGTTCGCTTATGCGCTGGGCGATCTTTATTTTTTAATCCCTATCGTATGTATATATGTCGGCCTTTCGATCATGATAAAACGTTCGTGGGCGCAGACCTGGTCGTTAAGAAAGTCGGGGATTGTCGCGATTGTTGTCGCCATTGCGATTCTCAGCCATATCTCCTTTATCGATTTGAAGCTGAAGCCGCTCGGCGATTTTTCCGCCTCTTCCATCCTGAAGCAGACGCAGAATACGTTGTACGACGAGCTGATCGTTCCGAAGAACGATACGCACGTCTTCAGAAAAGAGCTGGGCGGAGGATTCGCGGGAGCGCTGCTGTACGCCGCTTTTTATTTTTTGTTCGGTTACACCGGAACGAAGTTAATGGTATACGCCATGCTGTTTATCGGTTTTATGCTCGTCACCGGCTTGTCGTATGTCGATATGCTGAAACGGCTCAAGAAGCGGTTTAATGGGGTCGGCAGCGCGTTGGAGCAGAGAATTATCGCGTTCGCCCAGCTGCTGTCGCATAAACGGTTCGCTTGGAAGCGCAGGAAGCCGCTGAAAGCGGCGCAGCCTGAAACGGCGGACGATGACATCGACGTTGACATGGTAGAGGAAGCGAATGAAGCCGCAGCGAATAAAACGGGTAAAATGCCGCTGTTTTTTCAGCTCATTCGCGGGACACGCCGGCAAGCGTCGGCCGAGCGGGAGGAAGTTCGCCCCGAAGCTTCGGCCGAAGAGGCGTCCGAGGTCGTTCACGTTGCCGAATCCGAAATACATACCGAGTTGAACGAAGCGCCCGTCATTCGCGATTTCCATGACAACGTCGAGCGGGAATCCGACGGGTTGGACGGTGAAATCGGGGCGGCGAATCTCGATTCTGAGGCAAATGCCGAGCGGCCGCCGGAAATCCCGTACCAAATCCCGCCGCTGCATTTGCTGTCTCGTCCGGCTTCCGCCGGCAAACCAAGCGAGCTTCACGATTTTAAAGCGAATGCGAGGAAACTGGAAGCGACCTTGGAAAGCTTTGGCGTGCGCGCCAAAGTATTGGAGGTCGTGAGAGGGCCTTCCGTCACACGATATGAAATCCAGCCGGATGTCGGGGTAAAGGTGAGCCGTATCGTCAGCTTGACCGACGATATCGCGTTGGCGCTCGCCGCGAAAGATATCCGCATGGAAGCCCCGATTCCCGGCAAATCGGCGATCGGCATCGAGGTTCCGAATACGGAAGTCTCCGTCGTTTCGCTGAGGGAAGTCATGGAAAGCGCCGCGTTTCAAGATTCGGAATCGAAGCTGACGATTGCGCTGGGCAGAGACATATCGGGGCAGCCGATTGTCGGCAACCTGGTCCGGATGCCGCACTTGCTCGTCGCGGGAGCGACGGGATCGGGCAAATCGGTGTGCATTAACGGAATCATCACGAGCATTCTGTACAAAGCCAAGCCGGACGAAGTTAAGTTTATGATGATCGACCCGAAAATGGTCGAACTGAACGTATATAACGGGATCCCTCACCTGATCGCCCCCGTTGTGACCGATCCGCGGCGGGCTTCGCTCGCGCTGAAAAAAGTCGTAAGCGAAATGGAAAAACGGTACGAATTGTTCTCGAAAAGCGGCACCCGAAACATCGAAGGGTACAACGCGCTTCAGGCCGAAAACGGCAGCGGCGCAGCACTGCCGTATATTGTCGTTATCGTCGACGAACTGGCGGACTTGATGATGGTTGCGGCCAATGACGTGGAAGACTCGATATGCCGTCTGGCGCAAATGGCACGCGCCGCCGGCATTCATCTCATCATCGCCACCCAACGGCCTTCCGTCGATGTCATTACCGGCCTCATCAAGGCGAATATTCCGTCGCGTATCGCCTTCGGCGTATCATCGCAGGTCGATTCGCGGACGATTCTCGACATGGCCGGGGCGGAGAAGCTGCTCGGCAGAGGGGACATGCTGTACCTGCCTGTCGGCGCATCCAAACCGGTTCGCGTTCAAGGCGCCTTCCTTCCCGAACAGGAGGTTGAGTCCGTCGTCACTTTCGTGCGCAACCAGGGCAAAGCGGAATACCAGGAGGAGATGGTTCCTGAAGTGACGGAACAGGCCGAAGCGGTGGAAGAGGAAGAAGACGAATTGTACGAGCAAGCAGTGCAGATTGTGCTCGAAGCCAAGCAAGCGTCCGTTTCATTGCTGCAGAGGCGGATGAGAGTCGGGTATACGCGGGCGGCCCGCCTAATCGACTCGATGGAAGCAAAAGGCATCGTCGGCCCCTATGAGGGCAGCAAACCGCGCGAGGTGCTCGTGACGATGGAACAGTACCAGCAAAACCGTCTCAGTTCGTAAACGATTGATTTCAGGTTGGATTTGCATGAATAGGCGGATGCATCCTTTCTCATAATAACCTTGACACTTACAATGAATCCCACCTCCAGAAAGGTTGAGAAAGGATGAGCAAACGTCTTGTTGTCGTAACGGTATGCATCGTCACCGCCTTATTCGGCGGGATGCAGTGGAAACAGACGTTATCGACGGAAGAAACGTTCAACGACGCAACGATTCGATACGGGGCGAAAGGCGGCGGCATTTACGAGCTGCAAGGCCGTCTGAAATATCTCGGATCTTATCGCGGGGAAATCTACGGTGACTT
>JAWLCZ010000078.1:0-17582 GCA_041686835.1 Paenibacillaceae bacterium | reverse complement strand
GTTGCATTGAGTCAGGTCGCCTCTGATATTTGGTCCATGCTAAAAAAATATGCTTCATTTTAACCCCCCGTTTATAATATTAGGTAATGTAGCCACTCGGCATTACCGATTAAGCTTGTACAAGGATTTCATTAAACACGGAACTACTTCCCTTGGGATATGATAAATTCGTATGATCTACCAACACATGAACAGGAAAAAGAATCTGCCGAGTTTCATACATCTCTTAATTTCAGATATTCATTTCCTTTACCTTTATCAAGAATATCTTGATAGTAAACGCCAGTTATCCATATTATTGTTAAAGTATTTGGAACTGGCCCAATTGCTCCTGATTCAAAAATTCCTGTTATAAAAATATAAATAAAAATAGTCTCACTAAACGAATTGTTCCCGTTAAAAGTCCTTATCATTTGATAGGTTAGTAAACTTACTAAAAAAAAAGTTCCAATAATTCCAGTAGTCAACAACGATTGTAAAATTAAATTATGTGCATGAGGCACTGTCCATCCACCAGATGTCATATATTCGCTCGAGATCACTTCTCTAGAAGCACCATAACCATATCCTAAAAAGGGAGCTTCTTTTATTTTTGTTATCACAAAGTTCCATATATCAGTTCTATTGGTGAAAGTATACAGTTCTTTTATAGAACCTGACCTACTAATAGATTCAAGCAATACTGTAGTATTCTTATCAAACAATAATAAATAGCATAACAACGATATAATCCCCACATTCAGTAATAAAACACTTGCAGTAAACTTTCTTTTTAAATAATAAAAGATTATAGCTATTAATAATGCTCCAGCAGCTGTTCTACTTTGAGTATTAATAATTGTGATGATTCCCAAAAACGAATATAGAAAAAGCAACAATCTGTTTTTGAAGTATCTATTCACATAAAGAACAAATAATAGAGCAAGTAATACGGCAGTTATTCTTCCAAGAATATTTGCATGGCTTGCTAATCCACTAAGTCTTAATACTAATTCGCTTCCCGCCCAAAATGGAGTACTTCCAATAATAGGAAATAAAAAATATACTCCCCATGAGCAGACAATAAAAAAAACTAAAGAGATGCAGATGGTATTGAGCATCTCTCTTGGAGTAAGGTAAACAATAGATACAGGAAGAAAAAAAGACATGCTAATGAATATTAATGCACCTCCCATTGTGTAACTGGGAGTATATGAATAAATTGATGTAACAGATATCCATATGCCAAGAAGTAAAATACTTATATTTGGCCATTTTAAAAGTAGGTAGATTGTATTAGGAATGAATCTAATACCAATCAGTAATGCTCCTAACCAAATGGTTATTTTCAACAAAGTCTGCCAATCTAAACTTATATCATTGAATTCTCTTGTTCTAAAAGAAGCATCAACAATAAAAACCAGTAATCCCAAGTGAAACTTTATTGCCCATTTTGCTCCGGTCATCGCCTTGTATAAAGATACAATGTAGATAGAAAGTGCACAAAGGATAACAGGGATTAAGAATATGTTTCCATAGGTGAAGGTAAATTTTGTTTGGATTAAATTTATTGAGGTTGATATCGACAAACCAAGTATTACTGCTAGAATAATTAGAATAGCGCTGTTTAACAAATGATTAGACTTGATTGTCAATCTGGAAATCATCATATATTCTCCTATTCGATTTATGTACTAACTTTATATTCTTTATTCGTAATCTTTTTGATGATTTTCACTCTTATCCCTCCGATATTTAAAGCTATCAATCCAATGCTATATGCAAATATGCCGATACATAACTGATAAACAAGAGCTATCATCCCACTATGTTTGATAACTGGCATTAAAACTAATATCATCACCATAGTTGAGACAATAATTTTTATTATATTTTTTTTCGGGACAGGAATAGATAAAATCTTTCTGCCTATGATCCAAGAAAGAATGAATGCAATTACATATGATATCACTGTTGAATATACTGCTCCGAGTATCCCCATAGATGGTATCCAAAATATATTAAGAATGACATTTAATATCGCTACTAAAAGACTAATCCAAAGTTGTCCAATGGTTTTTTTGCTTAGTTGAAAACTTCTATCAACATAATAGCTCTTTAGAGAAGATAAGAAAGCTGCAACAGCTATCCCAGGAAGTATTTGTATAGTAACAGCGGTATAATCTCGACCAATAAGTATATGCGAAATGTTTGACGATAGAAGAACCATTCCAGCTGTTGCGGGTATTCCAATCAATAGCATTGCAGTCGCATTTTGCTCCATTTGTCTTTTGAACTCTGCTTCATTCCCATTTGTGAATGCCTTTACTGCAAGCGGATATGCTGCAAGATTAACAACCATTAATAACATTCCAATGGATTGTTGCGCTAAATCATAGGCGACAGAATATTTTCCAGCTGCTTCATTATTTATTAACCACCCCAACATTAATCGATCGGAATTGCGGATAACAAACTCTAATGCGAATGTCGCTGTAAGGGGAAGTCCGTATTTTAATATTTCATTAAATATGTTCCAATCAATATAGCGAAGTTTGACTTCAGACCAATCATTTCGCAACGTAATAATCAGTGTTATCATTAAAGCTATCAACAAGCCTAATATTAAACTCCAAAACCCCATTCCAAGTAATGCAAATACTATACCAAGCAACAAGGAAATACTGGACTTGACAAGACTTAAAAACCCGTATTTTATTGGCAGCATCTTGGCTCTAGCCAGTTCCAAGTTCATCTCATGCCAGGCTAGCAACCATAATAAAAAACAGCTGGTTATTATTAAAACTAAATCATTGAAAGCTTTAAATGATACAATGTAACTTAATGCAAGAAGCAATGTAATTCCCATTACAATAAAGAAACCAAATAATAAAGTTGACATTAATTTTTCTTTGCTATCACTGTACGAAGATAAAAATCGTAGTAAAGATAACCTTAGCCAGTTAAACATAATTGCATTAACTAGCGTTACTATTGCAAGAATCTGTGCGTAAATTCCATAGTCTTCAGGAGGTAATAATCTGGTATAAAACACAATACTAAGAAATGTTATTAAACTTGGAAGGCCCCTTGCTAATAAATAAATCGCACTTTGTTTTATTAACATGTGTAATCTCCATATTTCAGTGGAAATGTATATGAAATACTATATTCTAAACATTAATTAATAGGCATCCTTTGAGCCTAATAGTATTCCAAATGTTTTGATTAGTATTTTCAAATCCAACCCTATGCCACGTTCCGCAATATATCGTAAATCCAGTTCAACCATCTGCTCGAAATTAAGACTATTACGTCCGCTAACCTGCCAAAGTCCTGTGCATCCAGGTGTTACTAGCAATCGCTGACGATGGTATGCCGTGTAATCTTCTACCTCACGCGGCAGTGGAGGCCTCGGTCCCACCAGACTCATCTCTCCCCGCAACACATTCCACAGTTGCGGCAGTTCGTCGAGACTTGTTTTTCGAATGAAACGACCGATTCTCGTCACTCGGGGATCGTTTTTCATTTTAAACATCGCCCCGTCAATTTCGTTTTTATCCAAAAGTTCGTTTAATAATATCTCTGCATTTGCTACCATCGAGCGGAATTTATACATTACAAAAGTCTTGCCGTTTTTGCCAACCCGTATCTGCCTGAAAAATACCGGACCTTTCGGATCCTCGATCTTGATAAGTATGGGGATGATTACAAATAACGGAATACAAAATATTAGCCCGACAATCGCGCCTAAAACGTCCATTATTCTTTTGCAGACCAGATAAGTTGTATTCGCGTTGGTGCGGCTGCCGACCAAAGGTACATTCGTTTCATAATTCGTTGCTTCCACATTGAATCTAACATCCGACATCCTTTACTACTCCCCTTATCCTAAAAGACGCAGCGTCTTTTCTCTCTCGATGATTTCCTGCAGCGCATCGAGCAGCGGCTTTCGAAGTTCTTTGTTCATCAAAGCAAAATCCAGTGATGTCAATATAAATCCGAGCTTCTCCCCGACATCGTAACGGACGCCTTCAAAGTGGTAAGCGTAAACCTGCTGCCGCTCGCTCAGCTTTTGTATGGCGTCGGTCAATTGGATTTCTCCGCCGGCACCTTGTTCTAGTTTTTCGAGGAATCCGAAAATTTCCGGCGTCAGCACATAACGCCCCATAATCGCCAGATTGGAAGGCGCTTTACATGGATGGGGTTTCTCGACGAGATGGCGAACCGGGTATAACCGGCCGTGTTTCTCGGCTGGGTCGACGATACCGTAACGGGATGTCTCCTCTTCCGGAACCGGCTTCACCCCGATGACGGAGCACTGCGTCTTCTCAAATTGTTCCATCAGTTGCTTCAGACAAGGGGTATCCGCCTGCACAATATCGTCGCCGAGCAGGACGGCAAAAGGCTCGTCGCCGATAAACTTTCTCGCGCACCAGACGGCATGCCCGAGACCTTTCGGCTCTTTCTGCCGGATGTAGTGAATATCGACGATGTTGGAGGAATGCCGGACTTCTTGCAAGAGTTCGAGTTTCCCTTTCTCGAGCAAGTTATGTTCCAGTTCAAAGGCGGCGTCAAAATGGTCTTCGATCGCTCTCTTCCCTTTGCCGGTCACGATAATGATGTCTTCGATGCCGGATTGCACCGCTTCTTCCACGATGTATTGAATCGTTGGTTTATCGACGATAGGCAGCATTTCTTTCGGCATCGCTTTCGTCGCCGGCAAAAATCGCGTTCCGAGCCCCGCTGCGGGAATGATCGCCTTCCGTACTTTCTTCATATCCATCCTCCATCCTTATCCATATTTTTCATAGGTATTGTCTGATAGAAGGTAAAGCTACATATTCCGGATCGATTAGAACAGCATAGCTTTAACTTCTATCAGTAATATTATGAGAATGGGCATTCAACCCGTCCTCACGCCACACCATCGACGATATACGTCTAAGGAGAATCCCGCTCCCACAGCATGGCCGAGTGCCTACAGTGATAAAGGTGCAGTAGACATTACCTACATTTTGTATCATCGTATTTATATTGTTACAATTTGTATCATAAAGGGTATGCTTCGGCCTGTTTCGTCCGTTTGTCAGCCGTGCTTCACGTGTTCTTCTTTGCTTCCGTAATAGTAGTAATATCCGGCGTCTTTTCGGCTCTTATTGTTTAGCACCACCCCGAGAATGCGCGCCTTTACATGCTCGAGATTCGCCTTCACTTTCAAAGCCAGATCCCGCTTGACTTTTCCACAATCGATAACCAACAGCACACCGTCGCAGATGGAGGCGATCACTTGGGCATCCGTTACGGCTAACGCCGGCGGCGTGTCGATTATGATCATATCGAACCTGTCTTTCAATTCCACGAGCAGTGACACCATCCGCTTCGAAGCGAGCATTTCCGCCGGATTCGGCGGTATCGGACCGGAAGTGATCACGGACAGGTTCTCGATGTGCGTATCTTTGACGACTTCGTGAATTCCATATTGATTCGCCAGCAAATTCGATAACCCGATGCGGTTCGATTTCTCGAACGTATGGTGCAGCGTCGGTTTGCGCAAATCGGCGTCCATCAGCAGAACTTGTTTGTTCGCCTGCGCATAAGCGACGGCCAGATTCGCCGCAGTCGTCGACTTTCCTTCCATCGGACCTGCGGAAGTGACGGAAATCACTTTCAGCTCTTCGTCAATGGCGGAAAATTCGAGATTCGTTCTTAATGTCCTGTACGCCTCGGATATCGGCGACCTCGGATTGATATCCGTTATAATTGGCCGCTTATTGTTGATTGACCGCCGCATAGGGCGCTTCACCTGCCTTTTGTTTCGACGACGAAGTGCCGCGCGGCGTGATATCCGCGTCTTTCACCTTGGAAATGACGGCCAGCGTCGGCAGTCCGAGAATTTGCGCAACATCTTCTTCGGATTTAATCGTATCGTCCAGGTATTCGAGCAAAAATGCGATTCCCAGCCCCATCATGAATGAAACTATAAAACTAATGAGTATGTTCAACAGCGGCTTCGGCTTTACCGGCTCCGGATTTGCGTTCGGCAGCGCTTCATTCAGAATCGATACGTTATCCACTTTCATAATCGAAGGAATCTCATCCTTAAATACGCTGGAAACGGCATTGACAATATGCGCGGCTTTTTCATAGGAAGCGTCCTGCGCCTCCAGCGTCATCACCTGCGTATTGTTGACGGAACTGACTTTCACCGTCGAGATTAACTCATCGGTCGTCATATTCAATTCAGGATGAAGCTCCAGCACTTTATCCATGATGCGGGGCGTCTTAATAATTTCCTTATACGTATCGATTAACTTCAAATTCATATTGACCGTATTAAAGTCGAGTTGAGGCACCCCGGCTTCATCATTGGATCGGTTCACTATAAGTTTGGTAGAAGCCTCATAGATCGGCTGAATGAAATAGTAGCTGACGATTGCCGTTGTTAAAGTAGCCAAGAGCACAAATACGGCAATCATCCAAAGCCTTCGTCTGATGATATTCAAATACTCCCGTAGCTCCATCGTCTTCCTCCAAGAGATGCTGTAATGGCGCTCCCTCTCTTTCCGAGAGGGAGCGTTGTTCGTTACTGTTTCAAGTTGATATATTTGTAGATGACTACCGCTGCCTGGGCTCTGGTCAGGAAACCGTCCGGATCGAATTTACCCTGAGCTACGCCGATGATGATTCCTTCCTGTGCCGACAACGCCACACCCGGTTTCAACGCGGGTTGAATCGACGATGCGTCTTTAAATTTGCCGAGAACCGCATCCGCATTGGCGGGCTCCCTGAAACCTTTGGTCGCTTTCAGCGCATTGGCCGTAATGGCGGCCATTTCGGCGCGGGTGATGGCCGCGTTCGGATTGAGGGCCGATTTGGAGTTCTCCTCAATGATTCCGTTATTCACTGCCGTTTCGATATACGGTTGATACCACACTTTCGCATTTGCTGCCGCCGCTTTCCGCAGCGTGCCGTCATCCAGGCCGGACGCGATAACGAGCATTTTGACAAATTCGGCATGGGTGACTTGATCCATCGGGACATAACGGTTGTCGCCGCGTCCGTGAATAATGCCTTTCGCCGCAACAACGTCAATGTAGCGTCCTGCCCAGCTTTTCACTTTTGCCAAATCGCTGAAGGCGACTTTATTTTCGATAACGACATACGATGAAAAATGTTTCCGTTCCACAACCAGGTAGCCGTCCTGCACGGTCCCGCCGATAATCTCCAGTTCCTTGCCGTTGATTTTGCCGAGCACAAGCAATTCATTATCGTGTTGTCCCCGGAGCGGTATTTGAAGTGTTACCGGATAGGTGAACTCTTCCGCTTGCTTTCCGCCGACAAGAAACTCAAAGCTAAATACTTGCGAGGCCAGCGGTTTATCGGTAGCTTCCCTTGCTGCCGCATCCTGCAGCCGCCCGATATTCAATACGGTATCCTCTTTGAATCCGCGGGGATCGTAAGAGACAGTGGTTCCCCACGTTTCAACGTTGATTTTGCCGATCCCTTGTTCCACGGCTGAAGCCAGCACCGTTTTGGAGAATGGAACCGCCAGGGAAGCAGGCTCGATATTGCCGAACTTCAGCGTAACGGCCGGTTTGATGTCCGCGATGCCCGCATCCAGCTGTTTCAAGCGATCATTCAGTTGTTTCGCCGCACTGCTGATCGTCTGGAACATGGCAATAAGGTCGGAGTCACTCCAGTTCGCCTTGGCTGTTCCGTCGGCAATCGTAATCGTTCTGGAAACGTCGACGGTTGACAGCTGGTTTATCGCTTCTTCAGCCAATTTGACCGCTTCCGCGATAAGCCGCTCTTTTTCCGCGCCGCTTGCGTTGGCGATTTGATTTGCAAGCTCGTTCAACTTGTTCGAGGCGTCGGAAACGGCTTTGTTCACATCCGACGTGAACGATCCGGATCCGATGGGGCTTGAAATCCCGCCGCCACCGCCACCGCCTCCTCCACCGCCGGTTGCTCTCAGTGTAAGGGAGCCGCTGTATATCTCTTTGTCTAATATGGAAGCTTTAATGGTTACCGTTTCCGAACGGCTGGAGGACCGGAGAACGAAATTGCCTTCCGGCGTCACACTTACGTTCGGATTATTCGGTTCCACCTTCCAATTCAACAGAATGTTCGGAATTTGAAATCCGAAAACGCTCAGTTTCGGTGTCACGGTTCTGCCGTTGCTGCTTGCCGTGGATTCGAATGTTGTCTCGGAACGAACCAGTCCGACGGTCAGGGCGATTCTGGCGGGAGCGGCCTGGCCTTGATCGACGGCATTCCCGATATTATTCTTGACCTTCTCGATATCGTCCGCGGTGATTCCCAGGTTTTTCAAGGCGACAGCAACCTTCAGCGACGAATCGGCGATAACCGCATCTATCGCCTGGAACAGCAGCTCTGCCACAGCCGATTTTCCGCCCAATGCAGCGGCGGGGTTTTGTTTGACTTTCTCAATCAGCGAATCCTGCACTTGGTTGACGAACAGGCCCACGTCATTGAAGGTGATGCGTTGTCCGCTGACCCCTCCAAGGTCGGAGAGCTGTTCCATGAATTCCTTGTACGCTTGCAGCTGCTCTATATTGCTCTCTACGTTCCCTTCGATATCGAATATAATGATTGCAATTTGTTTGGCAAATTGAAGAACATGACTCGGAGTGAGCTGATCGTAGTCGGCCGGATTTGTGATTTTGGCGCTGATTTTGTCCCATACGGGCGAAATGTGCGCAGTCTTCAGATGGGTTTCCAGCCGATCCCGCGCATCCTGCACGGTTTTCCGGTCAGCCGGAAGAACATGGGTATGTACTTTCTTGATGCGGTCAGCCAGTTCTTTCGCAGCCGGCGGCAGCGCTGCGGCGGTTTCGGCATAAGCCGTCCCGGCGGCAAGCGGCTTTCCGGCCGTCCCGGCGCCTGGCGGGAGGATGAAGATGGCGCTGAATACCAAACTTAAGGCTAGAGCTGTAATGACTACTTTTTTCCTCATTGTGTTTTGTTCACCTCTATTGGATTGATATATGTTTTCTTCTTGTTCAACAACCGGACGTTCCTGACATCACCCCCAAAACCGGCTATTTTTAGTTTGCCAGAAGAGAAGTTTGCTGCTTTCCCGCCTCCTGGGCGCCCATCGCAATACAGGCTTTTGGCCTATTAAACATTCAGCGTTGTTTTGATAGTATAGAACGTAATGTTCCCCGCAAAGATGATGTATCGTTTCATAGGCCTCTTTGAGGCGGAAAGGTCTTGTCGATACGTTGTGCGCGTCGGAAGCGACGAAATGAACCATATCGGATTTGCACAATTTCATCGCCGTTCGCTGTATTTTCCGACCGAATGTTCCGATTATCGATTGGGCGGTGACCTGACACAGCGCGCCTTCTTCGATGAATGGATATAATATGCCGGGCTGTGCGACGATTTGACGGTTTCTTTCGGGATGTGCGATAATCGGCGTGATGTCCAGCATTCTCAACTCGTGAAACAGTTCGCGCGCATGTTCGGGTATGTGGGTGTCCGGAAATTCTATCAATATGTATTTGCCGCCGTCGATCGGTTGAACGATGCTTTCATCCATATCATCGATGATGTGTTGGCCGCAATAGATTTCCTGGCCGGGGATCACCTTTAGCGGAATATGCCTGGCCGCAAGTTCCTTGTTGAATTGCTTTACCGACTGACGGACACGATTCGCGGGATTATGAAACCGGGCGTTTCCGTGGTGCGGAGTTGCAATGATCGTATGTATGCCTTCCTCTACAGCTTTCTTCGCCATTTTCAGCGATTCGTCAAGGGATTGGGGCCCATCATCCATGTCCGGTAATATATGGCAATGAATATCAATCATAAACTATACTCCTGAATAGGGTATGTGATGTTTCGCCTGCATTGAGACGTTTAATGAGGAAATGGATCCGGATTTAGCGCTTATGTAAACAAGATGTATCGCATTTGCTCGCTTTTTGTTACGTTTTGTATCATCTTTACACTTTCTTAATTTATGATACATTTTGTATCGTGTCAAGTATTTTTTTTTAATTTTGTCGATTTTTTAGTCCGTTTGGTATAATATGAATAGAAGTGACTATCGTTCGGGAGGTCAACACTTCATGATCAAATGTGGGGATCGGATCGCTTTTCTGAGGGAAAAACACCGATTAACGCAAGAACAATTATCCGGTAAAATCGGAATATCGCGCGCCACGCTTTCCCACTATGAAAAAAACAGAAGAGAACCGGATTACGAAACGCTGAATAAAATCGCCGACTTTTTTAACGTCTCGATTGATTATTTGTTGGGAAGAACGAACGATCCCCAAAGGACGCTCGATCGGGACGTTGGCGAATTTGTGGATCATCTGGAATTGTCCGATGAAGCGATTTTGGAGAAATTTGTTTTGACGGTTGACGGAAGAAAGCTTTCGCGTGAGGAAGCGAAAAGATTCATTGCGTTCGTGCGGGCCGAAAGATCGATGAATTCGCTGTAACCTGAGCGTCATGATGAAGCAAACTCTTTTTATTTATGTTCGTTTTGGCAAAGTATTCTTCGATCTTTTTTCAAAAAAAAATATCGGCCGGCACCCATAAAACGCAAGTTCTTTTGCGAAACTATGTATTACCGGATATTTATGGCTATGTGTTTAAACATTTGACGCTGTTCATCGCCGTCGTCTCCTTTTCTTTCTTTTGGACAGGCTGATCTGAAATCGTTGCCATGACATGATTTTGCAGATTTCTGTCCATTCCCAACTGTTCCATCACCACTCGAATATCCAGCACGACAATTTTTCCGCTCATTGCCTACCCCCCACTTTTCATCATACTGTTCTTAGTTACGGGATCATTGCTTTTTTCGCGTAAATAAGAACATTATAATCTAAAAAAAATAAAATATGTGTCTCTTGGTGGCATCAAAAACCGAATATTATGTCGAAAAGTATGCTAAATCACCAAATTTTTAAATTTTTTTTAAAAATTTGTTACCGTGCGATCATTTCGATTTGTATAAATTGCAATTCATGGAAATGATATTGTCTTTTGAGAACGTTTGTTCTTATTATCTTATCAAACATATGTTCGTATGTAAATCTTTACATCCAAGAATTTTCCATTATTCTCGTTTCGCCTCCTATGATTCGAGTCTTTTTTCGCCTTTGTTGTGATAGAATGAACTTTGCACTGAAAATGGGGAGGTAATAGATATGAGTGAATGGATGAAAGCGGCAACGGTATTGACGCTGTTGTCCGCGAACGTTCTCGTCGTCGGATTCGGAGAAATGCGTTGGGGCCAGCTATCCGGCATTTCCGCTCAGGCGAGCATCGTCTCATCCGAAATCGAACCTAACGATGAACGGGCCACGCCGGCTTCGGAAGCGGATTCCTCCGAACCGGTGCCGGCACCTGAAGGCCGGATGAAAGGGAATGGCGAGAAGAAGGAAGAGAAGAAGGATAATGCGGTTCCCGTTTCATCACGTAAAGCTGTGGATACGAACAGCAGAGATAATGACGGCGATCACGAGCCTGCGCCGAATAGCGTCCCGGGGGAAGCTCCGCCTGAGAAGAGCGCCGCAGCATCCGCCAAGCCCGTCAAACAAACGGCAACCGGCAAGAAAGCTTCGCCGCCGGCCGCTGCCCACGCCATAGAGCCGGGCCATCGCGCGACAGTGACAAAAAGCGTATACGAAAGGATTTACAAATAGTGGAATGTGATTTCGCTGCGGACCAAAAACCGCAGATTCAGCCCGGCCTGGCCGATTCCTTTGGAGATATAGAAAGTGCCGTTCTGCGAATGATGGAGTCCCTTGTATATGCCTCGAAGCGGGAGCTCGCCTTTATATTTCAGCTTGAACAGAAACGGAACGTTGAATTGCTTCCCGTGCAGATGGCCTGATAGCAAATAGTCGTATCGGTTGCGGATCTCGAGTACAATGTTCGGATCGTGCGTCATGATCAGCTTCGGTTTTCCGGGAACGGCGTCCCGGAAGGCCCGGTCAATATCGCTGTGCCGCGTGCAGTAATCGTCGATGCCGATCAGTTGAAAATCGTCAAGTTGTACCGATTCGTTCCTTAATACGGCGACGCCATAGCTACGGAGGGTTTGTACCAGGACGCCGACATCGGCGAGCCTGTAATCGTGATTGCCCAGTACGGCATACGCCGGAATGCCGCTGTCGCGGATGATTTCCAGATATGGCTCAAGGCGTGGGATATATTTTTCATTTTGCGTGAAGTCTCCGGTGATGAAAAGGTAGTCCGGATTTTCGGTTTGCAATATTCTCTTGATTTTGCCGGGCCGAATCCTCAACATTTCTACATGAACGTCGCTGATTTGCAGAATCTTCTTGCCGATGCCCAACGGATAGCGGATGCGTTCGATTCGGAGCCAGCGTGTCGGAACGACAAATGCGGCGTAGCCCGCGATAACCATAATGACGATGTAGACATATGCCATGAGCCGACCTTCTTATCGTTATCTTTTTATTAACAATACCTTACTTTCGTTTGAAACGTCAATTGCCGCGGAATATTTCATCTTTTATCCGCGCCTTTGATCCACTCCGTTCGCTCCCGATCTAAAAAAGTCTGCCTGGACGAGCCACGACAGACTGCCGGATAAGCTTACTCTCAAGAAGCGCCGCTACGCCTTTCTCCGGTTCAGATGGATGAACGTTACCGCCAACGCGAAAACGAGCACGACGCCTTTTACGATATCGAACGCATAGTACGGCAAGTTCAGCATCGTTAATCCGTTCAGCAGCACCCCGATGAGCACGGCGCCGAAAAACGTTCCGATGACGTTCGGTTTCCCCGCGCCGAAGACGGAAAAACCGACAAACACGGCGGCGACCGCTTCCATGAGCAGCGGAGCCCCGGCGTCAACCTGCCCGGTGCCGACGCGCGCGGCAAACAGGATTCCGCCCATCGCGGCAAAGCTTCCCGATAAGATATACGCGGCGAGCTTCACTTTATTGACGCGGATGCCGGACAGCCGGGCCGCTTCCAGGTTGCCTCCCGTCACATACATCATTCTCCCCCACCGGGTATAGTTCAGGAAAATATGCACGAGAACGACGGCGGCGACCATGATGACGACCGGCACGGGAATGCCAAGCAACTCCCCCTGCCCGATCCATAGGAACGATTCCGTGAATTTGCCCGGCGCCGTCGTTCCGTCCGGCAGCGGCATGTTGTTGTAAATCGAGTAGCCTTGCGTGTAGGTTCTGTGCACCCCGCCGATAATATACATGACACCAAGCGTAGCCAGCAGATCGGGAATACGTACTTTGACGATGAGGAAAGCGTTGATGACGCCGATCGCGATTCCCAGCAAAACAGGAACGACAAGGACGACGGCAAGCGGTAGCTCGTACCAAACCATCAGCGATGCGGCGACGACGGTCGTTAAAGACACGGTGGAGCCTACCGAAAGATCAAACCCGTCCACGATAAGCGAAAACGTAACGCCGATCGCCACCAGCGTGACGATGGAAATGGCGCGCAAAATGGAAGTCAGATTGTCGTAAGTCAGAAAATTGGGGTCGATGATGCTGAAAAATGCGAACACAGCGACAATAACGATAATGGCCCCGTATTTATACGTAAAATCGGACAATGTGGTTTTCGAACTTTTCACAGCTGCCGCTCCTTTCCCGCACTGGCGTAATACATGATTTCATCCTGCGTCGCTTCCCCCCGGTTGAACTCCTTTACAATCCGCCCGTCGCACATGACGAGCACGCGATCCGCGATGCCTAAAATTTCGGCGATTTCGCTGGAAAAATAGACGATGCCTTTCCCTTCCCGCGCCAAGCCGCCGATGAGGCGGAATATATCGCTCTTCGCGCCGATATCGACGCCTTTGGTCGGTTCGTCGAACAGAAACACGCGGGCTTCCGTCGGCAGCCATTTGCCGACCGCCACTTTCTGCTGGTTGCCGCCGCTTAAGTATCGGACCTGTTGCCCGACATCCGGCGTCTTGATTCCCAGCTTCCTTACCAGCTGCTCCGCGTGATCCGCTTCCGCCGACGAACGGACAAATCCCCACCTGCTGAATCGTTTCAGCGTGGGCAGCGTCAAGTTGAGGCTTACCGATTCGTTCACGAGAATGCCTTCTTTGCGCCTTTCCTCGGGCACAAGCACGATGCCGGCACGTATGGCGTCGTCCGGTTGGCGCAGCTTCAACGCCCGGCCGGACAAACGAATTTCGCCGCCTTCGAGCGGATCCGCGCCGAATAGCAGCCGCGACAGCTCCGTTTTCCCCGCGCCGACCAACCCGGCGATACCGACGATTTCCCCTGCGCGGACAGTGAAATCGACGCCGCGGACTTTCCGCCCGAGCCGGACGCCTTTCACTTCGAGCAGCGGCCCGCCGATGGGCACGTCCTCTTTCGGAAATTCTTCGGAGAACGTTCTGCCGAGCATCGCTTCGATAATTTCCGGAATGTCCGTTTCTTCCGTTCTCTTGGTCAACACACGCCTTCCGTCGCGCATGACGGTGATGCGGTCGCAAATCTGAAACACTTCAGGCAGGCGGTGCGAAATAAAGATGGAGCCGACCCCCTCCGTTTTCAGTTTGCGCATGACGGCAAACAGCCGGTCCGCTTCTTCCGCGCTGAGCGGGGCGGTCGGTTCGTCGAAAATGACAAACTTCGCTTTTTGCATAACCGCTCTCGCTATCAGCACGAGCTGCTTTTCGGCAAGGGTCAGTTCCGCCGCATATTTGCGGACGGGCAAAGAAAACCCGATGTCGTCCAATAGGTTCTCCACGGTCCGGTACAAAGCGCCCCAGCGAATCCAACGCTGTCCTTCATCGCCGGCCAGCCGATCGAGCATAATATTCTCCCCCACGGTCAATTGGGGAACGAGAGCCGTGTCCACCTCCTGGTAGACGCACTGGATGCCGTGGCGCTTGGCGTCGGTTGGATGCCGAATCACCGCGGCGGCTCCATCGATCGTAATCGTTCCTTCGTCGGCGCTGTAAGCTCCGGATAATATTTTCATAAGCGTGCTCTTCCCCGCCCCGTTTGCCCCGAGCAGGGCGTGAATTTCTCCACCGTTCGCTTCGAAATCGACTTCCCTCAGCGCTTGCACACCGGGAAACGATTTGGAGATGCGCTGCATCGTTAATCGTATCGGCGCTGCCGTCATCGCCGTTTCCACTCCTTTCCCGCATGCGAAAAGCCCGCCGACGTTGCGTCCGGCGGACTTTCGTCCCGCACATTCGTTACTTGCCGCTGTGCTGCTCCAGTTCTTTCATCCAGTCCGTGTATCCTTGCTCGCTGTTTCCCCAGCCTTCCACGTATTCATGCAGCTTGTCCGTCGTAATCTGCTCGGAAGGAAGCTTGTCGCGCGATACGAATACCGGTTCCAGGACGACTGTGTCCTCGGTTTGATCGCCGTGCAGTTTTTGATACAGGTAGCGTACCTGCACGCGCCCGATGTCTTTCGGATCGACCGCCGCCGAGGCGACCCAGGGACTGTTCGGATCCTGAATCATTTGCAAATCTTCGTCGCTCATGTCGATGCCGTAAACTTTAATTTCCGTCCGGCCGGCCTGCTGAATGGCGCGAACCGCCCCTTTGGCGAACTCGTCCCAAGCGGCCCACACCGCGGAAATTTCTCCTTTCGGATACTGCTTCAGCACCGCATCCATCTGCGCTTGCGTATCCAACGCGGGATCTTTTGCCGTGCCGAACGCGGCGATTTCTTTGATGTCCGGATTTTTCTCCATGAACGCTTTATAGGCGGTTTGCCTGCGTTCCATCGGCGCGAAGCCGGCGACCCAAACTTTGACGATATTGCCTTTGCCGCCGATATCTTCGGCCATTTTTTCCAGCGTCATCTGCGCCATCTTCTCGTCGCCCTGCTGCAGAACGGTCACGCCTGGAACTTTCAGGTCCGCGTCGAAGGCGACGACCGGAATGCCTTTTTCCACCGCTTTTTTCACTCCGGCTTCCAGCGCCTGCGCCGTTCCGTGGTCAATCAGGATGCCGTCGAACTTTTGGTTGATCGCCGCATCCAGATTGGATGCCATTTTCGCCAGATCCCCTTCCGAGTTGAAGACGGTCAGCTTGCCGCCGAACTTTTCCGTTTGCTCTTTCACCCCCGCTATGTACTGCGCGGAGAAAGTACCGATGTTGAGCTGCATAATGAGTGCGATCTTTTTGCCGGCAAGCGCCTGGTTATCGTTCGACTGCTGCGCGTTCGAATCCGCTCCCGCGGCTCCGTTCGATTCTTTGTCAGCGTTCTGGCTGGCACCGCACCCCGCGAGCACTCCGGCAATCAGGACAAGCACCAGCAGGGCGATGCCGCCGCGCTTCCATTTGAACATGAAAACCCCTCCTCAAAAACTAGCAAAAAATCTCTTTTTCTCCACTCCACGTCATAGGGATATACAACCACTATATCCGACAAGATTACTGTGGAATAATACGAATGATAGCATCCCTCAGCAGTCGTGTCAAATCAAAAATATTCCTTTTCAGTTCACCGAGGAATAACTACAATAGGATCATAGCATTTGCGTGATGGATCATAGACTCGCGAATTCTTAAGGAGGATTTCATGGACAGGATATCACTTGCGCGGGAGATTTATCGGGTTTCCCATTTGACGGGCCAATTTACGCTCCGATCGGGCAAAATATCAAACGAGTACTTCGACAAATACTTGTTTGAATCCGATCCGGCGCTGCTCGCCGCGGTTGCCGAGCATTTGGCGCGCCTCGTTCCGGAAAAGACGGAAATCTTGGCGGGACTGGAAATGGGCGGAATCGCGATCGCCACCGCATTGTCGCTGAAAACCGGGATTCCTTGCGTGTTCGTCCGGAAACAGGCGAAAACATACGGGACATGCAAGCTCGCGGAAGGAACGGACATCGCCGGCAAAACCGTATGCATCGTCGAGGACGTCGTTACGACGGCGGGTCAAATTTTATCAAGCTCCGAAGAGCTAAAGCAGCGTGGCGCGCACCTGAATGGCGTCCTGTGCGTCATCGAAAGGGAGCCAACCGGGCGCAGCAACCTGGCCCGGGCCAATCTGACGCTGCACTCGCTGTTTACGATGGACGATTTATTGATGCACGGATGAGTTCTTCCGTTACGTGGAAAAATTGTAGTACACCCAATTCCCATAAAAGAGCATCGGCTGATGCTCTTTTTGTATTTTGGTAATATGAACATTACCAATTATTATTTTTAATATCAGATAGAATTGAATTTCCCTCAGTAATTATCATATACAGCGATAAAATAGCGATAATTACGAACAAGAGTCCAATAATCACATAAATGATTTTTATTAAGACCTTTGCAGACTTCTTCGGGAATATGAAGTTAAAAAGGATTACAAAAATGCCGAAAATGAGTAACCCTATTGTTTCTGGCAAGTTAAGAAAACTAAATTTATTTGGTTTTTTCAGGGTTTGTTCTACTTCCTCCACAAATTTCCCATTTATCATGGAATAACCTAATATCGCTATTCTAATGACTAACAAAGAACCCATAACATAAAAACATACTGTCATAAACAATATAATCCCACACAATCTTCTGGAACAATTGTAGTACAACCCCAATTCAAACTTGAATTTTATAAGGTATTTAATTGGGAGT